>JAIFLK010000125.1 GCA_020049115.1 Chloroflexota bacterium | reverse complement strand
ATTGGTATGAAGGGTTGAATCAGGAGTATTTAGCGGTCAGCAAAAAAGTTGTGTTACCGATGGCCGCTTAATTTCTTACCATGCGAAAATTTTTCTTGAGTATTAGCTTAACTTTATTATTATTGGCTTCTCCTGTGATAAGTTGGGCGGATGAAGACCCCGCGCCAGAGGTGGTTATTTGGCAACAATTGCCAACGAATAAATTTATTATTGTTTATGCAGTTTCAATAACTCAGGATAATCAAACCAAACCTTGCCCTTTTTGTGGTGTGGCGGAGGCCGAACGTTATGCTAAGTTTATAGATGGGCTATACAGTGACCTTGCAAAAGTTTTTAAGGTGGAACTTAAAACGCCTGTCAATTTGCGTCTTTTTCCCACTGAGCAGAGTTATTTTGTGGTCAACCCGTTGGCGGAATATTTGACGGGGGTGATTGCTCACTCGTTGAACAGTCGTGAAGAGGTGGCGGTGGCCTTGCCGCGCACGGAAAAGTTGACTGATGATGACCTCGTTAACAACATGCGGCATGAATTTACCCATTTATTCGCCTCGCAACTCTCTGACGGTAACTTAACGGCGGGTTTTCAGGAGGGCGTTGCTCAATATTTAGAAAAGAATAGTTATCAACAAGCCGCATATGACCCCGCCGTCCTTAAATTGGCCTTTGAGCAAAAACGGCTGCTGACGTGGGCGGAGTTAGACCAAGCCCGCGAAACTTACAGTGACCCGCAAGTGGCTTATCCGCAAAGTTTGGCAGTGGTTTCATTTTTAGTAGACCGTTATGGTTTTCCTAAATTGATTGAATTTTTGCAAGCTATCGCCACTGAAACGGGTTATCGCACCGCCTTACAAAAGGTTTATGATACCTCGGCGGAGGAATTGGAACGGGAATGGCTCAATTATTTGCCGAGTTATTTTGAGAGTCGCTGGAAAATTAACGCGGTTTATAATTATGACTTAGGCCGCGTGACTGATTTGGTGAATCGCGGGGCGTATAGTGATGGCAAAACGGAATTAACTGACATTATTACGTTGTTAGAGACGACTAATCAAACTGAAACCCTTGCCCAAGCCAAAGCCTTGCTCAGTCGGGCAACGGCGGGGCAACAGGCGGCTATTTTGGCTGATGAAAGTCGGGCGGCATTGTTAGCGGGAAATTACGATTTAACAATTACGAAAGGTCAAGCGGCAGTGGCGGCATACAATCGCGTGGGCTTTCATGGGCGTATTGGTGAAATTGAAACCTACCTGTCACGCGCCCAAATGGGACAAGAGGCGTGGTTGCAATTGGAACATGGTCGCTATTTAATGGAATATTGGCGATTTTTTGAGGCGGAAGAGCAGCTTTATGAGGCAACGATTCGCTTGCAAGCCCTGAATGATAGCGCAGGCGTGGCGGAGGGACTGGTATTGTTACAAGAGGCTACCAATCGCCAAAGTTATTTAGCCTATTTTCTATTAAGTGTGGGTGGCGCGTTATTTTTGTTAAACTGGTTGCACCGCCTGATTACTCGGCTGACCGCGCCACCATTGGAGGTTGAATTTCAATGAAATCTGACGTATTGTTACCTTCATGGCCGCGTGCTTTGGGGCGATTGCGCCTCGCTTTTTGGCAACGTCGCGTCATACGCGGCTTGGTGCGAACCACTTGGCTGGCTTTACTTGTTCCCGTTGTGGTCATGGTTAGTTATATGTGGTTTAATTATGCTGTTTCATGGCTATTATGGTTGCCTTTAATGTTGGGCGTGGCGGGGTTGTCGCTGTTATGGTCACTCCGTCCCATAACACTAAGTTACATGGTGCAACGGCTAGAGTATCGGCTAGGGTTTCAAGCCCGTTTGATTACGGCGTGGGAAGTGAGCCAAAAATCGGCGGCTCAAAGTGAAAACCCCATCAGCCAACGGTTATTTCATGAAGTCAGCCAATTGACCGCCCAGTTATATCGCCGCGTGCGCTTGCTCAACTTTAGCCTTTGGTTAGAGATTGAAGCCCTCATTGCGGTGACGGCCTTATTTAGTGCGCTGCTCATGGCCGACGCGCTCACCATGCGTGTGCCAAATGCGACGGCGATTGAGTTGCCTGCTTCATGGGTTGAGCCGCGCGCCGAAGAGTTAATTCCGCCTGACCCGCAACTTTTTCCGCCACCCTTTCAACAGCCACCCGACCTTAGCCCTGAGCAGGTGCAGCAGGCATTACAAGAATTGGCCGATGCCTTACGAGATGATGCCATGACGCGTGAAATTGCGGAGGCGTTAGACCAGGGCGATATGGCGGGGGCGGCGCAGGCGGTACGTGGTTTGGCTGACCAGCTAGAGCAAATGTCGTCTGAAGCCCAAGAGAGTTTAGGCGAAGCGTTGCAAGGCGCGGCGCAAGCGATGGGCGCAGGGACACCGAGCTTAACCTCACCGTTACAATCGGCAGGCGCGGCCTTAAATAGTGGCATGCCAGGGCAGGCGGGGCAAGCCTTAGATGATTTGGCCGAGCAGCTTGATGGTTTGGCAAAGCAACAGGAAGAAATGGCGGGGCCGCAGGCGGAGGGGCAACCTGAACCTTCCGACTCGCAAGATGAGCCGAATGAAGGGGGCGAATCTAACCCTGGCACACCCGAAGCTACGCCTGGCAGTTCTGCCACTGCCGCGCCCATGCCAACGGTTGAGGCAACGGGGACGGTGGGTGAGGCTGACCAGGGGGAACTTGAGGCGGGCATGCAGCCTGGCCAAGAGGGAGACGGCATGGGGCAGCCCACTGAGCAAGAACGGCTGGGCGTGGAGGGTGAGCCGTTAGATGTGACGGTAGATGAAGATACGCCACCCTCTGACCATGTATTACAACCTGCTGACCTTAACGCTAAAGCGGGCGATAAGCAAACCAAAGACTCGCCCTTTGCCCGACCACGCGGCAATAATGAGGAACTTGGCCCCGACCCACTGAGCTATCCCTGGGAAAAGCGGGACGTAATACGGCGATATTTTACGGGCATGGAGTAAGAAATGAGAAGTAAGAAATGAGAAGTGAGAAAATTCTTGTTTCTCATTTCTTACTTCTCATTTCTTATTTCTACCAGCTTTTTAAGGTTCGCCAACCGTTTTTGCACCGTCAGGCGGTTGCGGCCTGATTTTTGGGACATGAACATGAGCCAACCTTCTCCCTCAAAGGTGTGGTTAATCTGCGCGTAGCCATTGGGTGTGGCCTTGACTTGCCACCGACTATCGCCCGCAATGCCGAGGGTTTGCCCATGCCACGTGATGACGCGGCTAAAGGGGTCAAACTCTTTCACTGTGCCGAGTGCTTTTAACACAATCCCTGGCAAGGTTTTGACCATGAGATTAAATTGCCAACCGACGCGGACTGCACCCTCCGTTAAAACTTCAATTCGTTGGGCGGGAACATACCATTCAGGCAGACGGTGTAAGTTTGTTAAAACTTGCCATGTTTCTTCAGGTGAGGCTTGGATTTCAATGGTTTCAGTGGCATAATGTGTCATAATTATTGTATCTCGGTTTGATTAGGTTGCGTTCATTTTAACAGATGTTTTACCAAGCCACAAAGTTATTGATGACTCTAAACTATTTTGGAGTGCAAACCTTTAGGTTTATTGCATTACAAATAAGCAAACCTGAAGGTTTGCTTATTTGTAATGCAATATAAATTAGCAATTTAAGGAAAATTCCCCATGATTGACCCACAAAAATCAGCCCAAGTTCATAACCAAGCCAATGCTATGGTGGATGCCATGCTGAATGGCAACACTTTTGCGTCCATCTATCACGCCCGCGTCGTGGCGGAGGATAATCAAGCCACCCTCAAACCCTTTGCCGATGCGCTCGGCCAGAAGATGAGCCAATTGCTTAAGGCTCGTAGCAGTAACGGACAAGTGCATGTGGCCTACATTGACCAACTCGCTAAAGAAATGCAGGCCATGTTGCTAGATGTTGCTCGTAACTTCGGTAAATGAGTTATGAATGATGAGTTATGAGTGAAAAACTCATAACTCATAACTCATAACTCATCACTCACTATGCGTTTTTTCAACCGTGAGCCTAAACCAAAACCTGCCGCCCCGCCGCCATTATTTGATGACGCGTTCTTACGGCGACTGGAGAAATTAAGCTACCGTTCCGCCCCGTGGTTGCGCGGCCACATGATGGGGGAACGGCGCAGCCGTAATTTGCGCCCCGCCCTGGATTTTAGCGACCACCGTTCATATACGATGGGCGATGATTTGCGTCATGTGGATTGGAACGCCTACTCGCGCCATGATGAACTTTTTGTAAAACTCGGCGAGGCCACCCAACGGCTTGACCTGCATTTATTGTTAGACCGTAGCCCCTCGATGTCATGGCGAGACCCGTTAGCTACCGTTAGCAAGTGGCATGGGGCGCGTCAATTGGCGGGGGCATTGAGCTATTTGGGGTTGGCGGGTGGTGAACGACTTTATATTACGCCCTTTGACCAAACATTGGGCGAGAGTTTTGGCCCCACGCAGGGCAAACGTCAAACCATTCGCGCCTTGCAATTTATCACGGATATGGAGCCAGTTGAGGTGAATGACCAAACCAATCGCCCCGCCGTAGATTTGACTGCCAGTCTCACCAACTATGCCCGTAACCACCCTAATGGTGGCTTGCTTATTTTGCTCTCCGATTTGCTAGATACCGTTGACCCGCGCAGTGGTGAGCCAGCCGTTGAGCCGTTGGCTGAGGGATTGCGTTATCTTACTCCCCCCCGTTGGCAAGTTTTAGTCATTCATTTGCTGACGGCGCAAGAACTCACCCCAACCTTTGAGGGTGATTTTGATTTGCGTGATTTAGAAACCGCCGAGAGTCTGCCCTTTTATTTTGATGAAGCAACATTAGCGCAATATCGGTTGCGGGTGCGGCGGTGGTGCGCTGAGTTGCAACGAGTGTGCGCGGGGCGGGGCGCAACGTATGCTCAATTGGTGGCGGAGTGGCCGCTTGAGCAGAAGGTGTTACCCTATTTGCGGCAACGGGGGGTGTTGTAGCTCCCTCACCGACTGACCCACTTAACCAACCTAACGAGGTGATATAATGACCCTTTTTGACTTTATCTTTAGCCAAAGTAATCATAATGACAGGAGATACCCATGTCCTACAAAATCATGGTAATTATCGAACAAGATGAGGCGGGCTACTACGCCTATGCCCCTGAGCTACCAGGCTGTCAATCTCAGGGTGATTCGTTAGATGAAATCATGGCGAACATCCAAGAAGCGATTGAACTATATTTAGAAACATTGACTTTGGTTGAAAAACAACAATTACTTAATAAAACGGTCTTCACCCGCACATTGGAGGTTGCCCTTGCCTAAGCAACTTCGCCTGACCGCCCAAGAAGCCGAAACCATGCTTTTACAAGCAGGTTTTGAACTTAACCGTAGCAAAGGGAGCCACCGTATTTATCTTAAAGGACAATTTAGGGTGGTTGTCCCCTTTCATGCGGGTAAAATTTTACACCCTAAAATTGTCAAACAAATTCTCGAATCCATTGAAGATGTAAACCTATAATGACCGACTTCCGCGCCTCCGCGCCCATCCGAGTCCCCCTTCGCGGTAGCCACCCCCCTCAGCCGATGACTCATATTTATGCAAACAACGCTATCACCCAAATTACAGCCCATTATAAACACCTTTTTAACTTTATCACCCCAAGAGCAATTTGATTTAATCACCTTGCTGTTGCAATTCCTTTTAGGTTTACAGCGAACCGAAACCATTACCCCGTCAATGCTCCGCCCGCCCCAAAAAATTGAAGCCGCTGAAACTGATGAGAGTAATAGCCTTGAGTCACTTCTAGCCCAAATCACGCCCGATAACCTTCACTCCGAAATTAACACAGGCTTGGCAGTAGGGCAAGAAGCATGGTAGATAAAAATTACGTTCCGCGACGAGGTGATGTGGTTTGGCTAACTTTCAACCCTCAAGCGGGACATGAACAAGCAGGCCGCCGCCCCGCAGTCGTGTTATCTCCCACTGCTTATAACCAAAAAGTGGGCTTGGCTATTTTTTGCCCTATCACCAACCAAATTAAAGGCTACCCTTTTGAAGTCCTTGTTCCCGCAGGATTAGCCATAACGGGAGCAATTTTAGCTGACCAAGTGAAAAGTTTAGATTGGCGCGCCCGCCAAGCCGAGTTGATTGATACCTTACCTGACCTAACTATGATTGAGGTATTACAGAAGTTAAACAAATTGCTTTAGACAACCGCTACCCACTCAGCCTCTGACCACACCGACTGACCCACTTAACCAACCTAACGAGGTGAACCCATGAGCCTGTTTGACTTTAGATTTAACCAATGCCACAATAATCACAGGAGGATTTTATGCAAACAACTGTAATGTTTAATCAAGCGATGACCATTATCAAACAACTTTCTTTAGCCGAACAACTCCGCTTGTTAGAGTGGCTCATTAAGCAAATTACCAACCTGTTCAAATTGAGTGAACCCTCACCCCAAATGACCTCCTCTTTTTGGCAGGCCAAATCCTTAGCCGAACATATTCAGGAACAACATGGACAACCTATCACTAACCTTAATGAATTAGCCATGTCGTCATGGCCGTCTGACCAAACGGCTGATGATTTCATTGCTTTTACCCAAACGCAACGTCAACTCGGTGAGCAGCCACAATGAACACCGTTTTGCTTGATACCAATATTGTCTCCTTCATCTTAAAGCAAGACACACGGCAAAAATTGTATGAACCTCATGTGCGTGGTCAAATTTTAGCTCTATCCTTCATGACCGTCGCCGAGTTATATCAATGGGCGACATTTTACGAATGGGGTGTACGCCGCGTCACTGAATTGGAACAGATTTTAGCGCGCCATGTGATTTTACCGTTTGATATTGAACTGTGCCGTACCTGGGCGAAGGTACGCGCGGAACGCCGTAATGTTGGCTTGCCCATTTCCAGTGAGGACGCTTGGGTGGCGGCTACGGCGGTGTGGTATAACTTACCGTTAATTACTCACAACCCCAAAGATTTTCAGCATATCAATAACTTAACTGTTATCACAGAATATAGCTAACAACGCTACCCCGAACATCGATTCCGTGCCTCCGCGCCCTTCCGAGTCCCCCCCGTCGCGGTAGCCAACCCAACCCTCTCAGCCGCTGACCATCCCTCACCGACTGACCCACTTAACCAATCCAACGAGGTGAACCCATGAACATTTTTGATTTTATCTTTAGTAATCATAGGAGAAATTGATGATGACTAACATAACTACCCAAGAAACCATGTATCCACAACAGGACGTGATTGACCCGTTCAAAAAATCACCCATCGTTACTATTTCATCAAAATTTCAAATCTCCATTCCCCTAGCCATTCGGCAATCGTTGCAATTACAACCAGGTCAAAAGTTTCAAATGATTCAATTTGAAAATCAACTTATCTTAATCCCCTTAAAACCGCTGCCTCAATTACGCGGCTTTCTTAAAGGCATTGAGACCAACATTGACCGCGCAGGAGATAGAATATGAATGTGGTCGACTCGTCGGGCTGGCTGGAATATTTTGCTGATGCTCCTAACGCTGATTTTTTCGCCCCAATGATTGAAAATACAGACGAACTGATTGTGCCAGTCATTAGCTTGTATGAAGTGTTCAAACGTATTTTGCAACAACGTGATGAAAATGAGGCTTGGCAAGCTATCGCTGCCATGCAACAAGGGCAGGTGGTAGAGTTAACCAGTTCCATCGCTCTGAGTGCGGCCAAAATCTCCGCCACCTTAAAAATCCCCATGGCGGATAGCTTGATTTTAGCCACGGCCCGCGCCTATCAAGCCACGCTATGGACACAAGATGCCGATTTTGCGCCTCTGCCCGAAGTGAAATATATTAAAAAGTAGCTACATGCCGATTTTGCGCCTCTGCCCGAAGTGAAATATATTAAAAAGTAGCTACCACCAATGACCGACTTCCGCGCCTCCGCGCCCATCCGAGTCCCCCCGTCGCGGTAGCCAACCCAACCTTAACCCAAATAACCGTTGCTACAACGAATAGAGAAATCAGCGAATGACTCCGCCTTATTCGTTCCTTTCTCCATTCGCTGTAACAACCGCTAACCCGAACATGGACTCCGCGCCCCGCGCCCATCCGAGTCCCCCCTTCGCGGTAGCCAACCCAACCCCCTAGTCATTAGGTGATTTGAAGTCACCTGATGACTACCTTAACTAATCTAACGAAGTGAACCATGAGCAGGTTTGACGTTATATTTAGCCAATGCCACAATAATGACAGGAGGAATTTATGTTACAAACACCCATTACCCGTACTCAAATCTATCATTTAATTGACCTATTACCAGAATCCCTTTTAGCGGAGGTGGCGCGCTTCATTGAATTTATCCTCTATTTTAGAGGTGATACTCCCCCACAAAAAATAGAACCAAATGACCAAGCCACTTGGCAGCAACCCTTTGATGAATTTTTGGCAACCTTCGAGGGCGAACCTATAGAACTAAGTGACCAAGAGTTAGTAGATTTAGTGCATGAAGTGCGGCAGGAGAAACTAAATGCGCGTGGTCATTGATACCAACCAATTATTAAAAATGATGATGGCAGGTGAAAAATCACCGTTATTAATGGCCTGGCGCAGCCATGCGTTTGAGGTGATTTTTTCTACCCCACTGATGGCGGAGTTGTTAGAAGTATCATCTCGCCCTAAAATAGAAAAACTCCTGCGCTTTGGGCAAAAACAGAAATTCTTGCAACTTATTCATTTACATGCCATTTGGGTCACACTTGCGCCCAACTCCCCACCATGTCGCGACCCTAAAGATGACATGGTGATTGCCACCGCGCTCGGCGGTCAATCCGAATTTATTGTAACCAGTGACAAAGATTTGCTGGATGATGAATTACTCAAGCAGACCCTAGCTAAAGAAAATTTACAAATACTCTACCCAATGGACTTATTAAAATTGATTTAAATTAACGCTACCGCTACCACCAATGACAGATCCAGCGAATGACTCCGCCTTATTCGTTCCATTCTCCATTCGCTGTAGCACCCACCCCCAACCAGACAGATCCAGCGAATGACTCCGCCTTATTCGTTCCATTCTCCATTCGCTGTAGCACCCACCCCCAACCAACCTTCCGCGCCTCAGCGCCCATCCGAGTGGTGCAATTCGCTATAGCCAACCCAACCCCCTCACCCGCTGACCACCCCTCACCGACTGACTCATTTAACCAACCTAACGAGGTGAACCCATGAGCATGTTTGACTTTATATTTAACCAAAGTAATAATAATGACAGGAGGAATTTATGCAAACAACCGTAACTTTTGACGAAGCAGTCAATCTTATCAAGCAACTTTCTTTAGCCGACCAATGGCGTGTCTTG
>JAIFLK010000392.1 GCA_020049115.1 Chloroflexota bacterium | reverse complement strand
ATGACCCGTTTTTGCTGACGGTCTAACAGCCCAAATCGCCACACTTCGCCCATAGTGACTGCGCCGTAAAGTAAATCGCCACTGGGTTCTAACCATTGGTCAAGGGCAACCAATTCAACGGCGAGTTGGGTAAAGCCATGCAATAAATCCCCTTGTTTAGCCTCAATAACCAGAATATTATGTTGGCCTTGCAAATAGTAATCTAACGTTCCCTTAAGATAATTATTCACTTCAATCGGATACTCGGTTCGCACTTTAGCGTGTGTTTCAGGTAATATTTCTTGTAAGACAGGCGCAATGAGAAATTCGCGGCGCGCGGCCTCAGTCGTTAAAATAACAAACGGCAAACTCCGCTTGAGACGGGCTTGCAATTCTGTTAGATAGGGTAATTTATGTACCTTTTGTGGAAAATGATATTCAACCACCTCAAATGAGTAGCCAAAAAAGGCTAAAATATCTTGAACTTCGGCCTTCATTTCAAAATAATCGTAGAAAGTGTAACTTTTATTCGGCAAACTAAAGGGCTGTTTTACCATTTTAGAGTTAATATTGGCCTATGGAGTCCAAAGCCGTAGGCTTTGAGCAGTTAAACAAAGCCTACGGCTTTGGACTCCATTATATAAATCTACATTTCATTCACTCGCCGCCAAATGGCGGGGGCTAACTCTAGGGCATGCGCGGCAATGGCCTGTTCATCTAACGTCAGCAATTGGCGGTCTTGCATGAGCATTTGCCCGCCGCAAATGGTGTGGGTCACTTGGCTGCCGTCCATGCCAAAAATCAGTTGCCATGGATAATTACCATCGGTTAAGGGTGTAAACGGGTAGTAATCTAGCAAAATAATATCGGCAAACGCGCCAGGGGCGAGGCTGCCAACGGACTTGGGAAAGAAAATTTCGGCAATGGCGGCATTATTATTGAAGGCCATGTCTATTAAACGACTGCCATTCAGGGCGCGCGGGTCGCCCTGGGCATTTTTATGGAGCAGATAGGCGGTGTGAATTTCGGTGAACATGTTGTTGGTAAAGCCATCATTTCCTAAACCTACCGTAATACCTTTATCCAACAATTTTTCCACCTGCGCCACGCCGACAGCATTATTCATGTTGCTTCGGGGTTGGTGGCTGATTTTGGTTTTGGTCTGCTTGAAGGCTTGCAACTCAAACGCGTCCACATGAATGGCATGCGCCACCAACGTTTTCGGGCCGAGAATCCCCTCATCTTGCAAGCGTTCACCCACCCGTTTATTATAAAGTTGCAAACTATTTTGCTGGTCAGCTTTATCCTCGGCCACATGGATATGATAGCCACTGCTCAGGCCGCGCGCCGCATCTTTACAGGCTTGTAAGGTTTGGGTGCTGACAGTGAAGGACGCATGGAGGCCAAAGGTCGCGCCCAATTTTGGGTTAGGGCTGGCATGGAGTTTCTTAATGAAGCGGACATTTTCGTTAATACCTGCTTGCGCCCCCGCCGCCCCATTACGGTCAGTGACTTCGTAACATAACCCAACCCGCAGCCCCGATTGCGTGACCGCTTCGGCCAACGCATCAAGTGAGCCGTCAATGTGGGTGGGGCTGGCATGGTGGTCAATGAGGGTGGTGGTGCCATGCCGAATGGCATCCACTAAGGCGACGAGCGCGCTATATTTGCTATCCTCTAGGGTGAGGGCGCGGTCAATTTTCCACCATAATCGTTCTAAAACCTGCATGAAATTCTCAGGCGGCTGCCCAGGAATCGCCATGCCTCTAGCAAATGAGCCATAAAAATGGGTGTGACCGCAGACCATGCCAGGCATGATAATTTTGCCTTTGGCATCTAAGGTTTCGGCGGTGGGATATTTTTTGACCAACTCGGCGGTGCGCCCCACTTCGATAATAGTATCGCCTTCGTAATAAACTGCGCCATCGGGTAGCACCTGCTTGTCATTGCCAAAAGTTAATACTGTGCCATGGGTGATTAACATCGTGGTTATCCTTTACTGAATATTACGTATTGCGGATTATTCTGCAACAACAAAACATAATAGACCTCACAGGTTTTCCCCTTTCGGGGACAAGTGAAAACCTGTGAGGTCTGGCGATAGTTGCTAAATAATACGAAACACGCAATAAGACGTGTTGTTATAAAATTAAGAGAGTGACAGGGGAAATTAAACTTGAATCGAAATGATTCAAAGCGACTTACGGGGGGATTAAGTTGCGCCAAAAGAAAATAATTTTGGTTAGGGTGATCGTCTGCGTTCACAGGCTTATCGTCAGTGGTCAACCTCAAGCTAAAAATGAGAGTAGAATACTAATCCCATAAAGTAGCAAAAGCGGAATCATGACCAGAAACATGTTAAGCGGGTCAATCGTTGGCGTAATAAATGCGGCGAGAATGGCAATAAGCACGACCGCAAAACGCCATTGTTTGATAAGGAATTGAGGAGTTACCAGGCCAAGTTTAGCCATGATAAAGATAATTAACGGTGTTTCAAAACTCAGCCCTAGCCATAATAGGAGTGAGGTGACAAAAGGAATATATTCATTAGCCTGCCATTGCTGCGTGAAAATTTCAGGTTGCCACGTACTCAGGAAACCAATCGCCGTGGGCAGCATAATCTCCCACGCAAATGTTACCCCAATTAGAAATAATAAAGCAGCGGCTGGCACACCCCAAAAAATGTATCGCTTTTCATGGGATTCTAACCCAGGCAAGATGAACATGATGAATTGATAGAGCAGAAAAGGTAACGATAACGCCACACCAAAGGAAAAAGCTACCCAAAAATAAATGGTCAGTCCCTCGGTGGGGTGCAAGATAAGCATTTTAGAGCCATATGGCTTAAGCAATATTTCAATAATTTGGGTCGTAAACGTGGCGGTAATAAGGGTGCAAACGAGTACGGCAATGGCCGATTTAACGACACGGTCACGTAACTCTTCCAAATGATCCATGAGGTGCATTTGACCTGCTTGGTGGGCGGAATCGGGCAGAGAATGGGTGCTACTCATGGGGTATCTCGCTAGGGGCGGGGTTGTAATTATTAGGAATAGGAGGAGTTGAGGGGGGTTTGGTCAAAAAGGTACTTTGAACCTGAGATTTAATCTCATTGGTGATTTGGTTGGGGTTGGGGGGCATAATTTGCGTGGCTTTTTGAAACTCGGCTTGAGCTTCTTGTTTCAATTCATTCGCCATGTTCAATTCGCTTTGCCATTCAGCTCGAATGGATTGCGACATCTGCTGGATGCGCGCCACTTGTCGCCCTAATTGCGCCGCAATTTCGGGCAACCGTTTTGGCCCAAACACCATGAGGGCGATAACAAAAATAAATATTAATTCTGGTAAACCAACACCAAAAATACCATCCATAAAGGTGATTTAATGATTTGCGATTTAGATTTTAGTTCACAAAACTTAAACAATAAATTTCGCAAATTAAACAAATAAAGTTGTTTTTAATTCGTAAAATTCGTTTAATTCATTGCAAAAATAGTTTGAATTAAAACCAAAAATCGTAAATCTACGCAGGTACAGCCATTAACTCAGGCAGATGTGAGCGACTTTGAGAGACAACGCTCCCTAATACCCCATTCACAAAGCGAGGGGAACTTTCACTACCGAATTGTTTAGCCAATTCAACTGCTTCATTTATAGCAACTTTAGGGGGAACATCAGGTTCAAATAACAACTCATACACCGCGATCCGAAGAACATTACGGTCTATGGGCGAAATTTGGGCTAACGGCCATTCGGGAGCTAATTCTACCACCACATCATCCAGATAAGTCAGTTGCGCCGCAATGCCGTTAGCCAACGACCAGGCAAACTCCTCACTCGTTTCAGGCAATGAGTCTTCATCCAATCGCGCTTGTAGGGCGGTTGCCATGTCTTGATTGGTGTAATCAAGGGCATAAAGTGCTTGTAATACCACCATGCGGGCATGCCGTCGAGGTTTCATAATTGCGTTCCCCCTATAGTCATTAAAATGTAAATGTTCATTGATACTCAATCAGACTTTCATTTAAAAATACAAACCTTTAGGTTTGCGCCACAAATTATAAGCAAACCTAAAGGTTTGCACTCCAAAAGGCATGTTTTATATCCAGCTACTGCATCACCAAACCACCGTCAACCGATAATACTTGTCCCGTAATGAAGGCCGCTTCATCTGAGGCCAAAAATAAAACGGCATGAGCTACATCTTCCACGCTGCCCAATCGTCCTAACGGCGTATTACTTATGACCGCTTCAAGGGTGGTTTTCGGCAACGTTTCGGTCATGGCAGTGGGAATGAAGCCTGGCGCAACGGCATTAACCGTAATATTACGAGAGCCAATTTCACGGGCTAACGATTTGGTCAGGCCAATTAACCCCGCTTTCGAAGCGGCATAATTACTTTGCCCCGCCTGCCCCGCCAAACCCACCACCGAAGTGATGTTAATAATCCGCCCTTGCCGTTTCTTAAGCATGGGACGAATGGCGGCTTTACTGCAATGATAGGCACTCGTTAGGTTGGTTTGCAACACCAAATCCCAATCTGCCTCTTTCATGGTCATTATCATGGTATCGCGCGTGACCCCCGCGTTATTAACCAAAATGTCAATTTGCCCAAATTTATCTAACGTGGCCTTAATCAGGGCTTGCGCTTCATTACTTTGGCTGACATCGGCTTGCACTACCAACGCCTCACCGCCTGCGGCTTGAATGACCATCGCAACGGACTCGGCCTCAGCTGGGCTATTACGGTGATTTATCACCACTTTCGCCCCTTGCCGCGCTAACGTTTGGGCAATGGCCGCGCCAATGCCTCTGGAACTACCTGTAACAATAGCAACTTTATCGTTTAATTGAAACATTAAGGTTATTTTTAAATTGTAACAGGAGTGTCAAAATTTTATTTTGACCAGCGAAAGTAAAACTTTCGCACTCCTGTTCAAGTCAAGCCCGTCTTAATTCTAATAACTTTGCCATATCATCAGGCGTTTGCACCGAGTAGCCGACCACTTCTTTATTAATAACCTTCAGTAAACTGGTCAGCACTTTTTTCGGCCCAATTTCCACAAAATGAGTCACGCCCTGGCTAATTAAATATTGAATGGAGTCACTCCAACGGACTGAAGCGATTAATTGCCCCGCCATTTCTGCCTGAATCTCGGCCAAAGTTGTCATTTGTTTAGCGGTTATGTTAGCGACAATTGGGATTTCTGGCAAGTTAAGGGGCGTATTTTGGATAGTTTGCTGAAATTCCGCCACTATAACCTCCATCAATGGGGAATGAGTGGCAATACTGACGGGTAATTTCACAATCTTACGGGCTTTAGCCTGTTGCGCCAAGACAATGGCTTGCTCTACCGCCGCGTTATGTCCCGAAATAACGATTTGGTCGGGGGCGTTATAATTCGCCACTTGCACTATTCCATGCCCCGCCGCCACCACCTGCTGGCAAATATCCTGTACCACTTCATTACTCAGCTTGAGAATTGCGGCCATACCACCAGGGTTTAATTCCCCTGCTTGCTTCATCAGCCGACCACGCTCACGCACTAGACGTACCCCATCGGCAAAATCCAACACCCCCGCGGCCACATACGCCGAATATTCACCCAGGCTATGCCCTGCAACATAGTGATAGCTATTAGCAGGTTGATAACCAGCCTCTCTTAACACGGCCAAGACCACCATACTGGTGACAAAAATGGCAACTTGGGTATTAATGGTATCATTTAGCTCTGATTCTGGCCCCTCAAAGCAGAGGCGACTTAGTGGAAAATCTAACAAGTCATCGGCTTGAGCAAACATGGCGCGGGCGACAGGGTATTTTTCAACCCAAGCCTGCCCCATGCCTACCTCTTGTGACCCCTGACCAGGAAAGATAAAAGCAACTTGATTTGTCATTATAGTACACTGTTCATTTAGTTTTTGGTATATGGTCAGACAGGAATGTCCGACCTACCAGGGGTAAAACAGACACTCCTGTCTGTTCGGATACTACAAAAATTAAATGAACAAAGCAATAATTTAGAGTATGTTTTCTAAATGGTGCGTCAGCGTCTTGCTGGCTACCGCCGACAAGAGGTCGGCGCACCATGGATGATAAAAACATGACTGAATTTGGGCAAAATAAGAGCCGTGCTTATCGCCACGGCTAGAGTTTAGTTAACTCGTTTTGGGTTAGGCCAGACCTCACAGGTTTTTAAAAACCTGTGAAGTCTGTATTTAACACTAACCAATTACTCGTTCTTCTTCTTCTCTTTAATTTCAATAACTTGTCGCCCTTTATACGTACCACAATGTGGGCAAACATGATGCGATAAATGCGGTTTGCCACATTTGGCACAATGTAATAAACTTGGTTTGTCGAGTCGTAAATAATGCGCGCGGCGGCGGTCACGACGAAGACGAGATACTTTACGTTTTGGTAATGCACCCATTTTAGTTCATCCTTTCTTTAGTTACAAATACTACAACGAATTGATGAAATAAACGAATGGCACAAATTTTATTCGTTGCCTTCATTTATTCGCTGTAGTTGTTTAGTTATTACTCAAAGTTAATAAATTCGTCCAACGTGAGTCAATGTTTTGCTTTTGACAATCACAGGGGTCGGTGTTACGGTCGCGCCCACAAACAGGGCATAAGCCTAAACAATCCGCTTTACAATAGCGAAATATTTCGCCACTTAATACAAATTCTTGACGCACAACTTCATGCAAATTCAAAATATGCTGCTCATCTATCAAATTGATTTCATCAACATCGGCCTCATTGGGTAAATGGTGGCCACTATGAATGTCAATCGAAGGAAAAAATTCCTCTTCCAGTTCTATCACCACCTCGGCGTTAAAAGGGGCAAGACAACGCCCACAACTTTTCTCAACGGTGGCTTTGAGTGTACCTGTAACAAAAATCGTGCGTCCGGTACAAACAAGTTTAACTGGGCCAGACATTGGCGAAATCATGTCACTTTCAGCATCTAAAGTCCCAATGGATTCAACCGTCAGGTCATAATGACGAAAACTGCCTACGCCATCCTTGAGCAATTGAGCCACATTAAATTGTAAATCAAAATGAGTTTTGTCGGTAGATTGATGTTTACGCATGAAACCGAGATTATACGCTAAAAGCTGAGAATTTCCAAATTGTTCCCTCAGCTATTATAAGGTTGACAACCTTATAATAGCTTGGTTTACGCCATGCCACTATAGCCCCGTATTCCAGGTACGACAAAGTTAGCCGTGTCCACACTTTGCCCACCCACCGTTGTAATAATGCGATTTTTGAAGGCCAACGAGAAATAATAAGGACTAAAGCCTGAGCCAATCGTAGGTAAATCAATGGTTATTGTCCCCACAATGAGACGGTTATTAAGAACCAGTTGACTCTCCACCACATATTCACCGCCCTGCCCGCCACTCGCCACATAGCACCATAAAGCCGTGCCAGGAGCAGGCGCGTTTGGGCTAGGGCCAAAATTGACTTGCAAGGTTATTTTTGTAATTTTCGGCCAGGGGGCTTGGCGGGAGGCAGTAAAATTACGCGGAACATTACGCCAGGGCGCGCCCTCAATCCAATCCACGCCATAAACAGGCCCCATGGAACGCACAATGGTATTAGGGTCAGCCGCGATAATCCAGCCTGGCTCTTCTTTATAAGCCACTTGAAATTTATTTGGATTACTTACGCTAATAAGATAGTTGCCTGCGGTAAAATTAGCTTGGGGGACGATAACCTGCCCTTTGAAATCTGGTTTTTCTAGCAAGGAAAAATCATGATGTCCCCAAGCCTCAAAGGTATAAGAAAATTCGCCGTTAGGCAATAGCACTTGTTGAATTGAGGTGGCTTGTTGCGGAGCAACGGTTGAGGAGATTGATAGATTTTTGCTTGCGGGAGCCTTGCCCATAATGATAGGCAAAAAGGTTTTATGATAAACTTGTGGAATGATTTGTAAGGTATAGGTCGTGGTAGTTTTATTGACCCATTTCACTGTTCCGCCGACAGAAATCGTTACGGTGGTAGGTTGAAAACCACTGTCAGTTATTTGAATATCTGTCGTCTGCATCGTTTGCAAATTGGCTTTCGCCACCAGCCAGGGCCATTGTTGGCTAAATAAAGCCGAGGCAGCCGCAATGCCACCTGTAGAAGCCAATAGTTTCAGAGCTTCACGCCGCGAAATGGTTGCATGAGCGTTTAGAATTTTCATTTTATTGCCAACATTAAGGAGTGCAAACCTTCAGGTTTGCGGCACAAAAAACACGCAAACCTAAAGGTTCGCACTCCTGCTTCACTATTTAAGGCTGATATTTCCCAATAACCAACACCACATTCTGCCCACCAAAGCCAAAGGCATTCACCAAAGCGGTCTTAATTTCACATGGGCGAGCTTCATTTGGCACATAATCCAAGTCACATTCAGGGTCAAGCGTTTCATAGTTAATGGTGGGGCAAATAATCCCTTCATTAATCGCCATGACCGCCGCCAAAGCGGAAATTGCTCCCGCCGCACCAATGGTATGACCCACTTGGGATTTTGTCCCCGTAATGGGAATTTTATACGCCTGCTCGCCAAAGACTCGTTTAATCGCCATCGTTTCCGCCACATCCCCCAATGGCGTACTCGTACCATGGGCGAAAATAGCATCAACATCCTGTAATGATTTGCCACTACTCACCAGCGCACCTTGCAAAGCCGCCACCACACCTTGCCCGTCAGGGCGAGGCGCAGTGAGGTGATACGAATCAGAAGTCAACCGTCCGCCCAAAACTTCGGCATAGATAGGCGCGCCGCGCGCTTTGGCATGCGCTTCCGTCTCTAAAATAAAGGTTACGGCAGCCTCACCAAAAACAAAGCCATCACGCTCTTTATCAAAGGGGCGACTGGCTTGGGTCGGACTATTATTACGAGTAGATAACGCTTTTATCTGAGCAAACGCAGCCACAATTAACGGCGAAATCAAAGCCTCCGTGCCACCCGCAATCATCACCTCGGCCTCACCTCGGCGTAACATGTGGTACGCGTCTAGTAGTGCATAATTGCCACTGGCACAAGCCAACGTGGAGGTATTCAGTGGGCCGCTGGTGCCTAACTCTAACGAAACCGAACATGAGGCGGCATTAGCCATAATATTGGTAACTAAAAAAGCCGAGATGGAACGCGGCCCCTTCTCATGCAATTTGAGCGTAGCCTCCTCCATCGCATTGACTCCGCCACCGCCAGTGTTAATTACCACGCCCACGCGTGATGAATTTTCAGGCGTTATTTCAAAATGGGCATCTTGTAATGCCTGCCGTGCCGTAGCAATTGAAAAATGGGTTGAGCGAGCCAATCGTTTAGCCGTTTTATGGTCAACCCATTGAGCAGGGTCAAAATCCTTGACTTCACAGGCAATCTGTGATGAAAAATCGGTGGCATCAAAATGGCTAATTTTACCCGCCCCTGATACGCCACGCTTCATATTCTCCCAAAAAGTTACAACATCGTTACCTACGGGAGTCACGGCCCCTAGGCCAGTGATAACAACACGAGGAAAATAGCTGTTTTGTTCCATAATTAATTATTCTGTCGCGAGTTTTTTTAATCCTGCTTCATCTATAATGGGAATATTTAAGGTTTGAGCTTTTTCTAACTTACTGCCTGCCGCCTCACCTGCCACTAAATAATCCGTTTTCTTAGAGACAGTTCCCGTTACTTTACCGCCATGGTCTTGAATGAAAGCCGCCGCTTCCTCCCGACCCCAGGTGGGCAAAGTGCCAGTGATTACAAAAGTTAAGTTAGCCAATGTTTGGGGCGCGGTTGGCTCAACTTTAGAGCTACTTAACGTGACCCCTGCCTGACGCAATTTTTGCACCAGCGTACGATTAGCGGGACGGCTAAACCAGTCCACAATTGACTCAGCGATACGTGGGCCAATACCGTTAATCTGCTCCAATTCGGGTTGAGTCGCCTGCTGCAAAGCCTGAATATCGGCAAAAGCATGGGCAATAAACGCCGCCACTACACTGCCCACATAACGAATCCCTAACCCCGTTAAGACGCGGTCAAAGGGCTGATGTTTACTTTCGTCAATCATGGCTAAAATTTTATCGGCTTTTTTCTCGGCAAACCCTTCTAACGAAAGCAACTGCGTTTTGGTTAAAGTGTAAATATCGGCCACATCATGAATCAAGCCCGCCTGCGCCACCTGTTCGCTAATTTTAACCCCAAAACCCTCAATATTCAAAGCGGGGCGGGAGACAAAATATTCAAGTTGGCGCACTAATTGTGCGGGGCAAGCCGCATTGATACAAAATAACGCAACCTCCTCCCCAAAATGGCTGAGAGCTTCATGGCAATCGGGGCAATGAGTGGGCGGTTGATAGGGCATGGAGTCAGCGGCCCGCGCCTCTAAAATCGGCTTAACCACCTGCGGAATCACATCCCCCGCCCGTTTAAGCAGCACCGTATCCCCTGGCCGAATATCTTTTTTAGCTAAATCCTCAAAGTTATGCAGCGTTGCCTGACGAACTGTTACACCGCCAATATTGACCGCCTCTAGCACGGCATACGGCGTAACTTGCCCTGTCCGCCCTACATTACAACGAATTTCGAGTAATTTGGTGGTGGCTTCACGGGCGGGAAATTTATAGGCAATTGCCCAACGCGGGGCATTTCCCACTAAGCCCAAATATTTCTGCAAAGTGAGGTCATTTATCTTAATCACCGCACCATCAGCATCATAGCCCAACTCGTCCCGTTTATCCATCCATTGACGGATAAACTCTAACACTTCATCAAAATTTTTAGTGCGAATAATATCAGGATTGACGGGAAAGCCGACGGCCTTAAGATACTCTAACGCGTCCCAATGGGTCTGCAACTCCGCGCCTTCAATATAACCCACCCCATAACCAAACATGGCAAGCGGACGGGAAGCAGTTTCGCGGCTGTCCAACTGCCGCAATGAACCCGCCGCCGCATTACGGGGATTAGCAAAAACGCGCTCACCGAGGTCTAATTGTTGCTGATTATAACGGTTAAATTCTTTGATGGGCATGTAAACTTCGCCCCGTATTTCAATGCGGGTGGGCGGTGGTGGGCCATCAGGGGTTGCAGGAATACGTAATGGCACAGATTTTATGGTGCGGACATTTGCCGTAATATTTTCACCAACAAGGCCATTGCCGCGTGTCGCGCCCTGCTTGAGTAACCCTTGCTCATACACAATCGCCACTGCGAGGCCATCAATTTTCGGCTCAACCACAAACTCCACGGCATCGCGCGGATACCACGTCGGCAGACGGCGTTCTATTCTGCCCAACCAATTTCGCATGTCCTCATCATTAAAGGCATTGGCTAAACTCGTCATGGCGACCACATGTGTCACCTTATCAAAACTTTCTAACGGCTCTGCCCCCACGCGCTGAGTCGGCGAATCGGGGGTGATAAGTTCAGGATTCTGCGCTTCCAGGTCACGCAAGGTTTGCATGAGTTGGTCAAATTCCGCATCACTGATAATGGGGTCATCTAACGCATAATAACGATAAAGGTGATAATTAATTTGTTTACGTAATTCAGCGATATTGGTCATAAATTGAAACTATCCTTTCGTCAACGTATTAGGGTCAACGCCCAGGGCTTGTAATTGTTTCATTAGTTGTGCTAATTGTTGCTCGGCTTGGTTAGCGCGTTGATGTTCTTGTTCGGCCCGTTGGCGTTCTTCCTCTAATAACTGAGTTGTATGCAACACCAATTCTGCGCCTGTGGGAATAGGTTTACCCATTTGGTCACACCATCGTAACCAAGTGGCCTGCCCATCCTCATATACGCCTGGCCACAACATTAAGCCTAACCCCACTGAACTTAACCAATTTTTGGACATGCGCCGATAACGTCCCGCATTCAGTTGATAGAGGCGCAACAGGTCAGGCTGAATCTGTCGCAATGGGTCAAAAATAGCGTAATAAGCCACACCCATGTTAGCATATTGTTGCAGTTTGGTGACGGCCTCACCACCCTTTTTATTAGAAACGATTTCAATGACCACTTCAGGTGATTTTCCAAATTCCCACAGAAAATAAGAGCGTCCATATTTCGCCCACCAATCCGCAGGTGGATGAACTCCCAAACTGAGAAACACATCAGGAACTAGCGGGTTTTGATGAATATTATAAAAAATACCCACATTGGCATCGGCCAAAAAAGGTCGGTTGCTTTGCCAAGCACTATATAACGGCTCAACCAGTAATCGTTGCTGCTTGGCCGAAAACATATTATCCACAGGTTCGTCATCCTCTGTTATGATATGGTCAATATTGGGGCGTATGGAAACAAGCGAGGGCGTAACCCTAATGAGTTCGTAATCTACTTCGGCGGTTGCGGTTAACATGATTCACCTCCCTAACAAATTATGCTCTTTCGCTTCAGGAGTGCGAAAATTTCATTTTCGCCTGTCAAAATAAAATTTTGACACTCCTGCTGGAATTTGTTTATTGAATCTTCGCTTTAGGGGTTAAACTCGGTTGCAAAAATCGTTCAGACACCCAACCATCTTGCCCATCAGGGGCTTTAACATGCCACCAAATCGGGTGTTCAATGGCATCATCACGGTTTTCTGAAACTTGGTAATCATCAATCACTTCCACCACATCCCCTTCCCCCACCACGCCCAAACGGTCATTATTCGTCCCAGGGCCGCCGCGTAAACTCACCCCTGAGCCGTCTGTATTAATAATAATAGCAAAGCCATTTTTGGAGATTCTGGCGGGCGGTTGCGGAATGGGCGTATCAGATGGCACGGGCGTAACGGTTGGTGGTAAGGTGACCACGGGCGGAATGGTGGGTGACGCGGCGGGGTCAATGGGCGCAGCGCCTCCGTCAGCAATGGGCTGAGTTGGGGCTAAGTTGGCAATGGTGGGCGGCGTGGGCGTAATGGCTTGGCGGCGTAGAATATTCAACGCGCCCAAACCAACGAGGCCAATGATTAACATGGCAGATAAAGCCCCAATTAAAACCCAAACAATGGGAAAGCCGATTTCCGCCGATTGAACTTCTTCAATGCGACGGGGGCGGCGAGTACGGCGAGTTTGTTGGTCATACCAATTCATAATACTACACAATTTTAGCTTAGTCATCAGGTGACTTTGAGTCAGCTGATGACTAACTAATTATTTATTAATCGAACGAATAACTAATAAAGTTAAATCGTCAGGTTGGTCTTCACCTTCCCGAAAATTATCAATATCTTGCACAATGAGTTTCGTTAGCTCTTTCGCGGCTTGATGACGGTTATCATATATTACTTTTTGGAGGCGTTCAATGCCATACATTTCACCACCAGGGCGGGTCGCATCAGTGACCCCATCACTATAACAAACCAAAAGGTCGCCTACTTCAAAGATTAAACTACTTTCTTCAACCATAAAATTGGGCAACATGCCCAAAAAACGACCTGGAACATCCAGTAATTTAAGTTCATTTGTCGCCGCATGATAATAAACGGGACGGTCATGGCCGCCACGAATATAGCGCATCAACCGCGTCTCCACGTTAATGGTCGCGTAAAAAGCCGTCACAAACATATCGCCCGTAGAGACCTTCATTAAAAGGTCATGAATATCATAAACCGTTTCACTAGGTGACACTTTATGACGGGTTTCGCTCACAAATAACGCCCGCACCACCGCCATATAAATGGCTGCTTGCACACTTTTACCCGAAGCATCCGCCATCACAATGCCAATATGATTGTCACTAATTTCCATGACATCATATAAATCACCGCCCACTTCCCGCGCCGGGCGCGCCTTGGAATCAAACTCAAAGCCTGGCACTTTAGGAAAGGACAGCGGCAAAATACTTTTATGCACCTGCGAGGCAATTTCTAAATCACGCTCAAACCGTTCTCGCCGCAACAACTCCCCTTGCGCTGTTTTCAGATTTTCCAGCGTTTTAGCCAATTCATTATTTTTTAACTGTAATTCGGCAATGGTGATACGGTCGGTATCACGCACACTGCGAATGATACCTTTCATAATCGTACGCGAAACCGAAGGGCTACTGGTTAAAATTTCCTCTAACACGGTCTCATGAATTTCTATCAGTTCACAATCTGAAATTGCATGAACCGTCGCGGCGCGGGGCGCATGGTCAAGGACAGCCAATTCACCAAAAAACTCGCCCTGGGTTTTAATGCCCAAGAGTTGGTCGCCCTCGCCCATTTTCTTCGTAAAGGCCACCTGACCCTCTAGAATCACATAAAAAATTGGCTCAAATTCACCTTCAACACAGATAATCGACCCCGCTTCATACGTCCGAATCGCTACCTGTTTGGTCAGCACATCTAGCACTTCATTTGTCAATGTCCCTAACGCAAGTTCTAGGGCAGTCCGAATATTCCCCACAGTCACTCCATATTTACCCAGCGGCAACTAATTCACGCGCCATATTTTCTTCTCGTATATCAGCCATGCCCCGATTAAGACACCCTTGCAAGGTACTTTCAACCCAAATTACCAGCTGATTTGGCAACACTGGCTTAACCAAATAATCAACCACATGCTCACTACAAGCAAAAGCCTGAGTGATTTCTAAATGCATACCTTTAGCACTAAAAAACGCAATCGGCACTTGAGGCTGTTCACGAGCAATAATTTGCGCCGCATCATAACCACTCATCATGGGCATTCGAGTATCCAAAATGACCAAATCAACTGCCTCTTCGCGCATAATTTGCACCGCCTGCGCCCCATTCACCGCTTCGTGAATCTTGTGTCCGCGTTGTTGTAAGACAAAGGAGAATAATTCACGACAATCCTGGTCATCTTCTGCATAAAGAATGTTAAGCATCAGCCTACTCCCGACGGGTTATTTGTCCCTTGTCAAAGGTCATGGGAGTGGCAAGACTTGCTTTGCACTCACACCGCAAGCGGTATGACTCCACCTATCACCAGACTGCCGCAAATTGACTAGAGACAAAATGTTGTATCACATCTCCAAATTATAGCCTACTCACCGACAATCAACAAGAAAGTAGGGGCTATTACTTTTAAAAATAGCGTATAGGATAGACAATTTAACGGTTCAATGCTATTCTATGCCATTATGTTGAACCGTACCCGTCCCTATTGGAATATTATTGCCCTCATTTTAGTCGCCCTGAGCTACTTGCTCATCGCCTACACCCTACCCAAAGCCGTCTTTTGGTCGCCTGATGAGGGGGCAAAATTCTTGCATTTACAAACCTTATTAGGGTGGCAAGGTGGCATGGTCTATCAACCACCCTACCCAGGGCGATACCTTGACCCCACCTATCAATTTTACCCCCAACATGCCATTTACCCCAAACCGTTAGCCCACGGGCAGGTCTTATTTCATTGGCCGATATGGTTTCCCTTGTTGACCATTGCCCCCTTCAATCTATTTGGCACAAGTGGGCTATATCTCATTCCCCTCCTCAGCGGCTGGCTCATCGCCTGGCTAACTGGAAAAATCACACATACTTTCAGCGAAATCGCCAGCCCTTTAGCCATTTTAGCCGTTGGCCTGACCACGCCCATGTTTTTCTACAGTTTGCTTTTTTGGGAACACACCTTAGTCGTGCTACTCGGTTTAGCCGCCTTATGGCAAGCCCTAGAACTCAACCCATCACAACCGCGCCGCGCCACCCTGGGTGTGGCTCTTTTTTTACTCATAACGGTAGCCTTACGCCCCGAAATGTTTTTTTATGCCTTTGCGCTACTCATGGCCGTTGCCTGGGGTTTGAGGCCACAGAGTTTTCCCAAACCTGATAAGTTTTTAAACCCTATCAAGTCTAAACTTGGCAAAGTTACTTTATTTAGCGTAATTATAATTAGCCTATTTAGTTTAGGCGAATTACCCCAGGTATTAGCTTGGTCAATGCAACAAGGGTTTATTAACGCCCGTCACAACGAAACCGTTGACGTTTTTTTACGTTTAGCCGAAAGCCAAAATTTTTGGTTTAACTTCCCCACCCACTTACGCAACATCTGGGTTAATAATGAAGCCAATGCTGGGCCAGTCGTTCCTTTCCCCCTCTCATGGCTTGGTTTAGTGGGCTTGCTCATTGCCATCAGCGCAATTTTCACGCCCCCTACCACCCGTTTAGGTTTATGGTCACTCAGTAGTTTACTGATGGCCCTGGTTAGTTATTACATTTTATTTCTACCTGACCGTTATCGCCTCATTCATGCCTTCTTCCTACCCGCACCCTACCTCCTGCTCGCCATGTCCATCTGGACAGAAAAATCAACCTCATTTCGCTTCAACCTGCTCACCCACACCACTTTTAGCTACCTCTTTTTAGGCACCCTCGCCACCATGTTACGTCAGGGCGAAACCTTAATCAACCCTGAATGGGGGGCGCGCTACTTGCTCATGCTCTACCCTTTACTAGTCATTTGCGCCTCAGTTGGCATCGTCCAATTTTATCACACCCTCACGGCTTCGTGGCAAAAACAGCTAATAATCGGCCTCACCCTCCTATTATTAGCCCTCGGTTTCGGCTATGAACAACGCGGCATCCAAGAAATTCGCCAAACCAAACGGGATTGGCTCGCCCTCGCCAGGGCCGTCGCCAAAATAAAACAGCCCATCCTGACCGACTTTGAATGGTTACCCTCCATTCTCGCCATCCAATATGTCAACCGAGAAATGTACATCATGGTAGAACGGGATAACCTCAACCAATGGTTAACTCTCGCTAAACCGCATACCGACTCCTTCGTTTTTATGAGTTTTTTCCTGCTAGAAACTGACCTCATTGACCAGGCCCAACCACCCATCATCATGCAAAATAGCTATATTGCAGGCGGCATGAATTTCACCGAATTTAAGTTTAAATAACACAAGCGATTATAAGGCTTTGAGCCTTATAATCGTTACTATAAATCACAATCATTCACGATTTTATAACTTTATAATTTTATAATTCCATAAAATAGCCTCATGTCACCATTAGCCATTGTCATCCTGAATTGGAATCGCCCCGCTGCCACCTTGGCTTGCCTCGAAAATCTGAGCCATTGGTCAACCCTGCAACCCCACATTTGGGTCGTAGACAACGCCTCCCATGATAACAGTGTCGCCCTGATTAGCCAGCAATTTCCGCAGATAAAGTTGATTGCCAGCCCCATTAATTTGGGTTTTGCAGGTGGCAATAATCTCGCCCTCCGCCAAATACTCACCAACAGCCCTTCCCATGTATTATTGCTTAACAACGATGTCACCGTCACGGAGGACGCGATTATTGAGCTACAACACACGCTAGAACAGCAAGACTCCCTCGGAGTCATCGGGCCACTCTTCAAATATAGCAACCAAATTACCTCCGCAGGTGGGCGCGATATAGCTCACCATATCAACACCCATTTACGCCCCACAGACCTCCCCCCAAACACCTTAACCTCAAACCAACCTTACCATGTAGATTACGTTTCTGGCACCGTGGCATTAATGCGCGGCGTGGCTCTAGCGGAAGTGGGTTTATTTGATGAAGCCTATTTTTTCAGCGGCGAAATGGCTGATTGGTGTGAGCGACTCAAACAGTTTGGCTATCACTGCGCCATAACTCCCACCGCCTCCGCCGAGCATGACACTGCCCAAGCAGGGTCAGCCCGCCAAACCCTATACGCTTATTACATTCTACGCAACCGCTTCCGCTTCATCCGCAAATTTCGCCCCCAACAGCAAACGCGCCTTATGGCCTTTTGGATTGCCTACGGCCTCGCCGCCATGCTCCAAGCCATCTTACGCGGCCAACTCGCCACCACCCGCGCCACCGCCCTTGCTATATGGCATGGCCTAACGGGTCAGTTTGGCGGCAAAAACGAACAATTAGGAATTAGGAATTAGAAAAATTCCTAATTCCTAATTCCTAATTCCCATGATTACGGTTATCATTCCCATTTGGAACTCCGCCAAATGGCTGCCCACCTGCCTACTGAGTTTGCGGCAACAAAGTTACTCTGACTTTAACCTCATTGTCGTTGATAACGGTTCGCATGATAACGGCGCGGCCATAGTTAAGCAATATTTCCCTACCGTCCAAATTATCAGCCTGCCGCATAACCTGGGCTTTGCCGCCGCCGTCAATATTGGGATTCGCCACGCTACGGGTAATTACATTGCTTTACTCAATGTAGACACCCTTGCCACCCCCACCTGGTTAGCCCAGTTAGTGGCGCGCCTAGAGAGTAGGCCAGCTGACGTGGGCGCGGTAGCCTCACACATGCGCCTTATGCAAGCCCCAAATTTGTTAGATAGCGCGGGCGATAGCTTAAGTTGGTATAGTTCAGCTACCAAACGCGGACACGGACAGCCCGCGACGGTTGATGAGACTGCTCATGAGGTCTTCTCCGTTTGCGCGGGCGCAGCCTTATATCGACGGAGTTTCTTTGAGGAGGTAGGTTTATTTGACGAACATTACACCAGCTATCTGGAGGATATTGACCTGGGCCTACGGGGACGATTACGGGGCTATCGTTATATTTATGAACCCCAAGCCCAAATTTTACACTATGGGCATAGCGCGGGCGTTGTGGGGAGTTATTACGTCACCTTAATGACCCGTAATCGTTTGCTGACCTTCATTAAAAATATCCCCTCCCGCTTACTCCTGCGCCATGCTGCCTCGTTGCTTTACGGGCAACTTTATTTTCTGTTAGTTTATAAGCAACCATTAGCTTCACTCAAAGGCTACGGCCTCTTTCTTCGCGCCCTGCCTCATGCTCTGCACCAACGCCGTCATTTAATGTCCAAACGCTTTATTACAGATGAAGTTCTAGACTCTATGCTCTCCACTGAGTTAGGTGAGCCGTCTTTGGGGGAAATTATCTTCACGCGCTTTAGCGGCTTTGCCTCTTGGCGTTGAAATTTTAACGTAGAAATGTTTGGTCAGGCTAAACAAAGTTGCTTCGCCATGTTTTTACCGTTGCCTCCTGGAATATAGCAATCCAGCTAATAGCAATCCAGCTAAATTTTGACTATGTTTAAACCTCACAGGTCTTTGAGACCTGTGAGGTTTTGGCAAAAACTTTTCTGGACAGCTTTATCTTGCAAAAATTAGGGCTTGATTTTTTAATTAACTTGTGCTATAATCATGTCAACCTCTGGGGATGAAATGGATTCGATGCGGGGGTGGAAGGTTACGAGCTGCGGGTCGAGCTGTCATAACTCGTTAAACTAGGCACAAACATAATTGCCAATAACAATGTGTTAGAAAAAGTTCCAGCTTTCGGTGGGTCTTCCTACCACGCTTTACCCCTCGCGGCGTAAGGTTAGCTGTAACAAAAATGGTTTCCATAGTGAAACCTCGTTTTATGCTCCACTCTAACCGACAGGGGAGTATAGAACGTCAACTAAGTCGGGTTGCTCTAGGTCAAGCCGATAAAGCCTAGCTAAGACTAACTGGCTCGTTGAGGTGAACTTCGATGACAAACGACACCTCAATAAAACTCTGAGCGTCATCTACACTCGTAGACGTTTGTAGCTAGCTTTCGTAGACGCGAGTTCGATACTCGCCATCTCCACCTAACAAAAAGCGTGTGGCCTTAATAAGGCTACACGCTTTTTAGTTATACTACGCGAGGGGACAAATTGGAGTGCAACCCTTCAGGTTTGCTCGTTTATCGTGGGGCAAACCTAAAGGGTTGCACTCCAGAAAAGTTTAATTTATGCCCTCGCGCAGTATATCTTAATTCTGCCGTCAGCTATTAGTTTTTAGCTGATGGCTGACACACTGACGGACTTGATTTATTAGAATATACAGCGTGTTGTAGTCTTTTCTAAATCAACTGCCCGAAAATAGAGCAACTTACGCAATAGCCATGGCTGCTGCTTAAATAATGATGGGGCGTTGAAAAGATCGGCATATTCATAAATTCGACTTCGACCTTGCAGTTGATAGGTTACGACGATATTTCGGTGATGGCTGAGGTAATCCCTAAAGGTAAAATAAACTAAGCCTAAATGTTGGTCGGCGAGAGATTGTAAAAATGGGTCGGAGGAACTGATAATGGTAACGACATCATCTGTGAACAAGCCTAACGTTCGTTGAAATATCAGGTGATTACTGCGCCCGCCTTCAATCCGTAAATTACTGTACATATCAAAAGCATTTCCTGTGCGGAGGCCGAGATAGGGGGAAAAACCATTGAGGATAAGCAGAAGGGGAATGAGCATGAATAGCCCCATTTTTAATGGTTGCGAATAATAGAAAAAGGGGACTTGATAACGATAGGGTCGCGGCAAAGTAAGCGCGGTGAGACCGAACATCAAGATGAGCAAGGGGCCATAAATAAACCATAATAATTGACGGCTGTAGAAATGAAGATTAAACCAAAGCGGCTCCTGATGGAAAAAGCCAAAGCCCATGCTTACCATGAACACGCCTACCAATAGCCAACGAATCGCCTTTTCATACAGGGCTGGGGTGGCAAAGGGATACCATTGGCCGCGCCAGGTGAGCTTTTGCCAACGGGTTTCAAAGGTGGTCAGGAAATCATCTGGCACGAAGAGCCAATAAAGAGCGAACATGAGCGAGGAAAAATCAAAGAAATGTTGGTACAGGTCTAAGGTGAGCATACTATGGAAGGCCATGCCGACTAAAATGCCCCAAACGCGACCTCGCGGCCAACAGAGAAGCAGCAAAATGGCAGTTTCGGCCACAATGCCGATGACCGCCGAGAAGCCCGCGAGTTGGCTCGGCAAAAAAGGCAACCACTCGGTGATGTGGAGGTAAAAAATCGTGGCGCAACTCTCGGCGGGGGTGAGGAAATCAATATTAAGTTTATGTAATATGGCGAAAAAATAGAGAATGAGCAATTGGATGCGGACGGACGGGGCTAAAATCTCATAGAGAGGTTTCGTCATATCGCCATAACGCCAAACCATCCAAGCCAGTAACATGGTCAGGTTGGCAAAGGCAATGATGAGGGCATGATTGGAAACAATAGGTAATTTTAGTCCAATCACCACCACATGTAGCCCTATCATCAGCATGAAGCGCGGCCATGAGGCAGGTCGCCAGAGAACGGCTAAGGCGGCGGCGGCGAGGGGAATTTGAAACCAACCTGCTAATATATTGTCACCTTCTAGCTCAAAATACCAACGGCGCGTCCCAACAAGGTCAAAAAGAATCACCATTGTCCATAAAAACATGAAGATGGTAAGGCGTTTATCTGGTTTCATGGCATTACACGCGCGCCCGTTTGAAATAGAAATTAGAGAACGTGCCACTTTGTCCCTGAATTGGCTCACTGGTGACGGAAATTAATTCCCAGCCATTACCGCCCACATGCTGTAAAAACTCCCATAAATCGGGGCAGGTGTCCATGGCACTCGGTTGGTCAGGGGCAATCGTGCCTTGCCACCGTCCATTTACAAAGGTGACACGCATCAGTTGGGACGAACAAATCATATAATCAAAGCGTTGCATAACATATCATTTGGATTACCAATAAGGCGTGGGTTACGCCTGACCTGCAATCCATTTTTTAATTTAGTGGGTTATGGTTTATACTTGGTACTGTTTGGTCAATGATAGATGTTTATTAAGGAAAAATTCCTAATCGTATCCATTGTTATCGGGCTAAAAGTTGGGGCTGACTATTCATTCGTAAACAAGCAATGGTTGCCCGCCCAATAGCGGTTAGGCCAACTATTTCAGACGTTTCTATATTCGTGCTAAAATGCTGTTGCCATGAATTTTGCCGAGGATGAAATAAAGCAACCATCGTTTGAGTTTCAGGGTCAAGGCATTGCAGACGATTACTTTTGTACACATTACAAGAACGGCAAGCTAAGGCCAGATTGATTTCATCATCCTCACCATTTTGAGTTACAGGCACAACATGTTCAACCTCAAAGGGGAAATTAAAAACTGATTCAGGAGCATGGCAATACTCACAACGGTATAAAGAGCGTAAAGCAACTTGAGGATAATGGGGATTCATAATGTTACGTTATTCAACATCGCTTGAGTACGTAAAGCAGAGGCCATAAGTTCTGCTTCAATTAAAGTCTCTAGCTCAGATTGTTGCGGTGGTGGCAACATTTGTCCTAAATCTCTAGTGGTGCGCCACTTTTCCATAAGGCCAGCTAGATGTTTTTGTTGCGTTGCATTAAAATATGCGTCTGGTTGATGGTATTGAATCACCAACAACGTACTCGTTAATTGTTGGGTAACTTGCGCGATAATGGCATCTAACGCCTCGCCTGCAGTTCGCCCAAAGGTATATACATCCCCTGCTACCGCGTAAAATGAGGGTTTACCAGTGTTTGTCGGTACAGCAACAATTGAAACAGTGGTCATAGCAGTCTCCTATTGTGTATGTCATAATCTAAAACTATTACTTATAGCCCCATGAATCTTATCAAAAATAACACTTCACTCATCTGGCTAGGCTTAACCTTAAGCATCATTCTCGCCATTGGCATATTACTGCCGATTAACGGGGAGGATTATTGGTGGTATCTCCGCCTGGGGCAAGACATCCGCCAAACGGGTCACATCCCCACGGTAGACACTTATAGTTATACGCAAGCAGGGCAGCCAATTGTTTATCACTCCTGGCTCTCCGCCGTCATTTTGTGGGAATTACACCAAATCGGCGGGGTGGCCTTAACCGTATTGGCGCGGGCGATTTTATTGGCCTTATGTTACGGTTGCGTCTGGTATAGCTGCCGTTTAGCGACGGCGGGGCCACGTCTCGCCAGTATCATTACATTTTTAGCGGCCATGTCCACCAGCAATAATTGGACGATGCGCCCGCAAACCTTTTCCTATCCCCTCTTTGGCCTGATGTTGCTGTGGCTATGGTCGCGCCAATTGCAACCGAGTCGCGGGTTATGGCTATTGCCCCTGTTGATGGTCGCCTGGGTTAATTTACATGGTGCATTTATTTTAGGTTTTTTACTGGTTGGCGCAACCTTGCTCGGTGGTGATGATAAACGCACGACCACCATGTTTATTTTGGGCGGCATGGTCGTCGCTTCATGCCTTAATCCACGCGGCTGGGGCGCGTGGGGCTATGTGTTCAGCCTACTCACCGACCCCTCCAGCCAACAACTTGGCACCGAATGGCGACCACCCACGATGGACAATTGGCAAGGTAAGTTATTTTTCGGCTGGTTTTTGCTCTTTGCCCCCCTAGCAGCCTATTCACCGAACCGCCTCAAACTGACCCACTGGCTCTGGTTTATCCTCTTTGGCGGCATGGCCTTGAGTGGCTTACGTTATGTTATCTGGTTTAGCACGATTTTAGCCCCCCTCACCGCCTATTTAATTACGCCCTTAGTCGGCAAATATACAGACCGCACCACGCCCAAAGGGATTCCCATCTTGAATTACGCTATATTAGGATTACTGCTCATCTTGCCCTTGCCTTTATTGCCAGGGCTACGCGAGACATGGTGGGCGCAAGCCCCACCCGTGTTGGGCGATAACACCCCCGTGGCGGCAACGGCATGGCTGGCGCAACATCCTGAAATGCCTGACCGTTTATTTAGCCATATTGCCTTTTCCAGTTACCTCATTTACGCCCTGCCACAACGCCTGGTTTGGAACGACACCCGCCTAGAACTCTATCCCCTAGAGCAATCGCGCCGCTATCTCGCCATTTCTGAAGCCCACTCTGACTGGCAAGAATTGTTAGAGGAAGAGCGCATCAACCTCATCATGGTAGACCAAATCAGCCAGCCCAATTTATATTTGGCCTTACAACGCGCCCCACAATGGCACAATAATTACCAAGATAAACGGGTGGCAATTTTTGTGAGAAAATAGGAATTAGGAATCAAAAACCATTCCTAATTCCTAATTCCTAATTCACCCCACCTTGCGTGGCAGGGCTGTTGTCGCTAACATCTGCGTTAATATCTCTTTACCAGGCGGAATAATAGACAATTTCGCCCCACCTTGTAAGATACGTTCATTTTCCAGAATTTCAAACATGGCCTCCGCCACGTCCGCATCTTGGCAAATCTCCTTCAAGGCCGCCCCGACAATCAAGGGGTGCATGGCACTCGCCCGCGCAAACTCAATGGCCGCCTGCCGTTCCGCCGTACTGGTGATGATACTGACCTGATTTACGCCATCTTGCTTAATGGCCGAGGTCACTTGGCGCAGCCGATTGACCACCTTTTCCTCAATCTGCCTAATCATGCCAACATCACGGAAATGGACTTTCCGAATATAAACCGAACCGAGTTTATAGCCCCATTCATTCGATTTAGGCGAAACTTCATCGCGCACCGCTTGGCTCATGGCATGGCGAGTTTCTAGCATGTCCTCTAACGGCATATTACTTAAGCAGCGCACCGTCGCATTGCTCACGTTGGCGGCCAACGACCCCTGCGGGTCACTATTTTTGAACAGATAGGCCACGGGGTCACTGATATACATTTCGTACCAAATCCCAATGCCCATGGGCGCGCCTTCCTCGGAGTTGACGGGTTGACTGCGTAAATATTGCTGGTCTAGCCGCATATCGACCACCTCGCACCGCCCCAACCAATTCACAATAAAGCCCTGCCAACCCAAACTGAGCCACAGAAAACTTAGCCCTGGCTCATCTAAAATGCCAATCACCTTACCAAATAACACATAAATATGACATTTGCCTTCCTCCACAATCGCATACACGCCGAAAATCCGCGCAAAAAGTTTAACAATCGGCACGGCAAAGAAGAAGAAAACAAAACTAGTTCCAGTCCAAACAATAGTTTGTGCAAGTGTTTCCATTATTTTTTCACCTCCAAAATGACTTGGCTGGCTTGGCTATAAAATTTCAGCCGAACATTACGTAAATAGGCCGCTAACACGCCTGCCCCACTCTTTTTAAGTTCACCCAATTGATTCGCCAAAAATTTCAACGGCTCAACTTCGGTATGGGCGCGCAAGGTTTCAATTTCTACCGCCCGTTTAGATTGCACAATCTTTTGGTCAGCCCCCGCATGCGCCAAACTAATATCAGACGAAACTTGATTATGCGCCGTGTTAATCGCCGCCAACGCCGACTCCACCTCATTGGGCGGGTCAATCCGCGTAATGAGCGAGGCTTCTAATACAATGCCATAACGCGCCGACGAGGAGAGGCAATCATGCTCCATTTGTTCATTAATATCACGTAAGTTTTTACGCAAATCGTTAATGGAAATCCCCGCAATGGTGGAGACTTCATCCAATCCATCCACCCCTTTATTGGCGGGAGCTTCAAAACTAGCAATGCGCTCACGTAAAACCGAAACAAAATAGCCCATCACATGGACAATCGGGCGTTTCACCCCAAAGATATAGGCATATAAATTACGCTCCGAAACACGGTAGCGAATCTGCCCTTCCAAGCCCGTATTCAATTGGTCTTTCGTCACTGCCTCCAAAATTAGCCCGCCCTGGTTGGCCTTGGGCATTTCAATATCAACCGCCATGTTCATGGTCTGCGTGGCGATGGAGATTTTATAAATCTTTTCCCACGGCCATTTGAAATAAGGGCCACCCGCAGGAATGACGCGCACTTGGGGATATTTGTAACGTTCCCGTTCCTCTGACCGCAGATGTTCGGCGATGGGGTCATCTAAGGTGGTTTTCCCCTCCAACCGTTCCGCCCGTCCAAAAATGGTTTTGACAGCGCGCTCATTTTGGTCTACGGTATAAAAGCCCCCCAATAGCCCATAACGCACCACCAACCAGCCGATAAAGCCGAAAATTGTCCCAAAAAAACATGCTAACATTTTTGTCACTCCTTTCTGATAGGTAGTAAGATATAGTAAGCAATCGGCCAGCGTTTTCTGGTCTACTGCCCACTGTGATTGATTATAATGTGAAGTCGCCATGCTTGCTAAAATGGGACGCGGATTTACGCGGATAAAGACAATTTTTAAAAATCGGCGTAAATCCGCGTGCATCCGAGTCCTATTTCACAATTAAGCCGCCATCGCCAACGGACTCGCGGCAGGTTCAGGGTAGGCCAACGCCTCGGCGGGGACAAAACCAGGGATAATTTTGGCTTTGGGAATCCCTAATTCCATTAAATCCTCATCAAGTAAAAGTTCCGTATTATTGGCCTGCACCATAATCGGCACTGGGGTCGTTGAATAGGAGTGATTATTCTGTAGCGATTTTGGGTTTAATAAACTCAGTATATCAAGATTTACACCCTCACCCCTGCCCTCTCCCAAAGGGCGAGGGAGTATCTTGTCTCCCCTCGCCCTTTGGGAGAGGGGC
>JAIFLK010000306.1 GCA_020049115.1 Chloroflexota bacterium | reverse complement strand
ATCTTTCAAAGCCTATTATAACGGACTACAGTCCGTTTGTCAAGGGGAGAGCAATGAATTTTAAGGTTGAAGATTTAATACCTTTACAAAATAGCACTGCATTACCCACGATTACCAAAAGGGCCGACGCAATGGCTAATCGCTGTTTGATTTTGGCAACCGCGCAGCGATTATTTGCTGAACATGGAGTCAAAGTGGTGACAATGGCGGCGATAGCGGAGACAGCGAACATTGGCAAGGGAACGCTTTATCGGGCGTTTGCCAATAAAGGGGAGCTTTGTTTGGCGTTGATGGATGAAGATTTACGACAGTTTCAGGAACAAACCTTACGCATGTGGCGGCAACAGCCTGACCAAGCGGCCTTAGATAATTTGGCCGCTTTCTTAGACCAAGCCATTCATTTTTTTGATAATCACGCGGCCTTAATGTGTGAAGTGCAAGCGCAAGGGTTGTTTCAGGGGCAAGAACCTAGCCCAACCTCGTTGCATCAGTGGTTTCATCAAACGGTGGAGGCGTTATTGCGGCGCGCCCAAACTCAGGGCGAAATGGTGGCGGAGGCCGACATTTCCTATCTGGCGGAGGCCATTTTAGCCCCGCTGAATCCCCGTTTATTCAACCATCAACGGCGTGATTTAGGCTTTAGTTTGGAGCGCATTAGTTTTGGTTTGCGGCAATTTATTTTTCATGGGGTGAAGGGGTGTCCCAATCATGGGTAATTGGCTAACGTTAAATGAAGAAATTACGGCATGTCGGGCTTGCCCCCGTTTGGTGGCCTGGCGGGAAGAGGTGGCGCAGGTTAAGCGGCGGGCATATTTGGAGTGGGATTATTGGGGCAAGCCCGTGCCTGGCTTTGGGGATACGGCGGCGCGGCTGTTGATTGTGGGGTTAGCCCCTGGCGCGCATGGCTCAAACCGCACGGGGCGCATGTTTACGGGGGATAGTTCGGGGGCGAGTCTTTATAGAGCGTTATATGAGACGGGCTTCGCCAATCAACCTGACGCGGTCAGCCGTGACGATGGCTTAAGGTTGCATGGCGCGTTCATTACGGCGATGGGACGGTGCGCGCCGCCGCAAAATAAGCCGACCCGCGAGGAGTTTGATAATTGCCGTCCCTTTTTATATCGGGAGTGGGCGATGTTAAGCCAAATTAAAGTGGTGGTGGGCTTGGGGCATTTGGCCTTTGATAGCTGTGTCCGTTTATTACGGGAGCATGGCTATCCCATGCCGCCCGTTAAATTTGGGCATGGGGTGGCCTATCGGCTGGAGCAGGGCGACCATGGCGCAATTGATTTGTTAGGCTGTTATCATCCTAGCCGCCAAAATACCCAAACGGGGCGGCTGACTCAGGCCATGTTAGATGAGGTGTTCACGCGGGCGCGGGCGTTGGTGGGGTAGAGTATAAGCTAGTAATTTTGTCAAAATATGTCGTTTTATGCTATACTGAACATGCTTATAGAAACGGACTACGTTGTTGATTTTGAATTTAAATCACATTATATTACCTTAAAGGAGTATCAAAAATGTTGCATACGGGTGGACTTCATGAATTACGTGGCCTTACAGAGCAGGCTGTTGAGTTGTTTATTAATGCTCAACAACAAGAAACTGATGAACATTACAAGGCTTTTTTAAATGAGCAAATAAATACCTTGAATAATGCTTTAGTTAATAGCCAAACATCTGATAGATACAAAGTAGCTGTTGTGGGATCTTTTAAGGTTGGGAAATCATCTTTTGTTAATGTATTATGTGATGAAAAAGGGCTTGCTTCTGTAAAAGCTAATCCAGAAACGGCAGCCATTACAATATTTCGATATAGTGATACTGCTTATGCAGAAATCCGCATGATTGGTAAAGAGAAATGGTCATCTATGGCTGAACCCTATCAGAACAATAGTGACTATTTTGATGACGACTCGCGGTATGGTGCAATATATAAATTAGAACAGTTAGGTGAGTTAAAAGATAAATTTTCGCTTTCTTTAGCTGAACTTGAGCAAAAATATATTTCAGATTCTGGATTTATAGAACGTATTGAGTGTGCTGATTGGAAATCCTCAAAAATACGGGCTGATTTTAGCAAACATATCAAGCAGTATATGTCACGTGAGAATCCCTTACATTATTTAGTTGAACAGTTGGAAGTATATGCTCCAATTTCTTTATTGAAAGGGGGTATAGAGTTAATTGATACGCCTGGTTTAAATGATCCTGACCGCTATCGTGTACACTTAACTGAAGAGTTAGTAGAAGATGTTGATGTAATTTTATATTTGACAATATCAGGTGCGTCTTATTCACAATCGGATAAAGATTTCATTGTTACCCAATTACGTAAAGGTAAAATTAAACATTTACTTATAGTTGTAACTAAATGTGATGAAACTTTCAAAAATACACTTAGAGATAGTGCAGATGATGATGAAACTCCTCCTACATTTCAAGAGCATTTAATGAAAGAAGAGGAACGTATACGTGATCAAATCAAAGATACATTGATTGAGTTACTAAGAAGTAGTAATATCACAAGTGAACAAAGTGATTTTATACATAAACAATTAGATAGCATTACCATTAGTTTTATCTCATCCCATTATTATCAAGATAACAAAAAAGTTGAGGCTGGTATTGATGAATTAAGAAATAAATTAATAGTGATGCTTGCAGAAAGTGAACGAATTACCCATGCTAGACAAACTTTATTGAAAGCCTTAAATGATGTTAGTAATAGAACCTCAAGAAACTTTAAAGCAAGACTTGAAACTACCACGAAAGATTTTAGTGCAGACAATATTCGTGGTAAACTTCATCGAATGTCAACTATTTTTAATGAAAAATTAATCTTTTTTCGGCAAGTGGTTGAAGAAAAAATTGGGTTTTTAGAGCAGTTTAACAGGTCAGAAAATGATTTTACAGTAGCTAAGATTGAATATATTCTGCTTTTAACGGAAAATTTAATTACAAATGAATTTCAAATGGATGATGTTGCTAGGCACTGGAAAACGCGACGTCATCAAAGATGGGGGTATTTGGATGATATGCAACATGTGATTGCAAACCATATTTTTATCCCTATGGCAAATATTTTGGAGAAATATGCAAAAAAATTTCAAGAAAAACTAGATGAAATTAAGGTAGAACTAAATAAATTACAAAAAAATATTCTTGAAATAGAGCAAAGTAATCATCTAAATGTGACTACACAATCTATTAACCTGGCACAAATATTTGATATTAGATGTCAAGACCAATTGAATGATTTAAATAACTTTGTGGTTTCCCAACAACAACGAATGATTGCTCATTTAGATGACTTTGTTTCAAATGAGGTAAGGAATAAATTAGAAACAGCACGTGAGGAAGTTGCTCAAGTTCGGGGTAAGGGAACAACTGTACAACAAACAGAAAAAATTACGCTATTTTATAATGATTTAAAAGTTACGCTTAAAGATGAACTAAATCTTTTTTTAATAAATGGAGTAATGAAGTTTACGTCAACTCTTGAAAATAAATCTAGGCTCATATATCCTGAATTAAAAAATGATATACAGATGGTAATAGATGATCATTTAAAAGCGATAGAGGTTAATTTAGTTGAATTAAATGAACACCAACAAGAAACTTTAGAAAAATATCTAAATGATTTTTTGGCTACTCTCGAAAAAATTCAACAAGGACAATCAGTTTTTGCTAAGTAAAGCTGATTTCAGAAGATTATTAAGAGGTCAAAATGATACATTTTGGCCTCTTTTGTTATCAATACAAACTATAGCAATCTAACAAAAATCTCATGAAGGTATATACTCCTCAAAATTTTCTAATAGAGAGTTTATTTAGCGACATTGCTGACTCCGCCTACAGTGACCACCTGAAAGAAACACTCAGTTATAATGTGCCGTTAGCCACCTCTATTAACACCGAAAAGGCGCGCTCTGAATTGATTGTCATACCCGTTTTGGTGGAGGTGCTGAAACAAGCCCAGCCGCAGATTAGCCTATTTTCAGGCATTGAATTTAATGTGGACAAAAATCAGGGGCTGAATGGGGTGTGTGATTACATTATCAGTCTGTCGCCTGAACAGTTGATTTTAGACGCGCCGATTATTACGTTGGTGGAGGCTAAAAATGATAACCTTAAATCAGGCTTGGCGCAATGCATGGCGGAGATGGTCGCTTCACGCTTGTTTAATCAACAGAAAGGGCAGGCGTTAGAGACGATTTATGGGGTGGTGACAACGGGGAGTTTGTGGAATTTCTTGATATTACGCGGACAAACCATGTCCGTAGATAGAGACGAATATCATATTTCTAATGTGGCTAAAATTATCGGTATATTTCGGGAGATTATTAAGCAATCGAATTAAAAAATAGCAATACAACCATAAAATTATCTTTCATAATGGTAACGGCAAGAAATGATTATCAACTCTGTCGCGGTAGTCTTATAAACCAGGCGATGTTCAGCCGTAATACGCCGTGACCAATAGCCTGATAAATTCCCTTTTAGGGCTTCGGGCTTACCTGTTCCCTCAAACGGAGTTCTCATAGCCTCTTTGATGAGGGCATTAATCCGCTTTAGTAATTTAGGTTCTTGTTCTTGCACCCAAAGATAATCTTGCCAGCCTGATTTGGTGAAAACTAAGTTCATTACTCAACCAATGTCCTTGCCATCACTTCGCCACTCTCTGCTTCCATAATGGATTGGCGCAAATGTTCAGCATTGGCGGGATTGGAAAGTAAATAGAGGGTTTCTTGCCAAGCAGTTAACTCTTTTAAGAGCAGGGCGGGCTTTTTAACCCGACCATTCCGCAGAAATGAAATAAATTCTAATAAAATATCTAACCTCTCAGCAGGTAAAATATCCAACGCCAGCATAATTTCGGCTTTCATGGTTTGTATATTCGATGTCATCAATGCCTCCGTGATAACAAAAATACTACAGTTTATTCCAAAATCCCCAAGAAGACGGCGAACAGGGACTCTAAATCAGTGGGGACGAGAAACGCATCGATATTTTTGGTAATAATTTTGGTTTGCCGATTTAACACGCCAAATTGCCACATGCTACCCATCGTAATAGCCCCATATAATAATGGATTACTATTTTCTGCCAGATAATGGTCTACGGCGATTAACTCAACAGCTAATTGGGTAAAGCCTTTATCCATTTCGCCATTTTTGGCCTCTATGACAATCAGTTCATGCGAAGAACGGATAATGTAATCAATATTACCTTTCAATTGCTCGCTGACGTTAATGAGATATTCCACGTCAATTTGTAAATCAATGTAATCAAGTAACTCTAGCAATAAAGGTGAGACAAAAAACTCCCGTTTGGCGGCCTCAGAGTTCAGCGATATATGGGGTAATTTTTTATAGAAAATCGCCCGTAATTTATCAAGATTGGGCTTGTTGGTGGATTTTCGCGGCAGCTCAATTTTTTCGTACCTAAACTCATAACCAAACTCGGCCACAATATCGCGGGTCGGATAGGGTAACTTAAAGTAATCTGAAAATGAATAAGATTTACCTGCTTCCAGAATCGGTTTTTTCATGATGATGCTCCTCAAAATCATCCAGCGGCGTGTCAAAACCGTCAGTCATGGTAATTATAACTTTGCCATTCTCTGTTTGTATGATATAGAAGTAAAGCCTACTGGACTGTTCATTTAGTTTTTAGTACATGGTCAGACAAGAATGTCCGACCTACCAACGGTAGAACACATGGTCAGACAAGAATGTCCGACCTACCAACGGTAGAACAGACATTCCTGTCTGTTCGATATGCTAATAATTAAATGAACAGTGTACTACGCCATGTATCCTTTCTTTATTATAACATCAGTTAGCTTTTAGCACAATATATCATCTCGCTTCATATTATGGTATAATTCAACCCTATACTCAGTATATCAAGATTTAGCACCCTCACCCACAAGGCGAGGGAGACAAAATACTCCCTCGCCCTTTGGGAAGGGGTTGGGGTTAGGGCGGATTCAGTTATTGAACCCAAATCTTGATATACTGAGGCTAAGAATTGGTTTGAACCCATCCTGTAAATCCTGTCCAAAACTCACTAGTACCACTAGGCGTAAATAAGTGTGTAGTTCACCCAGCCATTATAAGGTTCAAAACCTTATAATGGCTTGAAACTTATTTACGCCTAGCGGTACTAGTGAAAATTTCAGCCCAAGCTAGTTTAGTACATGCCATCATAACAAAGTCCATAAGGGAAGTTTTGGAAATAAAAAATGCGAGTCCATGATGGAAGCTCGCATTTTGGCTACAGAAAATAAAAATGCGGGTCGCATGGCCCACATCAATAACACTAAGAAAAAGGATTAATATTTTTTCGCCATCTCATTAGCATAATAAGCCACATAATCTACCGAAGCCTGAAATGCGTCCGCGTCTAGGGTTTCGAAGGTGCAGGTATCGACCATCATGAGATATTCCTCACCATCCGCCAACGTGTCAATGGCCCAAGCCCCATAGTGATAATGTGCGCTGGCTCGCAAGGCTTCCGCCAAATCTTCCCAACTCACTTTGTTATATTTGACGGCAGAAGAGTAAATACTAACCACCGTATTACCATAATCATCTTCGTCGGGCAACGCCTCAATATAGACCGTTTGCACTGAACCATCATCAAACTCGTAAGCCATGCTCACTTGCGTACTGCTTTCTTTGGTGGCGGGGTACTCAATTTCTTCAGCTAATTCTAAAATTTGGTCGGCAAAATTTTTAGCCATGTTCTGTTTTTATCCTTTTAGCTACTAAAAACGATGAAATAATTTAGGTAAATCAGAATCCGTGAAGCACGCTAAGAAAAGCTAAGTTTTTGTTTTTTTTCTTCGTGTACCTTAGCGGATTCTAGTTATGATGAACCCCAAATGGGAGTATCACACCTCTAACAAATCACTGTTGCCAAATTTCTCTTGCAAAAAGCGGCCATGAGCGAGCAAACGTTGGGTATCATTTTGATAGAAACTATCTAACATTTCTTTCATTTCTTCATCAAGTAGATCCAATTGCTGGAGTAAAATTTGATGCGCCGTTTGATTATCTTTAATGACTTTTTGCTTGGCAAATTTAGCGGGCAATTTTAGGTAATTCGCCAATGTTTCAGGCAAATAGGATTGAGTAATTTGCCGAATAGCGTAAACATTATAATCGCTACTACTAATATTTTCAATTTGGGGCAAAATATCGCGAATGGAATTTTTGATACTTTCAACCTTAGTGAGAATATCTGGCGGCACTTTGGCTGTTTGGAGCGTTTTAAACCAGTTTTCTAGCTCTTCAATGAGTTCTTGCGCCTTAAATTCCTGTTCAATCGTTTGCGCCAAAGCCTGAATTTGCGGATTACGCATTGTTTCCCAGGCACTGATAAGCCAAATTATCAGCCCAATACCGAGAACTGCCCACCAATAGCCTCCAGATACAAAGGCCAAGATAAGGGACGTGGCGATAATGATGGCACTGCGCGGGCGAAAAATGGCTTGTTGAATGATGACAGATAAGTTGGATTTAAATGGTTGTAACATGATGCTCCAATCTATACTGCATCCCAAATGAAAATTACACTTTTGGTGCAGGAGTCCGCAATTATT
>JAIFLK010000138.1 GCA_020049115.1 Chloroflexota bacterium | reverse complement strand
TAGAACCCAGTGGCGATTTACTTTACGGCGCAGTCACTATGGGCGAAGTGTGGCGATTTGGGCTGTTAGACCGTCAGCAAAAACGGGTCATTCAAGATTTGAATTTATATGCTGTTCCTATGAATTTGGCGGAGATTATGCAAATTTTAATTGGCATTTTAGGTTCTGTCGCTACGAAGGAATAACTAACTATGTTACTAAAAAAATTCTCAGTTTCAGGTTTTAAGAATCTCACCCAACCCATTGAATTAGATGAGTTGGGTGAATTAGATGAGTTGGGGCAAATTAATGTCATTCATGGGGTAAATAATGTAGGTAAATCCAATTTGCTCCAGGCGATGGATTTATATTTTTTTATATCTCAACACCAAAATCCTAAAACAATCTCTGTAACACTAGCTGATTTTGAGAATCTTTTTGGTCACTTATCTCATGAAATTTTTAATCTTGGGAAATATACAGCCATTAACATCGCAGGAACTATTTTCAAAGATAATAAAACTCAAAGTTTTGCTTTTTCTTTGGAACATCAAGGAGGGCAAATAGAAATTTGTTATCCTGATTCACAAGAACGATTAAAAAAGTGGCCTAAAACTTTTGATCATAAAAACGCAGATTTACTTGCTAAATGGAAACATACAGCAAATATTTTTGAACTTATCACCACCCACCGCCGTACCATGACTGACACTACCCCGCCATCACTCGCGATTATCCCCCAAATATTACGAGACGCGTTATTTGATGCCAAAGAATCGCGCAACTCATTTTGGGTGCAACGGTGGAATTTGTTTGTAGAGGCCATGGCCGAGTTTGAAGATATTATTGGGCCAGGGCGATTTAATACCGCATTTGACCGTTCTCGTAACCAGGCCGATTTGGTGCTTGACCGAGGAGATGTGCGGATTCCTGTGGATTTACTGGGGTCAGGGATTCAACAAATTGTGGCGTTATTAGGCCAACTGTTATTAACTCCTGCCGATATTGTGGCAATTGAAGAACCTGAATTAAATTTACGTTACACTTTGCAGACACGTTTATTACAAGCCTTCAAGAAGATTACTCAAAGTGAACATGGGCCGCAACAACTTTTTTTAACCAGCCATTCACCTGCATTTGAGGCCGAACCTTATTTTTTTGCAATGGAATTGAAAGATGGTGTACCTACGGTGAGCCGCAAATCACGCGATTTGGCCTGGAAATATACAGGGCAAGGCCAAAGCGAAGCAGATAAATTAAATGAAATGTATGCTAAATGGCCTGAGCCAGTTAATTATGTTTCTAGTGAAGGATTATTGTTATTACCTGAAATGGTGCGACAAAAATTGAGCTTGCAACAGGGAGGCGGCGTTAGCTTCATGCCCAATAAAAATACAGGACGGTTTGAATTATGGACAATGGAAGAGCTAGATAAATGGTTTAGTGGGGAGAGCAACAATGCCTCTGCTAACGGCTGAAATTTATGAGCTATTGCAAACGAAAAATTTAATGTTAGTGTTCGATACCAATGTCATTACCCAAAGAGGGTTTATGCCACTTTGTCAACAGGTGCAACGCATTAACTTGATACGAACAAAACCACAGATTAAGTTATATGTCCCAGCAGTGGCTCATGCTGAACATTTATTTCATTTGGCGCAACAATATGGGGATAGTTATAACCTGGAATTTATTCGGGAAAATTTAGTTATTCACGAAATTGAAATATTGAATTTTACTCAACAAGAAGCTGAATATTGTGCTAAATTATTGCAACAAAAATATAATACACCTTCTGAATGGCAAGCCGCGAAAAAACGGCGTTGTTTAGAATGTGTAGGTTTACCAGATGATTATTCTCTTGCTGCGGGTACAGGTGGTCAATGCGGCGCGCCAAATGATTGGTTAATTATGGCTCAAGCACAACATGGAAATATGATTTTAGTAACAGAAGATAAAGGCAAACATCAAGAATTTAGTCTTGTATTAAATGTTGCTCGTTATAATAATTTGAAAGAATCCCTCAATCGTATTTTAACAGAATTAACCAACTTACATCAAACTAATGTTTGATTAAGTATTTTAACCCCAAAAAGGTATGTCAACCATTATAATAACCACTTTTATCATCACCTTACTCATTGCGCTCAACGCGCTTTATGTCGCCGCCGAATTTGCTACGGTGAGCGCACGCAAAACACGCATTACCCAAATGGCCGCCGAAGGCCAATGGCTGGCCCAAATGCTGTTGCCGCGCATGGAAGACCGTCATGCTTTAGATGAATACATTGCGGCCTGTCAAATTGGCATTACCGCGACCTCATTGGCTTTAGGTGCTTATAGCCAACGGACTTTAACCGCAATTTTTGTACCCTGGCTGCTTGATTGGGGCTATTTAGCTGAGGCTGCGGCTAATTCATTGGCGGCCATTGTTGTTTTAGTTTTTCTAACCATTTTACAGGTTGTTTTAGGTGAATTAATGCCCAAATCGGTGGCTATTCAATATCCTGAAAAAACAGCCCTGTTATTGGTTTTACCCATGATAGGGTCAGTTTTCTTTATGCGTCCATTGTTATGGTTTTTTAATGGGAGTGGTAATTTAATATTACATTTAACCGGCCATTCTCTAGTCAGTGAGCATAATATTCACGCGCACAGTGCGAAAGAAATAGAAATTTTGGTGACGGAAAGCCATGAAGGGGGCTTATTAGATGACGAAGAGCAACGGTTGTTACGTAATGCGTTTCGGCTGCGGGATTTAACGGCCCGCCAAGTTATGGTGCCGCGTACTGATTTGGTGGCCGCGCCGATTGAAAGCACCATTATTGAATTGATGACCTTAGCGCATAAAGAAGGTTTTTCACGTATTCCGTTATATCGAGAAACATTTGATACCATTGTAGGTTTTGTTCATACCAAAGATTTATTCAAAGGACATCTCCAGCATAAAACCAACCCCAAAGAAATTTTGCGCGAGGTGCTTTATGTCCCTGAAACGTTGCCCGCCGCAGATGTTTGGGCAAATTTGAATAAATCAGGTAAATATTTAGCCATTGTTTTTGATGAATATGGTGGCACGGCGGGCATGATAACCTTTGAAGATTTATTAGAGGAAATTTTTGGCGAGTTTCAAGATGAATTTGATGATGAGTTGCCGTTGGTTTCCTCTGACAAAGATGGACGAATTTACTTGCAAGGTAACTTATTGGTGACAGATGTGAATGAATATTTAAATTTAAACTTACCCGATGAAGATGCCGATACGATTGCGGGGGTAATCTTTGGTGAGTTAGGCCATCCGCCTGAAGTGGGTGAGGAAGTGACGGTGGGCGACCCGCCTGTCGTTATTCGGGTAGAGGCGGTGGAAGACCGCCGTATTATTGAGGTATCTTTGCAATTAACAGTTGCAATTACCTCACACATTGGCGATTGGGAGGTGGCGGAACATGAGTAAATCGATGATTTTTCCGTTAGGCATGTATAGTCTCGGTTTATTAATGGTTTTTGAATTAGACCAACTACCCAGTGTAGCCATACTTTTATGGCCGAGTATCGTGGTCATTATTTTAATCATCATTAATGGCCTATTTGTAATGTCTGAATTTGCCATTATCGGGGTACGCCCTAGCCAAATGGAGCAATTGGCTACGGAGGGTAATCAAACCGCCCGCCATGTCTTAGCCGTTTTGGAGTCACCTGATAACCAAAACCGTTATATCGCAACTGCTCAGGTGGGTATCACTCTCGCCTCATTGGGGTTAGGTATGTATGGTGAGGCGCAATTTGCCCATTTTGTAGAACCTTATTTGGCCTATCTTTTAAACATTGCGTCTGATGAAACTATTATTCACACCCTTGGCTATATTTTATCAGTTGGTTTTTTAACCTATCTCCATGTGGTGGTCGGGGAAATGGTGCCAAAATCACTTGCTTTGTCTAAACCTACCGAAATGGTGATGTGGTTAGATAGTTTTATGAAAATATCGCAATTTGTGTTTCATATACCTGTAATGTTGTTAAACCATATTGGGGCAGTTTTATTGTGGCTGTTGCGAATCCCGCCCGTAGAAGGGGAGGCGCGTCTTCATTCAACGGAGGAATTGGAACAAATTATTTCGGAGAGTGCCGAAGAGGGGCTATTAAATCAAGGCGAAGAAGAAATTATTCTTAATATTTTTGATTTTAGTGACCGCCAAGCCAGCCAAGTGATGACCCCGCGCCGCAAAGTCGAGGCAATTTCAACCGATTTACCCTTAACAGACATCCTTAAAATTGTAACGGAAAGTACGCATAGCCGTTTCCCCGTTTATCAAGGCAACCTTGACCACATCATTGGCATTTTGCATGTCAATGATTTAATGTATTACCAAACGCGGCCTCATAAAAGCAGTCATGACACCCGCGTGGAGTTTGATATTCGCTTGCTCATGCGCCCCGCGCCTGTCGTGCCAGAGCAATTTCCTGTTGGCACACTTTTGGCCGCGTTCCGCAAACAACGGATTCACCTAGCCGTAGTGTTAGATGAATTTGGTGGCACGGCGGGCATCGTCACCCTAGAGGATTTGGTGGAGGAGGTGGTGGGAGAGGTGCGCGACGAGTTTGATAAGGAAAATGAACCCTATCTTGAAATTGCCCCTGGCATTTTGGAGGTATCAGGCCGCTATTTAATTGAGGATTTGTTAGATGACATGGATTTGGGTGACAAAGAGGCTTTGCCCGATGTGGATACGCTTGGCGGGCTAATAACGACCAAGTTAGGTCGCCCACCGCAGGTCAATGACCAAGTGACATATAATGAAACGGTGCATTTTACCGTTCTCAGCGTAGACGGTTTGGCCGTCGCCCGCGCCCGCGTTGAGTTTCCCGCGCCCATTCAAGCAACTTCAACCGAGAGTGAAGCATGAAATCAACCTCTAAATTAACGCCCTCTTTTGAATTTAACCCCTAAATCAGTTATACTTTTAAGTATTAGTTATCGAAACTTTTGCTTAAGGGGTGTGAAAATTTTATTTTCGCTGGTCAAAATAAAATCTTGACACTCCTATTTGCTACTAAAATGGACTCGTGTTATGTCACACCTAAAAACCTATCATCGCCCGCAAACGATTGAGGCCGCGCTAGAACTCCTCAACCGTCCCCAGGTTTATACCATGCCCCTCGCTGGCGGAACATTTCTTAATGCCGCCATGCCCACTGAGGTAGAGGAACTGGTTGATTTACAATCTCTTCATCTCACTCAAATCACTCATGTTGGTGACACCCTCACTTTGGGCGCATTAGTACGTTTACAAGAATTAGTAGAATTAGGAGATAGTAGCCAAAGTGAACCGCGCCTTTTTCACCCCATAACCACGCAAGCCATCAGCCCATTGGCCTTATTACGCCAAACCGCTTTACTTGAGGGGCCAAATACCATGCGCCATGCCGCGACCATTGGCGGGGTTATTGTTACTGGTGATAACGAAAGTGAACTCCTCGCGGCCATGTTAGTCTGCGCGGCTGAAGTCACCATCCAAAAACCTGCGGGTTCACAAACCATGCCCCTAGCCAATTTACTGGCTGCCCCAGTCGTTCACTTAGCTGGTGGCTTGATAACTTCCATTTCATTACACCTTAACGGTCAAGCTGCCCATGACCGCGTCGCCCGCACGCCTAAAGATAGACCGATTGTTGCCGCCGTAGCCCGCCATGATGGGGCTAACCATTGGCTCGCGCTCTGCGGAGTCGCGCCCACGCCGATTTTGCTGACCCTTGACCAACTTGATAACCTTACGCCACCTAGCGATTTTCGCGGTTCTGCCGACTATCGCCTGGCGATGGCGCGGGTGTTGGTGGGACGAATTAATGTTTCCAAATGAAATATAAATCTAACGGAGTCCAAAGCCGTAGGCTTTGAGGAGTGAGTCAAAGCCTACGGCTTTGGACTCCATAGTTCAGGAAAACATATTATGCAATCCCCTTTCCCAGGCATGGACCCTTATTTGGAAAGTAATGAAATTTGGCCTGATGTTCCCCCTTTCCCAGGCATGGACCCTTATTTGGAAAGTAATGAAATTTGGCCTGATGTTCATAACGCCTTAATGACCGTTTTACGCGACCAACTTGTTCCCGTTTTATCTCCCAACTACACCGCCGAGTTAGAAACTGAAATCATCATTGACCAAATTTACCCCCCCCCACCCCCTCTATATGGTTATCCTAAAGCGGTTGTCCCTGACGTTACGATTATGCCGAGCGATAGGTACACGCCACATGGTGGAGTCGCGGTTGCTATACCTACTGCGCCGTTACAGTTAACCATTCCTCTCAATATCCAAACCCGACTCGTTACGATATATTTGCGTCATCGGTACACTAAACACATCGTCACCGTAATAGAACTTCTTTCGCCTGTTAATAAACGGTCAGGCAAGGGACGAAATAAATATTTAACTAAACGTGAGAACTATTTTGATACAGGAGTTCATCTTATCGAAATAGACCTCCTCCGCAAATATCCCCGTATGCCTTTTGGCGGCAATGTACCAGAGGTATCCTATCTCGTTATGGTTAGTAATGCCCATCGCCGTCCCACCTGTGATGTTTGGCCGCTTGATTTGCCGCAACCGTTGCCCGTTTTGCCTGTTCCCCTCATGCCCCCTGACCCGCCCGTTTTGTTAGATCTGCAACAAGCCCTCAACACCACTTATCAGCGCGCCCGTTACGACCTCCGCA
>JAIFLK010000012.1 GCA_020049115.1 Chloroflexota bacterium | reverse complement strand
TTCGCCAGGGTTAAATCCAGGTTGGTTGGGTCAATGTCTTCCTGCTGAAGCAACGATTCCGCCACTCGCCATAACCGTTCCCGCAATTGTAAACTTTCTAAAGCAATAGCCGTTTCTTGGCTCACCGCCATGAGAAACGTCAATTCACTGGAGCGAAAACCTCTCGCACTTTGCAACCCTACCAACATCGCCCCCGCCAATTTCTTATCGACCACCAACGGAAAACTGGCTAAACTGCTCACCCGCCCCGCCTTTAACAAAGCCAACTCCGCCGCGTCATCCGTAGTCTGATATTCCAACAAAGCCCCCGTCCCCGTCACCAAATGGGGCATGAGGGCAATCGCCCCATCATCCAGGTTATTGCCCGTTAAAATCTCCATCAGCTCAACAGTCAGCCCTTTATGAAACCCTAAATGTAACTCTTTCGTCGCCGCATCCACCAACACCACCGCCCCCACTGGCGCGGCAGTTGTCTCCAGGGCCTGCATTAAAGCCAATCGTAATAATGCGACCAAATTATCCGCCCGATTCGCCCGATAGGCAAAGGTCGTTAACGCAATAATATTACGATTACGGCGGTCTATTTCAGCTTCGGCAGAGGATAACGCCTGTTGAGCCTGTTCTAACTGTTGGCGCAGGTCAATCTCGCTGGTCGCAAACGGTATGGCTTCATCGGTTGTGGGTACATTCATTATATCCATGGATTATCCTGATAACCTATTCACCTATCATTAGCCTTACTTTGCTTAAGCCTCAAACTTAGCACCATCGCGCCAATAACTGTCCAGGGCGCGAGGCAATCCGTTCCAGTTTGAGGAGGCGGATTTGCAGCTTCAACCTGAGCAGTAGCTTGCCGCACCGACGCGGAAATCGTTCCCCAACGTAATTCTTGGGCCGACCTGGTGGCGCGAATGTCCGCTGCCTCGACTAAAGCTAAAGCATTACCCGTCGCCGTCGCGCCCCATTGCATGGCAACCGCCGTTTGGGTTTGCTCAACCGCGACCCAGGTGGCGGTGCGATTGGCGGCCATGGCTTGGCGAGTGGCAGCCATGTTGGTGGCCTGAATAAATTGTTGCTGTTCCATCCAATGAGTCGCCACTAAATTCGCCTGTGCCACCACCGTTTGACGGTTGGCCGCGTCAGCCGTTTCGTAAGCCTGAGTCGAGGCGGCTTGCACCGTGCTTAAGATAGCGACACGGGTCGCAGTGGCCGCTTCTGCTTGGATAGTGGCCTGCATATTTTTGGTGTCTATGGTTAAATAACGAATTAAATAACCCGTTACATGTTGATAATCACTCACCCAAAAAAGTACCCATAACAAGGCCAACATGATGACTGTATTAAGTAATATAGCAATCGGGCGCGGTAATGGCTTTCTGATTTTAACGGGCGCGGCCGTTTTATCGCCGCGTGAAAATAAGCGTTTTAGTAAGCTTTGTTTAGGCGGAGTGACTACAGGGGCAATCTCAACGGCAGGCTCGGCCTTAGGTTTACTGCGGAAAAGTCGCCATTTGGTCACAGCGGGCGGGGTAATAGGGGCTTTGGTCAGGTCAGTTTTGGCGGGTGGGGGCGTGGTTGGTTCGCGGCGAAATAGCCGCATTAAACTAAAGCGCGGCGCGGCTTGAGGCGGACTTACTTTGGGTAAAACAATAGCTGGCTTTTTAGGTTTGGGAGTTCTTCTGAAAAATTCCATGATTTATGTAAACTAGACCTCACAGGTTTTAAAAACCTGTGAGGTCTTCCGTCATCTAGGGGACTTTCGCTTTGCCCATGAGCGTGACTAAATCTAACCGAGTTGCACCATTTACGGCGGGCAAAGGCTGCCCCGTCTGCCGATTAACTAACTCTATTGTTAAGCTATATTGACCAGGCGGCAAATCGGCGGGTAAACGAAAGGTAAGTAATTGTAGTCCCTGCACGCCTGGTTGCCAATCTGAGGGCGCATAACCCAAGCCATCGGCCTGCGCCCATTCATGCCCCTGTTCATCCCATAAACGCGCCAGCCAAGTGTAATCGGTGGCGGGGGGCAGGGCGCGTAGGGCTTGCCAGGCCAATAAAAGTTGAAACTTGCCACCGCTAACCACCTGCCCCAACACGCGATAACCACTTAGATTTACGTCATTGTTAATAACATAAGCCAAAGGTTGTAATTCCTTCACTTTGGCTATACGAAAGGTATCAGGCAGCCGATATAATTGATACGCGCGCCCCGACTCGGCGGGAATGGGTTGTAAAAATTCTAGCCATAGCGCGTTAGGTGGGGCCGAGTCGGCAAAGAGATAACGAATTGACAGATGGCTCTCGGCGGGCGGGAAGGCAATACTTTGCTGACCATCAAACCACAGGGTAAAAGGCGGCTGTCCATGCCAGTGCAATGTATAACGAAATGGCTCTTCATCCCGATAATAGGCCGCCGAAATCGCGGTGACTTCTTCATTATAGTTATTTTGCACGTAATTGGCTATCTCGGCAATGTCAGCCCCATAAATTTGCCGCGCCCCCGCCGCATTTGCCCAACGTTGAAAGTAATCGTAAGTTGTGTGCAGGGTTAAGAGAGACCATAAGGTGATGGCGAAGAGGAAATGAACCCTCACCCCAACCCTCTCCCTATGGGAGAGGGAGTTATTTTTATCTCCCCTCTCCCCCTGAGAGAGGGGGTTATTTTTATCTCCCCTCTCCCCCTGGGAGAGGGGGTTATTTTTATCTCCCCTCTCCCCCTGGGAGAGGGGCTGGGGGTGAGGGTTTAATAATGCCAAACGCTTCCCCAGCCAATCAAGGCCAATCGCCCAAAAAATGTAGGTGACGGGCAGCGCGCCAATGGTGCGTAAAAAGTGGGGGCTGTCGTCGGTAATGAAGCCAGGCAGTAACATGATGAAATACCAACTGAGCAGAAAGAGGGCAGACAATGGCTTATAAGCCATTGTACTCCTGTTTAAACTGTATAAATAAACAGTACGTAATACTAAAAAGATACCGATATAAAATATCAGCCCATTCAAAATATCAAAAATCGGGCGGCCATCCAGGTTATAACGGTCTGTTTCATCACCCGCAAAGGTGAACATGCCGAGGGTGTAAATTGTATTTTTTAGTAAGGGTGTAAAATCGCCATTGAGCGCATACGGCAGCGTGCTGACTTGGTTGGCACGGTGGCTAAAACTGTCACGATGATTAATATAGTATTGGCCTAATGGCATAAAAATCAATAGCCCAATCAGGCCATGCCCTAAAAACGCCACGCCATGCCTGCGCCATGATTGACGCTGACCGCCTAACATTTGATACATGGCAAATAACCAAATATTAAGCAAGGGGATAAAACGGGCGGAAAGATAGCTATACATGGTTAAACCCATGACTAAGCCACTCACGCCATAATCTAACCAAAATTTACGGTTTGGGCGTGGATTAGTGAGGCCACGCCATAACAGATACAACATTAAGGTTAATAATGGCGGCAAGGTGACGGCGCGCAAAGTGAGACGGCTCACGAATATGGCCCAAAAAGAGACGGCGATACCCGCCAGCGCGAGCATGGCAACGCGCCGATTCAGTAGCCGCCGCGTCAGGGGATAGATAAGTGCGACAGTGAACATACCCGCAATGACATTGACCCAACGCATTTGCCACACGCCAATGCCGTTGACATAAAAACTGAGGGCTTCCAAATAAATAATGAGTGGCTCAATGCCTTTGTTAATTTCGAGGAAAATGGGGCGGTCTCCCGCCAAAATTTGCAGGGCGGCCAGGCCATTGTTGGCTTCATCATGGGACAGGCCAGCGGGGATATGGTCGAGGGCAATCAGGCGGAGGGCAAAAGCAACCAATAACAGAGCCAACAAGAGTAATTTTTCGTTAGTCATTGGTGAATGGTCATCTGTCCGTTGTCATTGGTTTAGGACTTACACAAAAATAGCTTATTTGTTGCAGGAGTCCGCAATCATTTGCGGGCTGTCCGCAAATGATTGCGGACTCCTGCGTAAATCATATGGTTAACAATTTACAACTAATAACTAGCCAGATTACGGTAGCCATGACGGGGTTTGTTCATCTTGCGCGGGGGTTTGGCTGAGGTTGGTAACGGTTTTACCGTCTAAGGTGGTTAAGAAAATATCCCAATTGCCTTCACGATTGGAATAAAAAACCAACTGTTGACTGTCAGGCGACCAAGTGGGGCCATGGTCATTAGCTAGAGGATAATTCGTAATATTACGGGGTTGACTGCCATTAACATTGATGACATATAGCTCAATATTACCATCTTGGTCAGTTTCGTAAGCAATCAACGCCCCATTAGGCGACCAAGCGGGAGCAAGTTCATTGGCGGGGCTATTTGTAACCTGTTGTAAGTCACTGCCCGTACTAGTCATGGTGTAAATGTCCCAATCGCCATTGGCGCGGCTATTAAAGGCAATGCGCTTGCCGTCGGGTGAAAAAACGGGCGAGATATTACCATTATTATCGTTCGTAATTTGGCGAATTTTGGCGGGGCAGGTGGCAGCTTCAGCCAAACAAGTCATGTCCATCAGATAAATTTCCCATCTGCCGCTACGAATGGAGGAAAATGCCAATTCCTTACCATCGGGCGACCAAGCGGGAGTCCAATCATCGGCGGAATTTTGGGTTAAATTGAAGCGATTCCGCCCGTCAGCATCCGTTACATAAATTTCACGGTTGCCGTCTTGTTGCGAAATATAAGCAATGCGCTGACCACCAGGCGACCAGACAGGGCCGCGTTCATCTGCCCCTTCAGGGGAAACCGCCGTAATATTTGAGCCGTCGGCGTTCATGGTATAAATCCGCCAACCTGCATCCACCTGACGCGCCATGTAGGTCAGCGCGGGCAGGGTACGAACCTGTACGGGGACGGCGGTGGGCGTGGGCAAGGCCGTTGGTGACGGGACAGGCGTAGGTGTCGCAATATTAACCACCACATTAGGGTTAGTGATGACCGTGCCACTCAAGGTTACAACCATGACGGTGGGCGTGGGCGTAACAATTAAGGTAGCGAGAGATACACCTAACATCTGCGCGGCTAACGCGCCAACACTGGTCATGGCACAAAATAACAATAATAACGCCACCATCAACATGCCCGAAAATCGCCGCCGTCCAGAAGGGGTTGCGTGTGGGCGTTGGCTTAGGCGTGACGGCGGAGTGATTTTAGGCGGGGCGTAGGCGTGCCAATTGACCTTTTGAATCACCTCAATATAGTCGGCATGTTCGCGCAGCCAAAAACGCAATAAATCCACATGGAAGCGATAACTGACCGCGCCCATGGGGACTAAAATGCCGCGCTCGGCCAACGTATTTAAGGACGCGGTAACGGCATTGACTGTAATAGACGGCTCTTCTTTCCGCAAGAAACGAATAATTTCTTGTAATGTCATCGGGCCATGCGTGCCTTGCATAGCGGCCATGCCCGCTAAAACGGCGCGCTCCGCCCAACTCGATTGCTCCCACAATTGTTTGAATGGCTCAATTTGCGAGTCTAACACTTCCGTTAAAATGGCATCAAAGGCGCGCTGATTAACCCAACCATCATGCATCTGCCGATTAAATAAAGTGTAACAAAATAGCGTTAAGTAGTAGGGATGATGCGAATTAATTTCCGTAATGCGCCGCGTCACCCCGTAATCAAAGCGCAACACATTCCTCACGGGCAGCGTTACCATGTTCAGTGAGGCATCAACCGTTAATGTTCCTAAATGAAAAACGGGGGCGCGGTCTATCAAGGGGTGGCGAATCCGCCGCAATTGCTCTTGGT
>JAIFLK010000043.1 GCA_020049115.1 Chloroflexota bacterium | reverse complement strand
GGCGAAGTGTTAGAAACTCCCGTCCAAATTACTTATTTGCCCGCCCGCAACGAAGTCGTTCATGCCTATTCCAGCCATGAAAAAACGGAGCAGTTTTTCCAAACGCCACCCGCCACTGAATTACGAACAGGTTTAGCGAAAATGGCCGCCTGGGTTCACCAGGTCGGGGCGCGCAAAACGAATGATTTCGCTAATATTGAAATCACGCGTAATTTACCTAAAGGATGGTAAAGTTGTCATTGCTGACAAAAGCAAAAACCTACAAGGTTTCAAAAACCTTGCAGGTTTAATTTTACACCCCAGACCTGCAAGGTTTCAAAAACCTTGTAGGTCTAACACCACAAGGTTTCAAAAACCTTGCAGGTTTAATTTTACACTCCAGACCTACAAGGTTTTCAAAACCTTGTAGGTCTAACACTAAACACCATGAGACTCAGTCAAACCGCCTTAGCCTTCACCCGTTACGTCCTACAACATAATCCCCGAGCTAATAGTTTTGAAACTATCTACGATGCCATGGTGCGCGCCGCATGTTCTCGTTCATTTGAAAATTTGAGCTACCAAGAATTAGCCTCAGAAGGGGTTTCATTTTCATTATTGGAGACCCGCAGACTAGAGGTCTTAATTACCGAAGCCCGCAAATCCCCATTCATGATGATGTAAGTGTCAGGTTATGACTTCCCGATTTTATGATTTTATGATTTTATGAATTTATAATTCCATAAATAAAACTGCGGAAAGATTCAGCGTCACGAATTTGACCGTTAGCAATCGCAACTTTACCTTTGCTTTGCATTAACGCATTTAAGCTATCAATCGCCACGCCCACCAATTCACTTTGGTTAATGGGAAACTGTCCATCCATGAGCATTTTTAATTCTGCCAAATTACGTTTCTCGGCGGGTGCGAGATGAATGGTGGTGGGTTTGCGCTGGACTTTTTTAGGGGGTCGTCCTAAAGGTTTGGTCTGACGGCGATTTAATTCTTGTTGGACATCATAAAGGCGGGCGAAAGTCCCGCCTTCGTGTTTGATATTGTCTTCTTTTGCCATTATCGTAACTCCTCGATAACTTGCTCAACCAGTGCCTCATTGATTATCGGCACTCTGCTTAGGACAGCCAAGGGCAACACATTTAAGCCAATAACACAAATATCGCGCGGCATGCCTTTGCTATATTCATAAATGCGCCGTAAGGCTTGTTCAGTAAATAGGGGATGTTGACGACCTGCCACCATGACGCGGAAGGTTATCATGGAACGGGTATCTTCGAAATGCAACGGCTCTAAGGTTGAACGCGTCGCCACGCGTGAGGCGAGGGCGCGCTTGAGCCGCAATTTATTGCGTAATTCATTCTGTCCAATTAAGACGATTTGAATTAATTTTTGGGTATCGGTTTCAAAATTCAAGAGTTGGCGAATTAATTCAAATTGCTGTCCAATAATGCCTTGCCCCTCATCAATAATTAACAAGACATTTTCCCCGTTGCGATAAGCCTCAATTAAGAATGACTCAAAAGCCACTAATTGCCGCAATTTACTCCGCTTGGCATTAATCCCAAATTCAGCGCAAATATCTTTCAAAAATTGAAAATCGGAGGGATAAATGGGGGTGGGAATGTACGCGGTGTGATAACCAGGGCGGTCACGATAAATTTGGTATAATCGCCGCGCAATCGTGGTTTTACCCACGCCAACATCGCCAAAGATGACTGACAGCCCTTGTCGCTGTTCAATCCCGTAGGTCGCTTTCGCCAAAGTTGCTTTATGTTGCAACGACACATAAAAATAACGTGGGTCAGGCGAGAGAGAAAAAGGTGGTTCAACTAAACCTAGAGATTCTAAATCAAGCATACTTTTAATTGCTTACCTCTATGAATTGGGCTAATTATAGCACTTACCCCCCAAAGTTACAACTAACTTTTGACACAACGACTTTCGTTGTATATAATCTTTTCAATTGTGACTTAAATTGACTTGATTTGAGTACACTCCCTATTATATAAGCAATTGACATAAAAAGAAAAAGAGACTCGTTGCCGCGAGCCTCTTTAACCTACAAGTTATCACTACATGCTTTTGCTACCTGCAATAATGTACCATGAAGCCCTTAACGGCTCGCTTTACTTGTAAAGTGAACTACTTTCGGCAGTAAATATACCATAAGGGAGTGTATTCTGTCAAGTCAAACCAGACCACCTTAACTGACTTTTTCAGTTATCGTTTTGCGCGATACTGTATAAGTAGTAAGCACAAAGGTCGGAGCGATGCCAGACTTATCCCTAAACCCAGTATATTTAAGTGCCAGAGCCGCAATTGTAGCTCCTGAGCGCGCCATACCCACGTCGATTTACTCCGTGCAAAAATGGCTGCCTCGTCTTGGCCCAGAGCGATGGTGTTTAATCATGCTCTTACGGGCTTTATGTGTTGATGCCCCCCGCCGTCCTGACGGCACTAAGCAAATCATTTGTAGCCTCCAAGAATTAGGCGAGGCTCTCAATCTTGATAAGCGTACCCTGCATCGTTGGTTTGAACATGAACCCATTCCTAACGATGACCCCTGGCGTAAAATTGTCCCCACTGATGATAAAACTAAATATTTAACCTTGTTCATTCCGCGCCTGCGTTATGCCTATGAGACTCATCGCGGCAAAGCCAAACGGATTGGTTTAGTGTTGGAAATTCTCATGGAAGACCCTGTTGTTCCCGAAGACGAAATCAAATTGAAACGTCATCTGGAAATGTTACAGCTTCAACAAGGAGAAATGCCCCTCAATGGCTATGTTAGTTACGAGTCTAATTTTGCTGATGAGGTAAATTACTTGGTGGACTCGCCTCCAGTGACGGTGGATTTTGACTATGTAAACGGACAAAATGTCACTTTACAGGAAAACGTGAAGCGACAAAATGTCACTTTACAGGAAAGCGTGAAGCGACAAAATGTCACTTTACAGGAAAGTGTGAAAGGACAAAATGTCACTTTACAAGAAAGCGTGAAAGGACAAAATGTCACTTTACAAGAAAGCGTGAAAGGACAAAATGTCACTTTAGAGAGCGTGAAAGGACAAAATGTCACTTCAGAGAAAAGTGTGAAAGGACAAAATGTCACTTCAGAGAAAAGCGTGAAAGGACAAAATGTCACTTCACAAGAAAGTGTAAAAGGACAAAATGTCACTTTACAAGAAAGCGTGAAAGGACAAAATGTCACTTTACAAGAAGACGTGAAAGGACAAAATGTCACTTCAGACGGTAATTTAGAGGGAGTGAAAGGACAAAATGTCACTTTACAAGGCAGCGTGAAAGGACAAAATGTCACTTCAGAAAATTTTATTTCGGATAGCGTTAACGTTAACGTTAACATGTTATTCCTTTTCTTTAAACGTTTAAAAGATTCTAACGTTAACGTTAACGTTGCTGGCTCAAAAATTTTTGAACCTATCGTAAATCTTACGGAAGAATTGTTACAAGACAGTCACTCAACGGGCATGTTATATAAAAGTCTCCAGGCGTTATATCCTGAAAATTGGGAAATATATGTTAAGGCTGTTCATGCCGCGTTGGAAGCCGCCACCGCCGACTCGCGCGTGAAAAAAGGGGCGGTATTTGTGCGAACATTACGGGATTTGGCGCAAATGGCGGAAGTTGATTTAGGACTGAAATCATCAGGTGAGCGCGCGCCCATGCCAACTCCTCCGCAACCGATAGTGAGCCAAGAGCAATTGCCCATGCCCCTGTTGCTAAAAACGGAGACTATTTCGGGTAATGCGGCTTTGTGGGTTGAGGCGCAAGCGGTTTTGCATCAGCAAATGACTCAGGCCACGTATACTTCCGTAATACGCGGCACCACGTTTGTGGAGCGTCAGGGAAATTTATTTGTGATTGGGGTAAAAAATAAAATGGCTTTAGAGTGGCTGGAAAATCGCTTGGCAAATACGGTGCAGCGAGTTTTAAGTTCGGTGGTGGGGCAAGCGGTGTCGATAGAATTTAAGTTGCTTGATGGGGGCGGGGCGTAAATTTATGACGCGAGTAATTTCTGTAACTAATTTAAAGGGCGGGTCAGCGAAAAGCACGACCACGTTTAATTTGGCGGGCGTTTTGCTGGAGGCGGGTTATCGGGTGTTGTGTATTGATATTGACCCGCAAAAAACGTTAGGCGAGGCATTTTTTGGGATTCAGGCCAATAATAAAACCTTGTCCGCCGCCTTGATTAACGATGGTTTATTAGGGTCAGCCATTCATGCGACCCAATTTGAGGGGTTATATATTTTGCCCGCCGATGATGGCTTAAAGAGTATTAAGAGTGGGCAAACCTTGATTGAGGGGGGGGAGTTGCGGCTGCGAAGTTGCTTGACCCGCTTGAAAAATCAGCCCGACCCCATGCTGGGGCTAAAACCGTTTGATTGGGTGTTGATTGATTGTCCGCCGAGCCTTGACCGTTTGACCATGAATGCGTTGGTGGCGAGCGATTATGTTTTAATTCCCGTTGACCCTGGCGCGGGTGGGCGTGGGGCGTTGGGTGATACGATAGAATATGTAACATCGGCGCAAAAATGGTATAACCCGACCCTGAAAATTATTGGCCTATTGATTAGCAATACCGATACCCGTACGGTTTATGACCAATCGGTGGTGGAGGTGGTGCGGGAAATGTATGGCGATTTGGTCTGTAAAACGGTGGTTAATGCGTCGGTACGAGTGCGGGAGTCCTCGGAAGCGCAAACGCCCTTAGTGTTTTGTAAGGGAAATGAATATAGCCGTTATGCGGCCATGTATCGTAATGTATGGCAAGAATTAGCGCAGCGAGTGGGTCAACTTCATGGCTAGACGACAAATTACAATTCAACGCACTTTGGGGACAAAAAACTCGCCCCTGGATGAGCCGTCAAGCAGCGCGATTGATGAGCTAACCAGCCGCATGGCCTCGGTAGATGTCGGTTTTGAGCCGACTGACCAACGAGTTTATAAAATTAACCTTGACCGTCTCATGCCCGACTCTAGCCAGCCGCGCCATATTTTGCCGCATGATTTGCGGAGTGCGCTTTATAACGGGGAGATGTCGCCGCCGCAAATTATGCAGGCTTTGCTGGCGCGGGCGGAGCAACATGATACCATGGCGCAGTTGATTTTGGGCGGTAAAGTTAATGAACCGTTAGATGAGGCTGAGGTGGAGGAAAAGAGTTTATTGGCCTTGGCGCGCTCGATTCAGGAGGTTGGTTTGCGGCAGCCGATTAACGTTTATCAGGTGAATGATATATTACGGCCTGACGAAATTGTTTATCGGATTGGCGAGGGGGAACGGCGTTTTTGGGCGCATCAGCTATTGGTGCAACAAGGTTACATTGAGTTTCGGCTGGTGCGTTGTATCGTGGAGTCGTTGCCCCCTGATGAGGAACTCGTATATCGCCGCCAGGCGGCTGAAAATGCGGCGCGGGTGGATTTACCTGCAATTGCCCGCGCTCGTGCCATACAGCGGCTCAGGGAGCGTCTGGTGGCACAATTTGAGCAGAGCGAAAGTGGCGAAGTGAGTCAACGGGAGATTCAGGCGGAAATTGGGCGGCAAATGACCATGTTTACGGGGCGCGTGGTGGGCGACCGCATGGTGCGAAATTATTTGTCATTGTTGAATTTATCGGCGGAAGCACAAGATTTGGCGGAAGCGGCGCAATTGACGGAAAAACAGTTACGTTCCGTAATACAACTGAAAAGCGATTTTGAGCGAGTCATGTTGATAAAACAAATGATTACGCAACGTTGGAGTAGTCGGCAGGTGTCGCA
>JAIFLK010000397.1 GCA_020049115.1 Chloroflexota bacterium | reverse complement strand
ACCATGACCGTCACCGCAATTAACGCGGGTGGTAATCCTGCGTTAGATAGCAGTGCCAACCCTGCAACCATGTTCAATGGCTTCGGCTATGTGGTTAGCACAACGCTGACGGCTGACAAGCTGATAGACTTATCGCTCGACTTCGGCTTCACTAAAGCCACAGGGCAAATTGGCAATACAGTGTGGTTTGAGCCAATACCCAATGGCGTACAGGGCGATAGCGGCGAGCAACCCATTGCGGGGGTGGTCATTAACCTCTATGACGCGGCCACAGGCCAACTCATCATGAGTACCACCACAAGTATCACGGGTTATTACCTCTTTGATAGCCTACCGTTAGGGGTTAGTTATGTGGTGCAACTTGCGCCATCAAACTTCCTGCCAGGTGGCGTGTTAGCTAATTACAGCAATATCCCGTTAGGTCAAGGCGACGCGGCCACCGATAACAATGCCAATCAAGCCGCCATGTTCAATGGGCATGGTTATGCCATCACAACCACGCTGACGGAGTCCAAATCTTCAGATTTGACGCTAGACTTTGGCTTCACCAAAGGTATTGGCCGCTTGGGTGATTACGTTTGGTTTGAAAATAACCCTGACGGGTTGCAAGGCACAGGCACGGAGCGACCTATCGCGGGCGTGAAGCTAGATTTGTATGATACCGTTAGCGGCTCATATCTCGGCAGTGCGACCACTGACGCGACTGGCTTCTATCTGTTTGATAACTTACCGTTAGACATCAACTATACCGTTCAGTTAAATCCGTCTAACTTTGTGGCAGGTGGCGCGTTATTCACCATGACCCACACCGCCATCAACGCGGGCAGTAATACGGCGATAGATAGCAGTGCGAACCCTGCGGCCATGTTCAATGGACGAGGCTACTCGGTCAATACCACGCTGACGGAGTTCAAATCTTCAGATTTGAGTCTAGACTTTGGCTTCACTGCCGCGCCAGGCCGTTTGGGTGACAAAATTTGGTTTGAAACCAATCCCGATGGCGTGCAAGGTACGGGGACGGAACAGCCGATATCGGGGGTGATAGTCAATCTCTACTCCGCCAATGGCGTGTTGATTGCCACAACCACTACCGATATAAACGGTAACTATTTCTTTGAAAGTTTACCCCTTAACCAAAGCTATATTGTGCAACTTGCGCCAGAGAACTTCTTGCCAGGTGGCATGTTAGCCAACTATGTCAATATCCCGTTAGGTCAAGGCAACGCAGCCACTGACAATAACGCGAACCCCGCCGCTATATTCAATAACTTTGGCTATGCGGTCACAACCACGCTGACGGCTGACAAGCTGACTGACTTATCGCTAGATTTTGGCTTCACACGCGGCGTGGGTGAACTTGGCAATTATGTCTGGTTTGAGCCAACGCCTGATGGGTTACAAGGCACAGGCACAGAAACCCCATTAGGCGGGGTGCGGGTTGACCTGTTCAACAGTTTAGGTCAGCTTATCGCCACGACCCTAACGGATAATAACGGTTACTATCTCTTTAGCAACTTACCGCTTAACCAAACGTATACCGTGCAACTGAACCCCGCTAACTTTGCCTTCGGCGGCCCGTTATTCAGCCTCTCTAGCACCGCGATTAACGTGGGCAATGATACGGCGATTGATAGCAGTGCTAATCCATTAGCTTTATTTAATGGACATGGCTACGCCATCACGACCACCCTCACGGAGTCCAAATCTTCAGATTTGACGCTGGACTTCGGCTTTACCACTTCAACAGGACGCATTGGCAATACCATCTGGTATGAACCTGTGCCGAATGGCGTGCAAGGTGACGCGGGCGATATTCCCATAGCAGGCGTGGTGGTTGATTTGTATAACGCGCTGACGGGTGAATATCTCGGTAGCACGACCACCGATGCGAATGGGAATTATCTCTTTGATAACTTACCGTTAGGTGTAACTTACGCGGTGCAACTGAACCCAATAAACTTTAACCCCAACTCTAACACTGAGCCGAGTGGCGCATTGGCTAACATGATTGCTACTTTAGCGGGTCAGGGCAATAATGAAACGGATAGTAATGCCAATCCAGGCGCGATATTCCCCTTCAATGGTTTTGGCTATGTGATTACAACCACGCTGACGGAGTCCAAATCTTCAGATTTGAGTCTTGACTTTGGCTTTACCAGTGGGCCAGGGCGTTTGGGCAACACTGTCTGGTTTGAGGCTAATCCTGACGGCGTGCAAGGGACAGGCACGGAACGGCCTATCGCGGGGGTGTTGGTGAATTTGTATGATACCGCAACGGGTAGTCTGTTGGGTCAAACGACCACTGACGCGAATGGTTATTATCTCTTTGACCATTTACCGCTAAACCTGAACTACACCGTCCAACTTGACCCCAGCAACTTTGCGCCAGGCGGCCTGTTATTCACCACCATGCCCACCGCGATTAACGCGGGCAGCGATACGGCGGTTGATAGCAGTGCCAATCCGTTAGCTCTATTTAATGGGCATGGCTACGCAGTTTCAACAACGCTGACGGCTGACAAGCTGACCGACTTATCGCTTGACTTTGGCTTCACCGCCGCCCCTGGTCAAATTGGCAACTACATCTGGTTAGAGAGCAACCCCAATGGTGTGCAGGGCGATAATAACGAAACGCCATTGGCGGGTGTCATCGTCAACTTGTATGATGCCGTAACAGGTATCTTAATCGCCACAACTACAACTGATGCTAACGGTTTCTATCTCTTTGATAGTTTGCCCTTGAGCGTGACTTACGTCATTCAGCTTGACCCCGCCAACTTTGCCCCAGGTGGTGCATTAGCCAACCTCGCGCAAACCGCACTTGGTCAAGGGAATAGCGAAACAGATAGTAATGGCAACCCTGCGGCCATCTTTAATAACTTTGGTTATGCCGTGACTACGACGCTGACGGAGTCCAAATCTTCAGATTTGAGTCTTGACTTTGGCTTTACGCCAGGCGTAGTCATCGGCGATTATGTTTGGTTAGACCTCAACCATGATGGTAAACAAGATGAACTGGGGACGGGTATGCCTAATGTCATCATTACCATTACTTACCCTGACGGCCAAACCTATACCACCACCACCGATAGTACGGGTTATTACAGTTTCACTGTACCCATCGGTCAGCCTTATACCTTAACCATTGTGGCGGATAATTTCAATCCAGGTGGCGCGCTAGTCACGTATACCCCAACAATTAGTAATGCGGGCGGTAACGATAATTTAGACTCTGATGGGCAACCCATTGGCGGCGCACTGGTTATTGTGACTCCCGTTATTACGCAAAGTAATCCTTCGTTTGACTTTGGTCTTATTGAAAATGAGGCCGCGTTAGCCATTCGTAAAGTGGTCATGAGTGCCAGGCCCATTTATGCAGGCCAAACGATAACTTACAGTATCCGCATTACTAACCTGAGCCAAGTGACCATAACCACGTTGCCGTTAAGTGATGTTTATGACTCAACGTATCTCGCTTTTGCTCAAGCCAACCCCGCGCCGAGTGTGATTAGTGCGCCCAATGCGTTGCTTTGGTCAGACCTAACGACAGAGTTTGGCGATTTACCGCCTGGTGGTTTCATCGAATTGCTCGTCGCCATGACCACGACTCGGCCTACTCCGTTGGGGCTACCCGCGCAGAATTTAGCGGTAGTCATTGGGGCCATCAATGCTGAGGTGACACCTTTGCCTAGCACAGAGGAAGAGGGTCTCAATGGAGTCAATATCTTGCCGAGTGTATCGGTAAGCAAACAAGTCATGGGAACAGGGCCGTTTGCCATTGGCGATGAAATTACCTTTACCATTCGTATTACGAATGAAGGCCAAACGGACTTGGTTGAGTTGCCCTTAAATGACCAATACAACCCCACCTATCTGCGTTATGTACGGGCTATACCGCAACCAAATCTGACCGCGACAGGTATCGTTACATGGGCGGATTTAACCAACAGTCTGGGCGATTTACCGCCTCAAAGTTCGGTAGAAGTGCAAGTGGTCTTCATTGCCAAAGCCAACACCACAGGCACAACCAATCTGGCGATGGTGAAGAACGCCACGAATGTTAATGGCGAAGTGGTGAGTGAAGATGATAACGTCGCGATACCGATTGGTGGGAGTTCGCCGTTAGCCTTTGCCAAGCGAGTGACCCCGCAAGGAGTCGTCTCGCCCATGCAACCGTTGACGTATAGCCTTTGTTATACCAACACGGGTAATCAAGTGGCGGCAGGGGTGGTTATCACCGACTTTATCCCCATGAATACCACCTATCAATCAGGCAGTGCCACGCCACCCGTTGAGTTCTTCAATGGCACGACTTGGCAAACGACTGAGCCGACTCCTGTCATGGGCTTACGGTGGCCGCTAGGCAACGTTCCCGCCGATGGACAACAACGGTGTGTCAGTTTTGTGGCAATAGTTAATAAAACGTTAGTGACCACCAATACCGCAGGCCAAACCTTAACAGTGGCTTACAGCGAGAAGGGTTGGCGATTGCTGAACCGCACTCCCGCGAAGGTTTATTTACCGTTGCTCTTCCAAGCGGCACATGAACCGACCACGATTTATCTACCATTGATTAGTCAAGGAGTAGAGACAGGGCATGCTCTGTCTCTACCAACGGCCACCATGACCGCCGTCACGACCACGGAAGTTATCTTGCCGTTTGCCGATGTGACGATTGATATTCTCAACCAAGCCACGTTAGGTGGACAGAATGTTCCGCCGCAAACCAGTGGCGTGACCAATCAAGTCATCAAACTGGCCGACCCCATCATGACCAAAGAGGCTGATGTGGATGAGGCCAAAGTGGGCGATTTGGTACAGTATCATCTTACCATCACCAACCCCTCGCCGCCGAATAACGCCACCGCCTTTGACCTGGTGATATATGATGCGTTACCCTTACAACTCGATTTAATTTCTTACCGCGTCGTTCCCGCCAACCTACAAGGGCAAATTACGGTGGTGACGAATATCGTACCCATCATTGGTCATCCATTGGGTATCAAACAGGCCGTGGCTACCACGATTACGCTGAAAATACCCGCGCTGGCTCCAGGCGAAGAAGTGACGTTATATGTCACCTCACGGGTCAATCAGATTGCCAACCCGCCGCCGCAGATTATTCGTAATAATGGCGTGTTGGTCTCGCCAGGCAAATCAACGGTGATAGAAGATGAGGCGGTGGTGAATGTCCCCATGCCAAATATTACGCCTAAACCGACCAAACCACGCCCTGATGATGACGAAAATAATGGCGGTGGTGGTAATGGAAATAATCGTAATACACCGACCCCGTCTGCGCCAGGTCAAACTACTCCTGTGCCACCAACCGTTACGAATGGTCAGGCGGCGAGTAGCTTTACGCCACCCACCTTGCCTGTTTCGTTACTACCTGAAACGGGGGTGAGAAATGAGAAGCCTAATCCCCTGTGGGCTTGGTGGTTTATCGCCCTCATGGCGATGAGTTTCGCGGTTTATCTGTGGCGGCGGCGAGCATAAAATAGGGGCGGTTGCCTACGGTAAAAAATAACCACCTGTAAATTTTCAGGTGATAAGGCCAGCCATTATAAGGTTCAAAACCTTATAATGGCTTAAACCATGCCCCATCACCGAATTATTGACAGGTGGAAAAATAATGTTAACGAATAGCCTCGCCACACTGTGGGTGAGGCTATTTAATTTAAGGGGTAACTAGTGGTCTGTTCACTTAATTTCTAGTATATCCGAACAGACAAGAATGTCTGTTCTACTGGTAGGTCGGACATTCTTGTCTGACCATGTA
>JAIFLK010000331.1 GCA_020049115.1 Chloroflexota bacterium | reverse complement strand
CAACTAGCGCATTGCCGACCTGTTTGAAGAAGTAAAAAACGAATAGAAATATGTCATACGCTGGCACAAAGAACCAATAACCTACCGTGCCAAAAATGAACCACAAAAAGCATATAACGGGATAAGCAATATAAAGCCAAAATTTAGCCGACATCCAGGTATACCAGCCGCCTAAATCCGTCCAATCATCGGGCATCCTGATACCCTTTAGGGCTGTGGTATTTATGCCAATCAGCCATCGGATAAGCTCATCACACGTTGGTTGATCTTGGTCGCATGACAGTTCGGGCAAAGTTTGCGGGTCTGTCCCGCTAGTATAGGGGACTTCCGTCCCTTTCGGTGCGGCGGCGGTAGCATTAGCATTAGCCGTGCCAGTAGCTTTGCCCGCCTCACTAGTGGCAACTGCAGCGGTGGCTGTTTTATTATTATTGCCTGCGGCAGCGGTGGCAGTGGCATTATTATTGCCTGCGGCGGCGGTGGCGGTGACATTATTATTGCCTGCGGCGGCGGTGGCGGTGACATTATCCCTAGCCTCACTAGTGGCTATTTGGGCTTGGGCGGTTGCCATTTGGCTTTGGGTTGTGGCTTGGCCTGAAATGGGTGTGCCTGAATTGGGAGTCCAGGTGGCAGCGGGAGTCCAGGTGGCATTAGGAGTCCAGGTGGCGACGGGCGGTATAGGTGTAAAGCTGGGCGCGGGCGTTCCCTGAGCATTGGGAGTCCACGTTGGGGCGGGAGTCCAGGTGGCATTGGGAGTCCACGTTGGCGCGGGCGTAAAGCTGGGCGCGGGCGTTCCCTGGGCATTGGGAGTCCAGGTGGGTGGTGGAGTCCAGGTTGGCTCAGGTGTATATGTACCTTTAGGCGTTTTGAAAGGAGTCGGGGTATAGGGGGTTTGTACGGGAGTAGAAAAATATCGGGTTGCGGTTGCGGCCGCGGCCTGAGTCGGGTTCAATGTGGCGGTTGGGGTCGAGGTGGCGGTATTGGTTGGGGTGGCGGTATTGGTGGCGGTATTCGTACCTGTAGGCTCAGGGGTGGTACATGAATTTACAGGAGTCGGCGCAGCGGGAATGGTACAAACCTCACCATATGTAGTGTAGGTTAATTGGGTGGCAATGCCACTTCTTGAACCGCCAGATGTACATTGTAGTGAAATATAGCTTATTGTGTCCCCAATGGCGGGGGAGGTTGGATTGCCCGCGCCATCAGATATAGTACTTCTTGCCGCACAGACAGCTGAATTTGAGTGGACTACGGTTATTCCATTCCATATAACGGACGCATTTCCCTGCCAAATAAAGTTAACAGGCACAATGACGGGGTCAGCACTATTAGTCATAAACCACGAACCAGACGCAAGAACAGTCTCAATGGTTTGATTAGCCGCGCAGGTGGTGGGGCCTGGAATCGGCGTGGGTAAATTTGAGCAGGTAGTAGGTTGCGGGGTAGTTGTTGGCGGTACAACTTGTGTCGGGGTTGTTGTAGGGCCAGGAGTTGGGGTTGTGTTAATTAGGGCATATTCTACTCTAGCCCAAATTAGTGACGGGTGCGCGCTAATGATGCTATATTTTAAGGTTGTGTCTCCGCCTGGGTTTAAAATGGTTAGCTCATAAATGCCATCACCACCATTAACAAGGGGCATTATTTCTCCATTTACCCGCAAAGTCAGAAAATCAAAAGTCGTAGGCGGAGGGTAATTATCGTAAAACTCGGACTCAATAGCTGATATATCTACGATTATCTTGGCGTAATAGGGCTTGGTCATATCGAAAGGGAACGGGCAATCACTAGCCTTAGTTGACCATTCATGGCCTGTCCCGCTATATTCATAACTATAGCCAAAATATGTCCAACGGAAGCCAGGATACAAATAATATTCCTCTGAGCCACACACAAAAACGCCTGATGTAATCCGCGTGGGGGTTGGGAGGGGCGGTGGAGGGGTTGAGGTGGGAGTATCGGTCAATAACACCAACGTTCCACAATCGGAACAAGTTGCTGTGGGCGTGGGCATGGGGGTTGAAGTGGGCATGGGGGTTGAAGTGATTGTAACCCACCATGTCGGGTCTGGGGTGTCTGTCCCCTGAGCTAAAACGGCCTTATTATTAAAAAGCCCATTGCTTATGCCTAACGTGAAAAATACGGCAAAGATAATGATTATTTTTATGAGGGTGAATTTGTTTTGTGTCATTATCTTAGGTAGAATAAAAGAAAAGACAACGCGGCCAGGCGCGTTGTCAGTTAGGCAAAGGTGATGATGTTCGATTCTTGCTTTGGCAGTAAAAATCGCCTATTTTGGGCGATTTTTTGGTTTAAAGCAAAATGTATGGTAAGTTTGTTGTTGCTGCCGTGAATCGGTAAAATAGCAGCTACTAATTTTTAAGGGGTGATAAAATTGATGTAGCCACTATTTAGGAGGATTGATGATAAGCAAAATTAATAATGAACGTCAATATGAAACGGCCTTAGCCGAAATAGACCGCTTATTTAACGCTGCCCCTAACACGCCTGACGGGGATTATTTGGACAGTTTGTTTGATTTAGTGGAAAGTTACGAAGAGGCACATCATGCTATTCCTGAAGCTGACCCTATTGCCATTATCCATTATTGTTTAGATAGCCAGTCTATTACGTGGAGTGAGTTACAGGAGTATTTAGGGCCGCAAGCCCAAATGGTCTTAAATCGGCAATTTCCTTTGACCTTAGAGATGATTCGCCGTTTGCATAAAGGGGCAGGTATTCCCGCTGAGGTACTTATCCAACCTTACCAGATTTTACAGGCGGCATAATTATTTTGGACGGCTAATTAAAAATTTTAACCCTCACTGATATTTTGCCCTCAATATGACAATCCTCTGAGGACGCGTATAATAGAGTAATATATTTACTCCAGAGGTTATCATATATTATGCAGGGCTTCAGTAAATTCAATCGCGTGGTTTGGCTAGGCGGGCTGTTGTTGGGGCTGCTGTTGGCTAGACCCGCCCATGCCCAAACGCCTCTTTACAGTAGCCCGCCGATACAATCATTGGCTACGGGTTGGCAATATCGCTGGGGCGATTCGCCGCTTGAGGCCAACGGGCAACGCGCCTGGCTGCTTGACCCCGCCGATGACCCCGCTTGGCAAGCCATTACCACCATTGATAAACTCCCTGACCGCCAAGATAATCGTATTCTGTGGCTACGGCTGCCGCTGCCGCATGAAGATTGGCCTGATGCCAGCATTTACATGGATTCCGTAGACCAGGGCGTTGAGGTTTATCTTGACCAAACTCGCATCTATTATTCAGGCCATGTAGACCGTTTGCCAGGCGAGCAAGCCATCGGCACGACCTTTCATCTTATCCCCTTGCCGCGCCACTTTCAGGGCAAAATGTTGGTGTTACGGGTCTATTCCGAATATAACAGCATTGGGCCACGCGGCGGCGTGTTTATTGGCTCACGCGCCGACCATCTCCTCAAAATTGTCTATGCTGATATTGAGCGATTTATTTTGGCCTGTTTATTTTTGTTAATAGGCTCTATTGCCCTGGCCTTTTTTCTGCGCCGTTGGGAGCAAACGGCATTTTTAGGCTTGGCGATTTTTGCGGGTGGCGCGGGGGTCTTTACCATCTTCCGCACTCGTTTCATCGAACTTTTCACTACGAATATTTATTTGCAAGAATATAGTAAACTCATGGCCGTTTTCTTGCTGCCCGTTGGCCTGGCCATTTTCTTTGAGCAAATCATTTCGGCGGGGCGTTGGTCTATTGTTCGGCGAGTCTGGCAACTGCATTTGGCCTACGCGGTCATGGCGATTAGCCTCTCATGGTTTGGGTTGATACCCTTGCTTCGCACCGTTTTGCCCTTTGAAATTGGCGTGGTGGTCTCGCTCATCATCATTGTTGCCACCTGTTTATCTTTTGCGTGGCAGGGGCAAATTGAGGCGCGTTGGTTTACGGCGGGTTTCAGTTTAGTGTTAATCTTTGGCATCGTGGAAGCCTTAGATGATTTGGGTTTGATTGTGCTGTATCGGCGCGGGCTACATTGGGGCATTTTGGGCTTTATCCTGACTCTGGCCTTTATTTTGGTGCGTCGTTTTGCCGAAACCCACCGTCAATTGCAACAATATTCCCATCAACTTGAAGCGCAATCGGCGGAGCTACAGGCAAAAAATGACGCGCTGGCGGAAATAGATCGGCTGAAAGATGAATTTTTAGCCAACACGTCCCATGAATTACGGACTCCGTTAAATGGCATTATTGGTCTAGCGGAGTCACTGTTAGAGGGGGTGACGGGGCCGTTGTCGGTTGCCACGTGCCATAATCTCTCCATGATTGCCCTCAGTGGTCGCCGCTTATCCAGTTTGGTTAATGATGTGTTAGATTTTTCCAAATTGAAACATCATGAAATTGAACTCATTCGCCGCCCCACCCATTTACATGCGGTGGCGGAGGTGGTTTTAACCTTATCGCGTCCCTTAATCGGCCAAAAATCATTACAACTTCTTAATCAAATTTCGCCCGACTTGCCAACGGTTTGGGGGGATGAAAATCGGTTGCAGCAGGTATTACATAATTTGGTTGGCAATGCCCTCAAATTTACCGACGCGGGCTTGGTCACGGTGTCGGCGCAAGTGCTAACACAAAGTGAACCTTGTTTAGCCGTTACGGTAAGTGACACGGGTATTGGCATTGCCCCGCACCAATTAGCGCGCCTCTTTAACTCTTTTGAGCAAGGGGACGGCTCAATTGAACGCCGTTATGGCGGGACGGGCTTGGGATTAGCCATTTCCAAGCAATTGATTGAGCTACATGGCGGGCAGCTAACGGTGGAGTCAACCGTCGGGCAGGGGTCACATTTTACCTTTACCTTACCTTTAAGTTCAGCCACTTCACCCGCTAATGCTCCAACCAAGCCCACGCTAACGCCTGTCAATGGCATACCGTTATCTAACTTAATGAGTGAGGCCGAGCTATCCACCCTCATGTCACCGCCGAGGTCTGCCGATACGGAGATTACCATTTTGGTGGTGGATGATGAGCCGATTAATTTACAAGTGTTAATTAATCAATTGTCATTACAAAATTATCACATCATTCCCACCCAAAATGGACTGGAGGCGTTACAATATATTGACGATAATCCACTGCCTGATTTGGTGCTATTAGATGTGATGATGCCTCACATGTCGGGTTATGAAGTGTGTCGGCGGCTGCGAGAGAAATACTTATTGTCTGAATTACCAATTATTATGCTCACGGCTAAAAATCGCACCAAAGATATTGTGGCGGGTTTTTCGGCGGGGGCGAATGATTATCTAACTAAACCTTTCAATCGCCAAGAATTGTTGGCGCGGGTCAGCACCCTCTTAAGCCTGAAACATGCCCTGCTAGAGCATGACCAATTGGCGGCCATGCAACTGGAAATCAATTTGGCGCGCAAAATTCAAGAGAGTTTATTGCCCGCCTCACAGCCCACCTGGTCAGAATTAGATGTGGTCTGTTATACCATGTCAGCCCGTGAAATTGGCGGCGATTTATATACCTATCACGCCTTTCCCGCCGCCGATGGCCTTATGGCAAGTTACATTATGGTGGTCGGTGACGTGTCGGGTAAGGGCATGCCTGCCGCGCTGTTTATGGCGGTGGTGGTGGCGTTATTTCGCCCCGTCGTGGAGCAGGAATTTGCGCCGCATGAATTTCTGGCCGAGTTGGATAATCACCTTAAGCCTTATACCGAAAGCACCCATCAAAATTGCGCTTTAAAGCCTTATACCGAAAGCACCCATCAAAATTGCGCTTTAATTTATGTCGAAATTGTGAAGGTTAGAGTCGGGGTTATTACGCCTCACTTTGTATTACGGGTGGCTAACGCGGCTTGTGTGATGCCGTTAATCAAATATGCTGATGGGCGGGTGGAGTGGCTACAGCTAGGCGGAATGCCTTTGGGGACGGGTTTTAGTCACATCTGGCCTTATCAAGAACGTGAGGTATCGTTAGCTGAGGGCGACATGGTTATTTTAATGAGTGATGGCGTGATTGAAGCCATGAATAGCCATCGGGAGTTATTTGGCTTTGACCGCATAGAGGAAACTGTGCGCGCCAGCCAAGCTATCAATGCGGATGCTATGCTACAAGAAATTAAGCAAGCGGTGCTAACCTTTGTCGGTCAGGCTGAACCTCACG
>JAIFLK010000378.1 GCA_020049115.1 Chloroflexota bacterium | reverse complement strand
TTTACCCTCGTTAATGAATATCAAGGCAAATATCCGATTTATCATATTGACCTTTATCGCCTAGATAATATTAAGGAAGCGGACAGTTTTGGCCTAGATGAATATCTCTACGGTTCAGGCATTACCTTGATTGAATGGGCTGACCGCGCCCTGGATATTTTGCCCAATGAATATATCCTGATTGAACTTTATCACCTGAACGATACCCATCGTCGGGTGGTCATCCGCCCGTATGGAGAGCGACTCAAGGGCGTAATCCAAACATTTAAGAAAAATACATTTGCCCGATAAAACCGACCATGATATTAGCCATAGACACAGCCACCCAATTTGCAAGTTTAGCTTTATATGACCAAGATGGTATTTATGCCGAAGAATCATGGTTTACGGGGCGACGGCATACCACTGAATTAATGCCCCGCATTGTGCGGATGTTACAACTTGCCAACTTAAAAGTAGCTAATCTTAATGCCATTGCCATTTCACTGGGGCCTGGCTCTTTCACGGGCGTGCGGATTGGTCTGGCGGTGGCGAAAGGCATGGCTCTGCCGCATAAACTCCCCCTCATTGGTGTGCCAACCTTACAAATTATGGCTTATCCCTTTCAAGATGATGGTTTACCTGTTTGGGCGGTGGTTCAGGCGGGACGCGACCGCATTTTAGTGGCTTGTTACGACCAGGTAGACAATAAATGGCAAGAAGTGGTTGAGCCATATTTAACGACGGTGGAAGAACTCGGCCATAAAATTACCGAAAATTGCCTCTGTGTCGGTGAAGTTGGCGCGGAAGCCACCCAAATATTACATCAAATTTCTCTCCGCCGTATCCAAGTGGTTTCCCCCGCCAAACGGTTACGCCGCGCGGGTTATTTAGCCGAGATTGCCGTAGCCCGTTTGCGAACCAAAGATTACAAAGACTCCAAATCCTTAGCCCCAATTTATCCCGCTTCTGCGGTTGAAAAGTAATTATCAGTATATTAAGATTGTGGCCTATAGTCATCAGGTGACTTCAAGTCACCTGATGACTAAACCCCCAAATTATTTACACGTGGGCAGATTTTATATCCGCTAAATTCACCCCATCTGCTGTTCTTTTTTTATCAAAAAAGGTTAATTAAATTTGACTCCTCAAACCTTTAAGTTTATAATAAGCCTTGACTTAAATGTTTTAGTTACTGGAGTAGGTTAACCTTTATTGATGAAATTAAAGAGTGATAAGGATGAAGTTACCCTCAAAGATATTGCGGAAGTTGTTGGTAAATCAGTCGCCGCCGTTTCTCGAGCCTTGAATGATTACGATGATATAAGCCCTGATACCCGAGCTTATATCAAACAAGTGGCTCAAGAAATGGGTTATAAGCCTAATTTACTCGCACAACGGTTGCAAAAACGGGCTACGGATAGCCTCGGATTAATCCTCCCCGTATTGTCTCCTAGAAATGCTGACCCTTTTTTCAGTGAACTTTTAGGCGGCATTGCGAATGAAGCCACCACTCAGGGGTTTGATTTATTGGTCTCTACCTGCACGCAGGGAGACGAAGAAAATCAAGCCTACAGTCGCCTGATTGAAGGGCGGCGGGTTGATGGTATCATCGTAGCGCACCCCCGTTGGCATGATACGCGGATTAGTCTATTAACTGAGCAACAATTTCCCTTTATTATTGTGGGTGCAGTCCTACCAGAACTTAAGCATTTATGTGTCACTGATGATGTGACTGAGGGCGCGACCCAAATTGTCAACCACCTCATCGCTCAAGGGCATACTAAAATCGCCTTAATCAACACCACCCTTGACCTCATTTCTTCATCAAATTTTTTGGCTGGTTTCCAAAAAGCAATGCTTAATGCCGGTTTAACCATCAATCAAAATTGGCTAGAATCGTGCAATACAACCCCTAAAGATGGGTATCAAACCGCCCAATTACTTTTCAGCCGTGTCGAAACACCAACCGCCATTGTGACCGCTGATGATGTATTGGCTCTCGGAGTGATAGCTGCCGCGCATGACCAGGGTTTAGAAGTAGGCCATGATTTAGCCGTTACAGGCTATGGTGATATTTTGTTGGCAGAACATTCACACCCGCCACTCACCACCATTGAACGCCCCACCTACACCCTGGGCCAACATGCCTGCCGTTTATTGATTAACCGTCTTCGAAATCAATCTCTTGGCCCTGAAACAGTTTTATTCAAACCCTCTTTAGTTATCCGTCAGTCTAGCGATTTAGCTTTATGGTTATAAGCCACCTCAAACTAACAAATAAACAACCTTTTACTTACTAATCTAGTTTTTTTAAGGAGATATACACATGGCAAAAATACAGTTTAAAGAAATGTTAAAGGCATGGGGAGATATTCTTGGGGTCAACAAACTCAGTTTAGACATCCCTGACAAAGAATTTCTCGTTTTAGTTGGCCCTTCAGGCTGCGGCAAATCTACCGCCTTACGCTGTCTTGCAGGTTTGGAAGAAATCAGTGGTGGCGAAATTTGGATTGGCGACCGCATGGTCAATGATGTTCCCCCCAAAGACCGCGACATTGCAATGGTGTTTCAAAGCTACGCGCTTTATCCCCACATGACTGTTTATGACAACATGGCTTTCGGCTTAAAACTCCGCAAAGTACCGAAAGATGAAATTGACCGACGCGTCCAAGAAGCGGCCAAAGTGCTGCAAATTACCCCCCTGTTAGACCGCAAACCCAAAGCCATGTCGGGTGGTCAACGCCAACGTGTGGCCATGGGGCGCGCCATTGTGCGTAATCCTGCTGTATTCTTGTTCGATGAGCCTCTGTCTAACTTAGATGCTAAATTGCGCGTGGAAACCCGCGCCCAAATCTCCAAACTTCACCAACGCTTAGGCACGACCTTCGTTTATGTGACCCACGACCAAGTGGAAGCTATGACGATGGCTGACCGTATCGCCGTGATGAAGTCAGGCGTATTACAACAATGCGACAGCCCGTCCAATTTATACAATAATCCCACCAACATTTTCGTGGCGGGCTTCATTGGTTCACCCTCCATGAACTTCTTCAGTGGTAGCATTACGGGTGATGTCAATGAAATGTATGTGGACTCTGGCGCGATGCGTTTACGCTTACCCAAACGCCATGCCGAGCAAATCGGGGCTAAAAATATCGGCAAGAAAGTCGTCTTTGGTATTCGCCCTGAAGACATTAACCACCCACAATACAAGAGCAGCGGTATCAATGAGCAACAAGTTGATGCAACCGTAGATGTAACCGAATTGATGGGTAACGAAATCATTGTTTACCTGCAAGCAGGTGACCAATCCTTCGTCGCTCGTGTTGACCCCCGTGCCGACATGCGCCCAGGCGATAAGATTAAAATGGTTTTCAACGTTGACCGCGTGCATATCTTTGACCAAGAAACTGAAAAGAGTTTGGCGAAAATCCAAATCTAATTCATGGGTTAGTTAAGTTAATGAAAAGGGAGTAGCCCATTATGGGTTGCTCCTTTTTTCGTTATGGGTTTGGGCAGACCTACAAGGTTTACAAAACCTTGCAGGTCTAAGAACGCGGTTAACCACGCGATAATTTTTAGCAACGCTAAAATTGAGGTATTATAGGGATAGTCTATTAGGATAAACCTCACAGGTTTTAGAAACCTGTAAGGTCTAGCAAATAATATAGTTCTAAAAAAGGAGAACGTAATGTTAGTAACACTTGTTATCATGGATGGCTGGGGCTTAAATGCCCGTAAAGATTATAACGCGGTAGCCTTAGCCAACACCCCGTATTTCGATTATATTTGGAACAATTGGCCGAGTACCACCCTAGAGGCTTCGGGCTTGGCCGTCGGCTTGCCTGTGGGTCAAATGGGCAACTCAGAAGTGGGTCACATGAACTTGGGCGCGGGGCGCATTGTGCCGCAAGATTTGACCTATATTAATAACATGATTGAGGCGGGTGATTTTGAAGCTAATCCTGCCCTCAATGAAGCCGTGCAGCATGCCCTGGATAATAACAGTAGTTTACATTTAATGGGCTTGCTGTCTGATGGTGGCGTTCATAGCCACCAAAAACATCTTTATGCGCTCCTGCGTCTCGCCAAACATAAAAATTTAAGTCGGGTCTATATCCATGCCTTCATGGACGGGCGCGACACCCCGCCACGCGGCGGCGCGGATTATTTGGCCGAGTTGGAAGAGCAAATTCAGAAAATTGGCTGTGGTAAAATTGCCAGTGTTTCAGGTCGTTACTATGCCATGGATAGAGATAAACGCTGGGAACGTACCAAACTCGGCTATGATGTGATGGTGCATGGGCAAGGACGCACCGCCAAAAGTGCGGCGGAGGCGATTCAAAACGCTTACAATGACAATGTGGGCGATGAGTTTGTTATGCCCACAGTGTTAGTTGATGCCGCCGAGAAACCGATTGCCACCATTAAGGACAATGACGCGATTATCTTCTTTAACTTCCGTTCTGACCGCGCCCGTCAAACCACCCATGCTTTGATTGAGCCAAGTTTTAATGGTTTTGAGCGCCCCACATTGCAAAATGTAAAAATGGTCGGCTTCATGCCCTATTATGATAACCAAGTTCCTGGCATTGCCTTTGAAATTCCTGAGCCAAATAATGGCTTGGCGGAGACTCTGGCTAACGCGGGTTTGAAACAATTCCACTCCGCCGAAACGGAAAAATATCCCCATGTGACTTATTTCTTTAACGGTGGGCGTGAAGTTCCCTTTGACGGCGAAGTGCGTTCGGTCATCCCCTCGCCCAAAGTTCCCACATACGACCTCCAGCCTGAAATGAGCGCGGCGGGCGTGCGAGATACGGTGGTGCAGGCGATTAAATCAGGCGAGTATAGTTTTGTCTTAGTAAACTTTGCCAATCCTGACATGGTGGGGCATACGGGCTTTTTGGATAAAGCCATGATTGCTTGCGAAACGGTTGATGATTGTGTGCGCCAAGTTGTTGAGGCCACCGTTGAGATGGGCGGCGCAGCCCTTGTGACCGCCGACCATGGCAACTCTGACCAAATGTTAGATTATGACACAGGCAAGCCCCATACCGCCCACACGACGAACCTCGTACCATTTATTTATGTTTCGAAAGAAAAACCCACTTGGCGGTTTGCCAATGGATATTTGGGCAATGTTGCCCCCACCATTTTGGAATTACTCGGCATACCGCAACCTGCTGAAATGACCAGCCGTTCCTTAATTCGTAAGTAAAGTTACGCTCATCTAGTCATCTGATGACTGAAAGTCATCAGATGACTAAACAAAAATTACCATGATTTATCGCCTTATCATCAACGCCATCTCCTTGTGGGTGGCCGCATATACCATCCCAGGGGTGCATTTTGACCGCCACGCCAATATCCTGACGATATTCACGGTTGCCTTGATTTTTGGCGGGATCAACGCCGTCATTCGCCCCATTCTTGATTTAGTTACCTGCCCCATTTACATGATAACCTTGGGACTATTTACTTTTATTATGAACGCGCTGATGTTAGCCCTGACCAGTTGGCTGTCGGGTTATGCTTTCATGGTGGATGGTTTCGTCTCGGCTTTTTTGGGCAGCATTGTCATTAGCATGGTGAGTACGGTACTTTCCGTAATTCTCAAGCCGCGCAAGCATAAGAAAGAGTGAAGTTTATTTTTGATATTTGCTTGTGCGCTAATCAGTTGATCATTTAGGCCAACGGGTTGGTAGCCTAGAAGTGAAGGCTGACTATACTCCATTTCGTTTGAGACTTACACTTTCATATTAACAATCTGGAGTCCGCAATTCTTTGCGGGCTGTCCGCAAATGATTGCGGACT
>JAIFLK010000320.1 GCA_020049115.1 Chloroflexota bacterium | reverse complement strand
AACACCTGCCGCAAAAACTGCCCCGTATAACTCTCTGTGACGGTCGCGACATGCTCTGGCGTGCCGACGGCGATAATTTGCCCGCCGCCATTGCCACCCTCGGGGCCGAGGTCAATCACCCAATCGGCACTGCGAATGACATCCAGATTATGCTCTATAACGATGACGGTATTGCCCGCGTCCGTCAAACGGTGCAGCACATCTAACAATTTCTGAATATCGGCAAAGTGCAGCCCCGTGGTCGGTTCATCTAAAATGTACACCGTATCGCCCGTCGAGACCCGCGATAACTCTTTGGCTAATTTCACTCGTTGCGCCTCGCCGCCTGAGAGGGTGGTAGCACTTTGACCGAGTTTGATGTAATCTAAGCCAACATCATGCAAGGTGGTTAAAATCCGCTTGATGCGCGGGATATTTTCAAAGAAAATTGCCGCTTCGCCCACTTCCATGTTCAGCACATCATCAATGGATTTACCTTTATAGTGAATTTGCAAGGTTTCCCAATTAAAGCGTTTCCCATGGCAAATATCGCAAGTTATCCACACATCGGGCAGAAAGTGCATTTCAATCAATTTCTGATCGCAAGTTATCCACACATCGGGCAGAAAGTGCATTTCAATCAATTTCTGTCCATAGCCCTCACAGCCTTCACATCGCCCGCCTTTCACATTAAAACTAAAACGCCCCGCCTGATAGCCGCGCGCTTTGGCCTCCACCGTTGAAGCAAAAAGATTACGAATATCGTCCCATGCCTTGACATAACTGGCGGGATTGCTGCGCGGGGTGCGCCCGATGGGGTCTTGCGTAATGTGAATAACTTTGTTAATTTGCTCTAGCCCCGTAAGCTGTTTGAAATGGCCTGGCCGTTCTTGCGATTTATGAAGCTCACGGGCGAGGGCGGGATAAAGCGTCTCGGTGATGAGGCTACTTTTGCCGCTACCACTCACGCCCGTAATGGCGGTGAAACAACCCAACGGAAATTGCGCGGTCACATGATGCAGGTTATGATGCGTTACTTCTTCTAACGTGAGCCAACGGTCATTGGGATTACGCCGCCCACTCGGTGAAGTCACTTGCAATCGCCCCGATAAATATTGCCCCGTCAGCGAGTTCGGGTCACTCTTAATATCCGCCGCCGTCCCCGCGAACATCACATGCCCACCCCGAATCCCTGCGCCAGGGCCAAAATCAACCACCCAATCTGCCGCTTCCATCGTCTCCGCGTCATGCTCCACCACAATAACGGTATTGCCCAAATCTCGTAGCCGTAATAAGGATTCTAACAAACGGCGATTATCCCGTTGATGCAGCCCAATGGACGGTTCATCTAACACATACATTACGCCCACTAAGCCCGACCCAATTTGCGAGGCCAAGCGAATCCGCTGCCCTTCGCCGCCCGATAAGGAGGGCGCAGAACGGTCTAGCGTTAGATAATGCAAGCCCACATCTAACATAAACTTAATGCGCTCCCGAATTTCCTTAAGCAACTCCGCCGCAATTTCTAGCTCCTGCGCCGATAACGGCGACTCTGCGCCCATGAGTTTTTCGACCCAGGAGAACGCCTCCGCCACACTAAACCCCATAAAATGAGGCACTTTTAGCCCGCCCACCGTGACCGAGAGGGCTTCGGGGCGTAGGCGTTGCCCCTGACAAACCATGCAAGGTTGATGGTTGAGATACCGAGAGTAGGCTTCCCGCATACCCTCAGAGCCGGTTTCTTTATAACGGCGTTTGGTGGAATTAATCACCCCTTCATAGGGCCAATTACCTGTAAAATTAGTACCTTGATAGGTAAACTTAATGTCAGGATTGCCCTCTAAAATCAATGTCCGTACATCTAGCGGCAATTCTAGCCAGGGTGTATCCAGACTGATATTGAAACGTTCCGCAATTTGCCCCGCAATCTGACGCGCCCAGCTATCCTTTTTACCCACCTCGCCCCAGGGAATGACCGCACCTTTATTGATGGAAACATTGGGATTAACAAATAAGGTGGGGTCAAATTCATGGCGGATACCTAAACCGTTACATTCAGGACACATACCTAACGGAGAATTAAAACTAAACAAGGTCGGCGTAAGTTCAGGGAAACTCAGGCCGCAATGGGGGCAGGCGTTTGTCTCCGATAAAATAAACTCCTCGCCGTCAATCACATCCACCGTCACCACGCCCTCGCCCCAACGCAAGGCCGTCTCCACCGAGTCGGCCAGCCGCGAGCGAAAATCGCTGTCCACTTCCGCAGGCATGACCAAGCGGTCAATGACCAATTCAAGGTCATGTTTCTTATTCTTAGCAAGTTTCAGCCGTTGGTCAAGTTCCGTCACCACGCCATCAATGCGCGCCCGTACAAAGCCATCGGCGCGGGCTTGGGTGAACGTTTCCTCAAATGTCCCTTTGCGTCCTTTCGCCAACGGCGCAAGCAGTTGAAAGCGCGTCTCGGCAGGTTGGCTCATGATGCGCTCAATAATTTGTTGGCTCGATTGGGCGCGCACTTCGCGGCCACAATTGTAACAATGAGGAATACCCACGCGGGCAAACAACACCCGCAAATAATCGTAAACTTCCGTTACTGTACCAACGGTACTGCGCGGGTTTTTGCTGACCGCTTTTTGCTCAATGGCAATGGCGGGGCTGAGGCCACCAATGTAATCTACCTTCGGCTTTTCCATCTGCCCCAAAAATTGGCGCGCGTAGGCCGAAAGGCTTTCGACATAACGGCGTTGCCCCTCCGCGTAAAGTGTATCGAAAGCTAACGATGATTTGCCGCTACCACTCACGCCCGTAAAAACGACCAATTTATTACGAGGAATTTGTAAATCAATATCCTTAAGATTATGTTCTCTTGCGCCTTGTACTGTTATCATAAATAAAAGAAACTCGCGCCGAGACGCAAAGACGCGGGGGGTTTTTATTTTTTAACCCTTTGCGTCTTTGCGCCTCAGCGCGAGTGTAATTCGTTGGAAAAATAATTAAACTTCGCGAAATTCTAAATAGGAGACACCCACTAAAATTTTGTCCCCATGTTGCAGGTAATATTGCCCAATAATAGGGTGATCATTAACAAAAGTACCATTCAGACTATTTTGGTCTTGCAAAACATAACGGCCATTTTCTATCGTAACGACGGCGTGGCGGCGAGAAATTTCCTTATCATTGACCAACGGCACTTCATTGCCACTGGCGCGCCCTAGCGTCATACTGCCCGTAATGACATAACTTTGCCCCGCATGGGGGCCGCCCGTGCAAACCAACTGCGGCGGAGCTTTGAATTTAGCGGGTTCATCAAGAATAAAGGTGGCCTGACCGTCCATGTCATTTTGGGCAAAAGGTGAGGGCGTTTTTTCAAGGTCATCTAAAATGACGGTAGCATCATAATTCTTAACGTCTTCAGATTCACTTAACATCATTGTCCCGCCCGAATCCTCCACTGACTGCGGCATGGAGTTATCTAAAATAACGGTGCCTTCATAATCATCTGTAGGATAAATTGGGCCTTTAGGCAAATCAAAGGTACTCGCTTGCGTCCGAGTTCCCGTTTCTTCGCGAGGACGCTTTTCTAAATCTAACGGGGCGGCTTTTGCTTCATTAACCGCAACACTAGGCTCGGTGGTCTGTCGCTCCCGATTTGGCTCAATCATGGGGCTATCTTGCGAGGTGTCTATTACAATAGGTTGCCCCGCCTGCCCCTTAATAAAGCGGATATGTTGCCGAGGAATCATCACAGGCGCGTCAGCTATCCGTAAGAAAATGTGGAAATCATCTTGGGTCGCCAACTCCCCCTCCAGCACTTGCCCATCTAACATCTGTAATGTGACCCTTCCTTGAAGGGTGAGTAGAAAACTTTTTTTCTGATACACGATTTCATCTGGCATGGATATATTTCTCCCCTGAGAACAAATTGATAAGGGCTAGGACTTATGAAAAATAGTTATTTTTAGTAGGATTCCGCAAAGAATTGCGGACTCCTGTGTAAGTCCTAACGGCTATAGTATAATCTCAAAATGGTTTGATTCAAAAAAGGCATGGGCTTCCATCAAACTAGGAAAAATCTGGCGCGCCAATGGCTTAATCTCAGCCGACGGTGGCTTAAGGTCAGGAATCATCATGGGCATCATCCCCGCCGCGTGTGCCGCGCGAATACCCGCCTCCGAGTCCTCTAACACCACACATTCATGTGGCGAAATATGAAGTAGCTCTGCGGCTGCCAAGAAAATATCAGGCGCAGGCTTGCCATGAGTCACTTCATCACCGCCCACAATGATATTGAAATAATCTTGTAAGCCTGTAAAATTCAGTTTATGTAATACTCGCGCCCGTTGGGTGGAGCTACCCACCGCTTTAGGAAAATGACGCTGTTCCAACCAGGTCAATAAATCAAGCAAGCCTGGCTTAATCGGAATGCCATGTTCATCAATATGGGCGTTAATATACTCTTGATGACGTTTATAAATCGCCTCAATCGGCAAATCCGCACCAAAACTTTCCACCCACACCCGCCGCGCATTAACAATGGTTGTGCCAATGACCGACAAATACAATTCATGGCTCAAATGATAGCCCCAATCCGCCAATGCCCGCCGCCAGCCCATCTCGGCAATCGGCTCAGTGTCCAGCATGAGGCCATCCATGTCAAAAATAATCGCTTTAATTTGCATAAAAATTTTGTTATATTTGTGCATAAGCAGGAGTGCAATGGCTTTAGACATTGCCGCAACATCTAAAGCTGTTGCACTCCTGTTTATAACATTGGCTGAAACTGCCGCACCCACCGCCGCATGAGGTCTACCGTAAAGTCCCAATAATCGGCGGCGTGGAGGTCGGGGGGATTGAGGGGATTAATCTTGGGGGTCTCATCAGCGATTAAAACCGCGCCCGCGTCATCTAACAATAGATTGCCTTCATCATCGGTCTGTGGCTTAATTCGATGTAAGACATCATGCCGTTGGAGGGCTTGCAAGGCGGCGAAGGTTTCCTCTAGGGATAAGCCCGTGAGGGTGGCTAATTGCGCGGCGGTGGCGGTGGGCAGGGGGGCGAGGGCATGGAGGAGGCGAGTTTGCCCCGCCGCGCCCTGTTGCGCTTGACCCCAAATGCCATGAAAATAGGCGTTGCCTGTTTGATAAAATTGCGGCTGTTGGATGATGCTCTGCACATCGGCCAGGCTAAAGCGCGCCGCCCGTTGAATTTGCTGCTCAAACATCTCCTCATTCAAACGGGTCATGAGGGCATGGCCTAACAATTGGGTTAAGTAGGGCTGCCCATGCGTGAGATGGTAAATCTCCGTTAAGGCGGCTTCATCATAATCCACCGCAAAATCAGGCGTGGGGGCCACCAACATGCGCCGCGTCGCCCCCGCCGATAAAAAGGAGACGGCGATAACCTTGACGCTGCCAAATAAGGGCTGCCAATAATCGGTGGTCATCTCTTGTAAGGTGTGCAAGCCCGCTAAGGCCAACGTCAGCCAGGGGTATTGGGTGATGACCCCGCGCCAATAAGCAATCAATTGGGGGTCTAATTCGCCTGCTTTGAAGCGTTGTTCTAAGGTTTCAAATTCATCGAGGGTGATGAGGAAGCGATAGCGGCCCCGCACCCCGTCCAATTGGCGCAAAAAGCGGCTAAACGCGCCCGTGCCGTTGCTGATAAATGGCTCTTCGGCAGGTTCAGCCAGGCTGATAGGGCTGACCTTACGCAAAGTGTCATAGATGGTCAGGGCGAGGGTGTGCAGCAATAGCCCAATATGGGGGATAGTGGGGGCATATTCTTGCAGATTAAATGGCACCAGCAGCGTATCCTGCCCAAATTGCGTCCCCGTTAGATTTTGCAAGATGGAGGATTTGCCCATGCGCCGTTGCCCAAACAACACCACCGAAGGGCGTTGTTTTGCTGTACTCCATAACGACTTCAATTCCCCCAAAATATCCTCTCGCCCCACAAAACCAGGCCCGACGACGGGGTTGGCAATGACGTAAGGTTGCGGATATGGCCCCGCCTGCGCCCCGCGCGCCAACTCGCCGCCCGCCGCCCCCAATAGCTGTTGCCATTGCGTAACCACCAAGCCGATAAAGGGGCGAGCAGGTAGCTCTAACTCGCCTAAGCGAATTTGGCTGAGAATTTCTTGCGCCTCTAGCAAATGTCGCCCTTTGGTGACAGGTGAGGTGGCTTGTTGATGGCCTTGCATGGCGCGGGCAATTTGGCCGAGTTGGGCTAAGGCTTGCTGTAAGGCGGCGGGATATAGCTCATTTTCAGGCAACCTAGGTGGCTGATAAGCACTAATAGCGGCCAGGCTGTTACTTTTGGCAGCGGTCAGCAAGCCACCATAGAGGGCAAGCGGGGCTTTTGCTCCCTCTCCTAAATAGGAGAGGGTCGGGGTGAGGTTATCTTTACCCCCATTACGGCGGG
>JAIFLK010000374.1 GCA_020049115.1 Chloroflexota bacterium | reverse complement strand
AATAAATTCCATAATGTTGTTACTAATAATGATTTACCAAAACGGCGCGGGCGCGACATAAAATAGAACATGCCATTCGTAATCATTTCATAAATATGACGGGTTTTATCCACATAAATATGGTCATGGCGGCGGATAAATTCAAACGAATAGATGCCAACAGGTAATTTCTTCATAGAATGTTACTCCTTTAATTACAATTCCCGTATAATGGCCTCATCACTTATCACCAGGCCGTCAGCAATAGTAATAAGTCGTGAGCCTTTATGGGCTAAATCGGTGTCGTGGGTTACGACCACAATAGTTTTATTCTCAGAAACAAGTTGTTTGAACAAAGCCAAAATAGCCTCAGTCGTTTTCGAGTCTAAGTTACCCGTTGGCTCATCCGCCACAATAATGGGCGGGTCATTGGCCAGGGCGCGGGCAATGGCAACCCGCTGCTGCTGTCCACCTGAAATCGCGGTGGGCAGTTTATAGGCATGTTCAACCACGTCCACTTGCTCTAACAACATCAGGGCGCGCTTTTCCCGTTCGCTAAAGGCGTACATGTTACAAAAATCCATCGGCAACATGACATTTTCCACAATGGTTAAGGTGGGCAATAGTTGGAAAAATTGGAACACAATGCCCAATTCTTTGCCCCGCCAAACCGCCATTTGCCCCTCACTCAAGGTATGAACGGCGGTGTTACCCACATAAACATGGCCCGAGGTGGGGCGGTCAATGCCCGTTAACATGTTTATCAAAGTGGATTTGCCGCTGCCCGATTTACCCATGACGGAGACAAATTCCCCTTTATTAACCGTTAAATCTATCCCTTTCAGAGCCGAAAATGTTCCCGCGGCGGTCTCATAAGTTTTGATAACCTGGCTCAATTCAATCAGTGAATCGGTATGTTTATGACCATTAGATGAGCCATTGGTGGTGGTGTTTCTGCTGAACCAGCGTTTAAACATAAAATCTCCTAAAAAATAGAAATGAGAAGCTAGACTTTGGTATCTAGCTCCTCATTCTCATTACGTAACAGTAACAAAAAAGTTACTTATTTATTGAGCTGATACCGTTCAATCGCTAAATCAAGAATACGATTAATCAATTGTTCGTAACTCCAACCATCAGCACTGGCTTCAATACACAAATCAGAATAACCAGGGTTCAGGCCAGGCAATGGGTTAATTTCCAGAATGTACGGTTTATTATTATCATTGGCATCCAGACGAAAATCAACCCGTGCCACATCTAAACAACCCATAACCCGAAATGTGGCCGCCGCATACCAATTCAAATCCTCAAGCAAATCATCAGGCAGTGGCGCAGGGCAATGATAATGAAATTCGTCCGCCAATTCGGTCTTCATGCGATTGGTGTATAAACCCGCCTCTTCTTCAGGATAGGCCGCCGTATTCACTTCCAAACTGGGGAAAAAGTGCAGACCGCGAAAAATCCGCCGCGCTTCTTGGTCTTTAGGAATACGTCGGGCCGCTGGGCCGCTTAAATTGCCCACCATGCCGATAGTCACTTCTCGCCCTTCAATGTAATGTTCTACCAAAATAGGTTGCTGATAACGTGCCAACATTTTTTCTAACTGAAAATAAAGTTGCTCTTTATTCTGAATAATTGACTCCGCACTCACGCCCATGCCCGTCCCTTCGCGACTGGGTTTGATAAAGAGGGGAAAGGTTAAATCAGGGTCTAGCTCTTCATTCAAACGCTCAAAAACCTGAAAGTTCGGCGTAGGTAACTCATGATAGGTTAAAACCCGTTTGGTCATGGGTTTATCTAAAGCCAAGGCCAAAGTTAAAACCCGTGAACCAGTGTAAGGAATACGCAACATTTCTAAAATGGCGGGAATTTGAGCCTCACGCGCATCGCCAAAATGACCTTCAGAGATATTAAAACAAATATCAGGCTTCACTTTAGGTAAATTATCAAACAACGTGGCATCACCTTCTAAAAAAGTGACTTTATGGCCGGCACTTTCTATAGCCGCACTAATTCCATCAATCGTTTTAGGTGAATCAAGGTCATCCCACTGGTCAGGCGACATGCCTGGCCAGGTAGGAGCATTCTTTTTTAAGTTGGCTAACAGCGCAACATGCATGGATTTTTTCTCCAATAAAAATGATTAGTTATCAGTTAGTTACTTTAGTCATCAGATGACTGACAGTCATCTGATGACTAGCCCACAACATTTGGTGTATTATATATTTTATTGATTAACGACGGATAAGCCAATAATCGCAGCTATTTTAGCAGGTATCGGTACGCCGACATCTTATCGGCCAGAGTGTAGCCGACAAGATGTCGGCGTACCTATGGATTTTCCTTTAAGGTAATATAGGGCAACCCTTGAGGAGAATAATTAAGCATTAAATCACCCATTTCACGCGCCGCTTCAAACCTATCGCCCGTTGTCATAACAAAGGTTATCCGTCGCCATTGGTCAGCCACAATCGGGGGGAGTTTATGTTGGGGCGGCTCTAAAATCAGTTTATAATACCATTCTGCGGCACGGGGATGATTAGGCTCAGTCGGAATCATATCTTGGCGGGTCAACAATTCATGCCCAATGACGCGGCTATAATAATGAACCGCCCATTTATCGCCGCCAAAAGCGCGGGTGAAATAAAAGGCCAGCCAATCAATATATGGCACTTGAGGCGGGGCATGTTTGGCGGGCAAACGATACCAACCCTCGGCTAATACTCGCTGCCAATCCGTCGGGCTATTCACCACCGCCACCAGCACGCGGTCGTCAGGATAAATCATGACCATGATTAGAAAGATTAATAAGATTAACAGGAGTCGCCAAGATTGTTTTGCCTCACAAAGCAACCTTGGCGACTCCAACCTAATGGTTAATCTATAGTAATTAGGATTTTCGCTTATCGCCCATTTTGGTGGCAAACAGGAGTGTCAAAATTTCATTTTGACAGGCGAAAATAAAATTTTCGCACTCCTTAAGCGAAAGTCCTAGTAATAATTATTTCACGCCCAACCACATGGTATAACTGAAATACCAGGGAACTTGGCGTTCACCTAGAATTTCTTGCACCTCAGTTCGTAATACATCTAAACCTAATTCAGCCTCACTAAACCCTTGCTCTAACAAAGCACCTACGTTACTCAAACTATAAATATAGCCCATGAAGCGCGCCGTATTGGTCATTTCTTGTTGATATAACGTCATTTGGCGCACATAACGAAAATGCCCACAGGCTTGTAACCGTGCCAAATGTTCATCTTTCGTCCACTTTTGCAACCCCACAGGCCACCAGCTATCTTTTTTCGCCTCAATCCCTTGCCAAAACGTTTGCAAGACCAACTCCACCTGCCAATTTATTACAGGGTCGCCCATGTAATCATACGCCGCAAAAATGCCGCCAGGCCGTAATAAACGCGCCACCTCCGCAAAGGTTGTGATAGGTTCTAGCCAATGCAACGCCTGGGCGCAAGTGATAATATCGGCGCAGCCGTCAGGCAACCCCGTTTCCTGAGCCGTCGCAGCCAAAAATCGGATAGGGCGCAGAGTTTGCGTCACATCCAAATGGCTCTCGGCCATGTGGCGCATGGCCGCATTTGGCTCAATGCCAATCACCGCTTGCGCCCGCCCCGTCCAAATAAAGGTGGATAATCCTGTGCCACTCGCCAAATCTACCACCAAATCAGGCTGAGACATTTCGGCTAATTGCGTTAAAATATCCACAATGACGCGCGGCGGATGAGGCCGATTGGCCTCATAAACCTCGGCTAAATGGCTAAAACGCGTGAGATTAACAGATTGAATATGAGACATAATTACTCTTTTACTTCGAAGCCAATGGCTTCATTAACGACATACATGGGGCGACCTTTCACTTCGTCATAAATCCGCCCCAAATATTCGCCAATAATTCCCAACGAAATTAACTGTACGCCGCCCAAAAATAGCACCATCACCAACGTTGTGGCCTGCCCCTCAAAAGAGTGGCTACCCGATAACCGCCCAATGATAACGATAGGTGTACTTAAGGTACTAATTGTGGCGATAAAAAAGCCCAAATAAGTGGCTAATTGTAACGGCATGTGACTAAAACCAGTAATAGCCGTAATAGCAAACCGTAACATCCGTCTGAAAGGGTAATGGGTTTCACCCGCAAACCGTTCCTCCCGCACATATTCCACGCCCGTTTGCTTGAACCCCACCCAACTGGTCATACCCCGAATGAAGCGATGACGCTCTGGCATTTGCTTCATGGTGTCTACCACCTTACGGTCCATCAGGCGAAAATCGCCCGTATCTAACGGAATACTAATATCGGTGATACTATAAATGACGCGGTAGAAAATTTTGGCCGTCCAAATCTTAAACCATGTTTCGCCTTTACGTTCCGCCCGTATCGCATAAACCACTTTATAACCCTCTTTCCATTTCTTAATCATATCCCAAATTAACTCTGGTGGGTCTTGCAAATCGGCATCAATCAAAATAACTGCCTCCCCCTGAGCGTAATCCATGCCCGCCGTTACCGCAATTTGATGCCCAAAATTACGGGCAAAATCCACAATATGCACCTGAGGATTAGCCGCATGTAACTCCCGCATCATCTCGGCGGTGCGGTCGGCACTGCCATCATTCACTAAAACCAATTCCCAAGACTCTTCCGTCTGGGACATTACTTCGGTTATCCGCCGATAAAGTTCAGGTAAACTGCCCTCTTCATTGTAACATGGGACAACAATAGAGTAACGAATTGAAGTCATTAAAGAATTAGGAATTAAGAATTAGGAATTAGGAATTGAACGTTCTAATTCCTAATTCCTAATTCCTAATTTCTCCAGGATGAATAATTTTGCCCGCAATAGCACTCGCGGCCACCACCGCAGCGGAGGCCAAATAAATATCAGAATCAGCCGTTCCCATGCGCCCCTTAAAATTACGATTAGCTGCGCTAATGGTCACTTCACCAGGCGCAGGGATGCCCATGTGATTGCCCATACATGGCCCACAGCCAGGGGACTCAAACACCGCCCCCGCCTCCAAGAGCGTCTCCACATAACCACACTTAACCGCGTCCAGGAAAACTTGCGAGGAGGCAGGAATCACTAAAAGCCGAGTGCCACGCGCCACATGTTTGCCCTTCACCACCTCCGCCGCAATTGCCAAATCTTCTAAACGGCCATTGGTGCAAGTGCCAAGAAACGCCTGGTCAACCTTCGTTCCCGCAACTTCGCTTAATGGTTTCACATTATCAACGGCATGAGGGCAGGAAATTTGCGGCTCAATGGCGGAGGCATCAAACCTATATTCCGCCAAATAAGTCGCGTCCGCGTCAGGCGATAAGGCTTGGCTCATGGCTTCCCACTCGGCGCGCCGTTCAGGTTTAAAGGTACGATTTCTTACGGTTTGTTCTTCCAACCAATCAAAGGTCGCGCTATCCTGCACCAACCATGAATTTTTCGCGCCCATTTCCGCCATCATATTCGGTAATACAAAGCGGCTTTCCACCGTCATGGCGTGAATCGCCTCGCCATGAAACTCCACGCTGGCATATAGCCCGCCATCCGCGCCCAGTTGCCCAATGAGAAAGATACCGAAATCTTTACTCGTGACCCACTCATTAAATTGCCCCGTCAAAGTCACTTTAATACTTTCAGGCACACGCAACCATAGCTGCCCCGTCGCCCAAATTGCGGCCATCTCGCTCCGCCCCACGCCCGCGCCAAACGCGCCCAACACCCCATAATGGGTCGAGTGGCTATCCGCGCCCAACAGCAACACACCAGGGTAAATCAGCCCCTCCTCACATAACACTTGATGACAAATCCCCCGCCCCACCCCAGGGTAAATCAGCCCCTCCTCACATAACACTTGATGACAAATCCCCCGCCCCACCTCAAAGAAATTATCAATGCCCTGCTCCGCCACAAAACGGCGAATATCGGCATGATTTTGAGCATGTTTCGTGGTCGGTGGCGGCGCGGCATGGTCAAGCGTAATCGCCAACCGTTTGGGGTATTTAATGCGCTCGACCCCAATACTGTAAAATATTTTGGAAATCGGCGCGCTGTTATCATGGCTCAAAGCCACATCAGGCTCAACCTCAATCACCTGACCAACTGTTACGCTCTCCAACCCTGCTTTTTTAGCTAAAATTTTCTGGACAAATGTCTGGTTCATTATAATAATCCTAATTGTTTCAATTTTGCTTCCAATTCTTGCACCCGCATCTCCGCTTGAGAACGCGCCTCCGCCTCAGATTGGGCGCGCATCTCCGCTTGAGAACGCGCCTCCGCCTCAGATTGGGCGCGCATCTCCGCTTGAGCGCGGGCTTCCGCCTCAATATTAGCTTTAGTTTCTGCTGCCCTAGCGCGTACCTCTGCATCATGGCGCGCCTTCGCCTCAGCCTCCGCCCACGTCTCCGCCTCATCAGCCCGCGTCTCCGCCTCAGAACGTGCCTCTAATTCCGCCTTAGCCCAACTCTCAGCCACATCCGCCCGCACCTTAATTTCAGTGTAACTTTCAAATAGCTGCCCATCGGGAGCATATAAAGCCAAATCAAGCCCTACTAAATCAAAGCGAATCCCTAAACGGGGACTCACCCAGCCGCGCATGGACGAAATTGGTTGTAATTGCCCTCGCTGCCGCAACCATCCCTGTAACTCACCCTTATCAGGGTCATAAACGTAATACTCCTCCACCCCATATCGCTGATACCAAATGAGCTTTTCCGCCATCTCCCGTTTGGTATTCCCTGGTGATAACACCTCAAACACCACTTGCGGCGCGAGATTATCCTCCAGCCATTGCAGGTACGAGCCGCGCGGCCCCTTGGGACGACCAAAAGCCACCATGGCATCAGGGGCGCGACGAATGGTATTTTGCCCTTCAACGGGATACCATAACAAATCGCCTGCGACAAACACATCGGCTCTATCTTTGAATAAAGCCTCCAAACCGCACTTTATTAGCACTATCCAATCAAATTGTTTGGTATTATCCGCCATGGGTTGACCATCACTTTCAGGGTAAATTATCGGTTCAAGTGTGACCGTCGGTTCAAATACAAGCGTACTCATTCAACATCTCCACGGTTAAGTTAAGAGTGATGAATTATGAGTTATGAGTGAAAAACCAAACCACTCATAATTCATCACTCTTAACGTTTTAACATGACCGCGCCCTGGCGCGTCCCGTTTTCGCCACTATCAGATTGCGGTACATTATCCATAACTTGCACAATATTATCCTTAAAGCGTTCAGGGATAATCATGTGAGTTAGGCCAAATTCATTTTCCGCAATATCAATCAACAACTGAGTCGGCGAATCATTTTGCGCCAAATTATAGATGCGCTCTTTAAATACGGTTGCAATCTGACGCGCCGTTGCCTCATCTAAGTTGTAATATTTAATTTCCTTAAGAAAATAATGGACGATATTCCACCCACTCAACGGCCCTAGCAACACCTCCGACTCACTCACCCCAAACTGGTCTAGCGGAAACGCCTCATACGTGCTGGTACTATTAAGTAATGCTTTTTGATGTACCCCCGCCGTATGAGTACGATTTGTTAAGCTAACGGGTTCTTTAGACGGCACCAATTTTTTGAGCTTAGAGGCAAACATCACATTAATCGGATATGCCCCGCGCAGATGATAGCCCTCTAAATGGTCATAACATTTATCAATATAAAGGTTATAAAACAAGGCCGTCATGGAAGTAATCCCTGAACGGTCGCCCACACCTAACAACGTCGTATCCATGTAACGCATGCCCGATTTAACCGCCTCCAACGCATTGATGATAGAAAAGCCTCGGTCATCATGGAAATGGCCTTCCAAATCAATTTTAGGGTAACGCTCCCGTAACGCCTTCACTCGCTGCGCCACCGAAACGGGAGTCGCCACGCCCACCGTATCGGGTGTGCCAATGCGGTCAACAAAGGGAATAACCTCATCATACACCCGAAACAGGTCGGCCTCAGAGGTACGGAAAGCGTCCTCGCCGCTAAAACGGAGAATCAAGTGAGGGTAATTCTTACGAATATCCTCCAATAATGGGCGCACCTGCTGCACAATGCTGGCTAAATCTTTACCATGGCTATGGGTGCGAGCCGCCGTTGACAGCCCCATATACATGTTCAGCCCGTCGGCCCCCGCCTCCACCGCCGCCGCCACATCATCAGGATGACAGCGCACATGGGCTAACAAAAAGGTGTAACCTTTCTGCATAATCAACTCATCGCGCGTGGCCTTAATCGCCGCAAAAT
>JAIFLK010000252.1 GCA_020049115.1 Chloroflexota bacterium | reverse complement strand
TCATCATCATCGTCTGAACCAATCACATCCTCTTCAAACTCGGCATAATCAGCCTCATCTTTATTTTCCCGCCACAGCACCTCACGGCCTTTACTGCCCTCGGCTGGCCCAATAACCCCATCATTTTCCAATTGGTCTAATAAGCGGGAAGCACGGGGATAACCCACCCCTAGCCGCCGTTGCAGGAAACTAGCCGAAGCCCGCCCCGATTCAGTCACAATTTTAACGGCTTGCTCCAACAAATCATCTTTTTCTGCTTCCGCTAAAATATCTGTCCAGGGGAGTTCACCTGCCGTAATCATTTCGGTGGCATTGCTCGCGGTGGTGGGAGTAATTTTAGTTTTCTTCCAATAGTCCACCAAATTTTGAATCTCTTTATCGGCGATAAAGCAACCCTGTAAACGCAATAATTTAGAAGAATCGGGTGACATGAACAACATATCTCCCTGCCCAAGTAATTTCTCCGCGCCCTGCGAGTCCAAAATTACTCGCGAGTCAATCTGGCTGGTAACGGCAAAGGCAATGCGGGCGGGGAAGTTCGCTTTTATCAAACCCGTAATAACATCGGTGGAGGGGCGTTGAGTGGCAACCACTAAATGGATACCCGTTGCCCGCGCCATTTGGGCAATGCGACAAATATGATGTTCCACTTCATCGGGGGCCATCATCATGAGGTCGGCTAATTCGTCAATGACCACCACTAAATAAGGTAATTGTTCGTTAGGGTCTTCCACTTTTTGGTTATAGGTGTTAATACTGCGCGCCCCAATTTTAGCAAACAGTTTATAACGTCGCTCCATCTCTCGCGTCACCCATGATAACGCCCCCACCACTTGGTCAAAATCTGTCACCACTGGGGCAATCAAATGGGGAATACCGTTATAACTCGTCAACTCAACCATCTTCGGGTCAATCATCAGCAGCCGCAACTCTTCAGGAGCATGAGTAAACAGCAACGTCGCGATAATCGTATTAAGACAAACCGATTTTCCTGAACCCGTTGCGCCCGCAATAAGCAAGTGGGGCATTTTTATGAGGGACGTTACCGCCACCTCGCCCGATACCCCTAACCCCAAAGCCACTTGTAATGGAGCTTGAATATTTTGAAAGTTTTTCGATTCTAATACGCCTCGAAGTGAAACGAAAGATTTATCCACATTTGGCACTTCAATGCCCACCAATGGACGGCCTGGAATCGGGGCTTCGATGCGAATCGGGGAGGCCGATAGAGCTAGAGCCAAATCATTGATTAAGGCCAAAACTTTACTCACGCGCACCCGTTGCGGCTTTGGCCCATCCGCCGTGCGGCGGTCAATTGTGCCTAACGTGAGACCAAATTGACTAATGGTTGGCCCCGCTTGTTTCTCCACCACTTTAGCTGGCACATCAAAACTGAGCAAGGTCTCTTCAATAATTTTGGCTTGCTCTTCCAAATAAGGGTTGTAATTACGATGCTCATCTTTAACGGGATTCATTAACGTCAGTGGCGGCAAAGCATGGTGACGTTTGGGCATGGTTGATAATACTTTTTTAGCCACAGGGACATCCAAACGTTCTTGGGGTTTAGCGGGCGGCGGAATAAAGGGTAATGGTACTTGGGCTATTTTAGAGAGGAAGGAGGGTGGGGCTTCGGCGGCTTTTCTCTCTGAGGTTGGTGAGGGGGCAGGTGTTATAATGGTAGGTTTATTGAAATCAACGGGGGAGGTGTAATCCCGCACACTTACCGTTGGCATGACAATAACCCCAGTGGTTTTGGCTAATTTTTGCCGTTCTAATTGTTGTTTTGTCCACTGACTGACCAAATTTGTCCAATGCCAAATATCTCTTAACGTTAGACGGAACACCAAAACTACCGCCAGCCAGCCTAACATCAGCATCACTAAAATGGCCCAGGCTGGCCCTAGTAATCCCATGAGAAAGCTACTTACGCCCCAACCCACAAAACCACCTCCATGACCTAAGCGCACCAAATGGTAGGCTTCCGTATTGGTGATGAGTACCGTTGCCATGTGAGTCATAGCTAAACTCACAATTAACAATAATTCTAGGCCAATAATAATATCGAACGGAATAGTTCGATATTCCTCTTTAAAGCGGCCAAAGGTAAGCATGACCCCAAATACTCCCGCCAACAAGGTTGCGGGAATCGCCCCCCAACCAAATACTTTGCTGACCGTTTCCGCCCACCATACTAACGCCACATGATGTACTAACGATAGTAACGAAACTAAGGTTAGCACGGTTAATAATAATAACAACCCCCCCATAATCTCACGACGATATGAGTCTATGATAGCCCCAATAGGTGGATTGGTGGCTGTGGTAAGGGGTTTTTTCTTGGCATTCATGGTAAATTCGCTCATATCTTCTTCCTTTTAACAACTAAGTTACTTCCCTTTTATTGTACTAGGAATTAAATCTATGTCAATCAACTATGTTAAGCACATTTAGTGATGGCTAGGTTTGACACAATAAAGCGAATTTGGTATAATCTATCTCGTTAATGGTTAAGTCTCATTAATTGTACCTTGTAAAAACTGATTGCAAAAAAACAAAACTTTAACTTGACAAAAATTTAACTCTAAAGTATAATGTTTCACTGTTCAGACTGAAAAGTTTGTCTCCGTAGCTCAGTGGATTAGAGCGTTTGGTTGCGGTCCAAAAGGTCGCAGGTTCGAATCCTGCCGGGGACGCCTTGTAAATGATGCGAGATGGAGCAGTGGTAGCTCGCTAGGCTCATAACCTAGAGGTCGTGGGTTCGAGTCCCGCTCTCGCTACTCAGTAGTACAATCAATATTGCGAAGTGGAGCAGTGGTAGCTCGCTAGGCTCATAACCTAGAGGTCGTGGGTTCGAGTCCCGCCTTCGTTACTCAGCAGTACCATCAATAATGCGGAGTGGAGCAGTGGCAGCTCGCTAGGCTCATAACCTAGAGGTCGTGGGTTCGAATCCCACCTACGCTACTAAGCAGTTTAATAAATGATGCGAGATGGAGCAGTGGTAGCTCGCTAGGCTCATAACCTAGAGGTCGTGGGTTCGAGTCCCGCTCTCGCTACTCAGTATAGGGGTGTAGCTCAATTGGCAGAGCGTCTGTCTCCAACACAGAAGGCTACGGGTTCGATTCCTGTCACCCCTGTTGGTCAAATTGTTTTTTGCGGGCGTAGTTCAGTGGTAGAACGTCTCCTTGCCAAGGAGAAGGTCGTGAGTTCGAATCTCATCGCCCGCTTTTTCTCGGACTTCATTTGTGCCGTGGTAGCTCAGTCGGTAGAGCATTTGACTGAAAATCAAAGGGTCCCCGGTTCAAGTCCGGGCCTCGGCACCTCGTTGGGAGATCGTCCAATGGTAGGACAGCGGCCTTTGGAGCCGTATATCCAGGTTCGAATCCTGGTTTCCCAGTTGGTTATATAATAAGGGTGCGTGGTGTAGTTGGTTAACATATCGGCCTGTCAAGCCGGAGATCGCGGGTTCAAGTCCCGTCGCTCCCGCCTTATTAGCAAAACAAAAACTGCCACCTCAATTTGAGGTGGCAGTTTTTGTTTTATGTCCAACCTCTAATCTTGATTTAAGAAACAAGCTATAGCGTAAAAATATAGTTTGGAGTAAAATAAAAGTGACTCCTCGTGAATTTTTTCACGAAAAGTCACTTTTTTATTAAAATCACTTAGTCCATTCAGGAGGAACTATTTATGACCCGACCTTTCAAAATTTTAGGTGTACAACAAATTGCCGTTGGTGGCGAGGATAAAGGCAAACTGGCTAAACTTTGGGTAGATACACTCGGTTTAGAGCAAGTTAGCACCTTTCAAAGTGAACGTGAAAACGTAGACGAGGATATTTTACGCATGGGGAGTGGACCCCACGCGATTGAAATTGACATCATGCAGCCCCTCAGCCCTGACCCTGAGAAAAAGCCCCGTGTTAATGTGCCGCAATTAAACCATATTGGCTTATGGGTAGATGACATTCATGTCGCCCATGATTGGCTCATCTCACAGGGCATGCGCTTCACCCCTGGCGGTATCCGCAAGGGCGCGGCGGGCTATGAGGTTTGCTTTATTCACCCCAAAGGTAATGAAGAATTTCCCCTGTGTGGCGAGGGCGTACTCATTGAATTAGTGCAAGCTCCGCCTGACGTGATTGCGGCGAAAAGTTAGAACGCGAAATTGACGAATGAGGCGCGAAGTGCGCGAAATAAAACGGCCTTATGAAACATAATGTTTCATAAGGCCGTTGGTTTTTAAAATCGTTCTCGTTCAAATTTAGCCAACAACTCCGTCGCCGCCAACGTTGCGGGCAGTGAGCCGTTAATGACGGCTTCTTTCATGGCGGGTAAGGCCGCCACCACCGCAGGATGATGATAAAAACTCGTCCGCAAATGTTCCTCAATCATGGCATAAACCCACTCAATGGCTTGGGCATGGCGGCGCGCCTCCAGCGTTCCCGATGCGGTCATCTTTTGCCGAAACTCCTCAATCACCGACCAAATTTTAGCAATGCCGTCCCCCGTTACCGCCGAGCAGGTATGCACTTGAGTGCGCCAGCCCTGCGTGGCGGGCGCGAGGTAATGGACGGCGCGGGTATATTCGCCCCGTGCCACTTTCGCCCGCGTCAAATTATCACCGTCAGCTTTATTAATGAGCAAGGCATCGGCCAATTCCATAATCCCTTTCTTAATACCCTGCAATTCATCCCCTGCGCCCGTCAGCATGAGCAACAAGAAAAAATCCACCATGGAGCGCACCGTCGTTTCACTTTGCCCCACGCCCACCGTCTCCACTAAAATCACATCAAAGCCCGCCGCTTCACATAACAAAATCGTTTCGCGGCTTTTGCGGGTTACGCCGCCCAATGTTCCCCCTGACGGCGAAGGACGAATGAAGGCTTGCGTCTCACGGGTCAGCCGTTCCATGCGCGTTTTATCGCCGAGAATACTGCCGCGCGTTAAGGTGCTGGTCGGGTCAACCGCTAACACCGCCAAGCGATGTCCCTGTTCAATCAAATGGCAGCCTAACGCCTCAATAAAGGTGCTTTTGCCCACGCCTGGCACGCCCGTAATGCCCACACGGATGGATTTGCCCGTATGAGGCAGCAACTCTTTTAACACGGCCTGCGCCGTCTCCATGTGTGCGGGCGCGTTACTCTCAATTAAGGTAATCGCTCGCCCCAAAATCATGCGGTCATTATTGAGTACACCTTCGACATAATCAGTCACACTCAATTGACGGCGGCGCGGGGATATAACGGAAGGTGTCGCGGAGGTGGAGGTTAAGCCGTCATGTCCACCTGTGACTCCTGGCATCACTTGGGTCGTAAATTCGGCCCCTGCCTCAGCAGGCACCCATTCAGGGCGTTGAATAGTTTCGTTGCTCATGATGAAATTATTTCCTCTATCTTACGTTTTACATAACGAAACATGCGAAATATTTGCAAAATATCGGCTGAGGAAGCATCAATCGCAGGGCTAACCGCGTAATCTTTGCCATCCAGCACTACAAAAAAGTAAAGCCGCCCTATTACATAACAGCCATATAACGGAAATTTAGTCTCATTTTGCTGTTGGGTCACTAACATTTCAATCAATAACTGACCTAATGGGTCGTTATCCCGTTTACGTTCCTGTTTATATTCATGTAAAAAAAAGAAAGGTTGTTCAGGGTGTTGTTCACCCTTAGCAACTACAAAATCAACCACGCCATTTACTTGCCACTCACCAATCACTGCCGAGAATTTTCGCTGAGTGAAAATTTGGTATTCTTCTGAATAAAAATTAACTAAGTCAGCAAGTTGACCAATAAACATAAATTTTAATTCATCTTCATTCCATGCCTCAGCCCGACGAAATAGCCGTTCTCTTAA
>JAIFLK010000333.1:5415-11281 GCA_020049115.1 Chloroflexota bacterium | reverse complement strand
TTACTCGGTTGGGAGTGGTGAACAACGACACCTATATCGTTGCCAAAATTGTAATGCCTATTTCTCGGAGACCAAAAATACGCCCTTAGAACCTGAGTTCGGTATAGTTAAATGACGATAAGTTCATTATTATTACTAGATTTGGTTTCATTAAATTTAATAGCAGGTTTTTTTTCCTGTAAGGTATAAGCCGCCAGTCCCGCCAAGATATTGACCATGCAATTGGTCACACTGCGATGGCGCGAATGTTCAATTTGGGAGATATTTTTGAGTTGGTCATTGATGGTTTCCATAATCGCCCGTTTTCGCCCCAAAAGCTTATCCATCATTGGGACTAATTTGTTTTTCATATTTTTACGGATGGAGGTGACCAGGGTCAAGCCTTGAGCAAATAATTTTTCGAAGAGTTGTTGCGAGATATAGCCCTTGTCGCCAAAGAGTTTACCAAACATCTCTTTGACCATGTCGGGGACAGGGGTACGGTCATCGGTATTGGCAGGAGTGATGGTAAAAGCCAATAACTCCCCTTGGTCATTCGCCACCAAATGCAATTTAAACCCAAAAAACCAGCCCATGGAACTCTTGCCCAGTTTGGCAATATCTCGAAATACTTTGTTTCGCTTTATCCGCTTGTTCCCACAAACGGCTAATTTGGTGGAATCAATAAAGGTGATGCCTGTACATTCGCCTTTACGATAGTCCAGATAGCAACATAAGGGTAATAAGGCGCGAGGCATAAGTTCTATAAAGCGGTTGTAACTGACTAATTGGGGAAATTCGGCTCGTAAATGAATACTCACATGATCCACATAGTACGCCTTAAAATCCCGATAGTGGGATTGATGAAAATGAATAATAATCGTTAATATCTCGCTGATGGCTAGTCTTGGCTCTTTCCTTGGAACCTGAAGGCCATTTTCTAGCAGGGTTTGTTCCCATAGAGGCATAAATGCTTGGCAAAAATCGTATACATCACAAAATAATACTAATAATTTGGTCGCTGTATCCATGAATTAGTCTCCTTTTGACTAAATGTTTTTACCTTATTTTACCACAACTTTTCCTTTTTACTTATCCCGAACTCAGGTGATTACGGTGCGTAAAAATTGGGTCAGGGCAGGGTGGCATCCTCCCAAAAAATAAGTGACTCTAACGCACAAAAGCCCTCTCCACCGAGAGGGCTTTTTGTGTTATTTCTTAATCTGTGTATTGAGAGATGTACATGAAATAAATCAAAATGTTCTCGGCTGAAACCCCGTCTCATGTTGCAACCGTAACCTGCTTTTCACGTGGACAGCCAGCGCGCTGCATCCTTGGCCCAATAAGTCAAAATCATGTCTGCGCCCGCCCGTTTAATTGAAATTAAACTTTCTAACGCCACCCGTTTTTCATCTAACCAACCGAGGCGCGCTGCCGCTTTAAGCATACTGTACTCGCCACTGACGTTATAGGCGGCTAAGGGCAAATCAGGGAAACGGTCACGGGCTTGGCGGATGATGTCCAGATAAGGCAAGGCGGGCTTGACCATGATGATGTCTGCCCCTTCCGCCACGTCAAGTTCAATTTCTCGCATGGCCTCGCGCCCATTGGCAGGATCCATTTGATAGCTGGAACGGTCGCCAAATTGGGGCGGACTGTCAGCGGCTTCCCGAAAGGGGCCATAAAAACCACTGGCAAATTTAGCTGAGTAGCCCATGATGGGCGTGTGGCTAAAGCCTGCCGTATCTAAAGCCTGACGAATGGCCGCGATTTGTCCATCCATCATAGCACTTGGCGCGACCATGGTCGCGCCTGCGGTGGCATGGGAGACGGCCACCTTACCTAAAATTTCTAGGGTGGGGTCATTCAAAATTTGCGTTCCCTCAATGATGCCACAATGCCCATGGTCGGTATATTCGCATAGACAGACATCGGTCATAATGACTAGTTCTGGGTTGGCGCGGCGTAATTCACGAATGGCTTGTTGGACAATGCCATTTGGGGCAAAATTTTCTAGGCCAAGGGGGTCTTTCGCGGCGGGCAAGCCAAAGAGCATGACGGCTGGCAGCCCTAATTGGCGGAGTTCTACCGATTCCGCCGCGAGTTGGTCAACGGAGAGGTGAAACACGCCTGGCATAGAGCCAATTTCATGGCGAATGTTACGCCCATGGACAATAAATAACGGGTAGATAAAATCGGCGGGAGTTAAAACGGTCTCTCGCACTAGGCGACGCAAATTGCTTGTTTGGCGCAACCGTCGCGGACGGGTGATGGGAAAGTTGGGATTTGACATAATGGTTTACATATAATAGCACGGATTTGTAGGACAAGCGGATAAATCCGAAAAGTCCCGCGAATCCATGCTATCAATCAGCCATTATAAGGCTTTAAGCCTTATAATGGCTGGTACTATTTTTCGGTCAGCGTTTCGATGCCTTCCCAATCGGATGGCACGCCATGGTTTAAGAAATATTGCGCTCGTTGCGAATATAAAACGGCAGCGCGGTCTTCAGGGTAAGTGGCGAGAACCTCGTTAAAGTAAATCATGGCCTCATCAAACTCTTGGCTATAGTAATGAAGCAACCCTTTTTCAAAATCGGTGCGGGTGTTCATTTTGAGGGCAATAATTTCATCAGGTTCGCCGTCTAACATTTCAAATACGGCAATGGCATCTTGTTTACCACTGACGCGCACTTTATCTAAAAAACGGAAGCGATATTGGGTGGGGTTTTCCAGATTAAATAAGGTTTGTTGGCTGACTAAAATGGAGACCCCATAGAGCTTGGTTAAATTCTCTAAGCGTGAAGTCAAATTAACGCCATCGGAGATGACCGTGCCTTCCATGCGGGCCGCTTCGCCTACCGTACCTAAAACGACATTATCCGTATGGAGGCCGATGCCAATAACGATAGGCTGTCGCCCTTTCATTTCACGATAAAGGTTATATTCAGAAACGCCTTGCTGCATGGCAATGGCAGCACGCACCGCGTCGTCGGCGCGAGTGGGGAAGACTGCCATGATGCCGTCGCCCATATATTTATCAATAAAACCGTTATATTCGCGAATAATTGGACTCATGCGACCAAAATAGGCATTGATAAATTTGAAATTTTCTTGCGGCTCCATTTGCTCAGAAAGGGTGGTAAAAGAGCGAATATCGGCAAAAAGGACACTCATTTTGGCTTCGGTCTGGTCGCCTAATTTAACTTGGACAATGCTTTCTTTATGAAGCAAATGTAAAAATTCGCTGGGTACAAAGCGTTCATACGCGTTAATAAGTTCTAGTTGGTGGCTGTATAGGCGGGCATTGGCAATGGAAATGGCCCCTTGACCTGCCAACAGGTCTAAAATTTGTAAGCGGTCAGAGCTAAAACTGCCATTTTCCACATAAAACAGGCCAATCACCTGGCCGCGATTAAAGAGCGGGGTGCAAAAAATAGATTGGGGTTGGACGGTGGCGAGATAAGTATCAGCGATTAATGAGCTATATTGCATGGGGTTATGAAAAATAATGTTTTCTTGGCTACGGACGACTTGATTGACGAGGGAAACGGGGACTAAGGGGCTGGTGTATAACACCCCCACGGGGACGGATTGTAACACGGTTACTTCAATCTCGTCGCTAGAGCCTTCTGCTTCAATTACCCACATGCCTTGTCGTTCCAGGATTAAGACACATCGCCCCGCTTCGGCGGTTTCCAAGACGACTTTAATCAATTTAACAAGCAATTTATCTAGCTGAATTTCGCCTGAAATGGTTTGGGCAACTTGAATGAGATTGGTTAAATCTTTATTTCGTTGTTGAATTTCCTCGTCTACTTCCTCAATCGTTTCAATATAACTGGCTAAGTTATAGATCATTTGGTTGATACTTTTCTCTAATATCTTAAATTCATGTTTGGCGGCGATAGAAACCTGGTGGCTAAAATCGCCCTCAGCAATCAGATTCACACTTTCAACCAATTTACCTAGCGGTATCGAGATAGAATTGGAAATACTAAAGGCCACAAAGGTAATTAAGCTGATGGCAAAAAGGAGAAAAATCAAGTTGGTGATAGCTTGATTTTTGAGCATCGTTTCAATGGGTTTCAAATGTTGAGCTAAATTATCTAGCTGTTGGCTACCAATAAAGATAGCGTGAGAACTATGCTCAATTAGTTCATGGCTCAAATTTAAACTTTGTTGAGCAAACCAATAGTTAATGAGAACCAGGAAAAGGAGCGCAGGGATAACTAATAGCAAAATGGTCATAATCAACTGATGACCCACTGAACCAAATTGGGGCAAATACCTTCTCATGGCTGATTTCCTCAATTTACACCTTAATTGATTGATTTTGAGTTGCATGGTTTGATTATATCATAAGCAGTTACAACATGATATTGCACTCTTTACCTAGTCAAGCATCGTTTAAGCCAACAGGCCGTGATAAATTCAACGAATTATAAATGGGGATAAGGTTTTTAACAAATAGTCGTTAAAAAGCGCGCCGCAGCCGTTTAAGCCAATCCAAAGGTAATAAACCATAAGCCAACCAGGGCCAGCGCGACTGGGCAAGTTTGGGGTGGTCAAGCAAAATTTCATCTAGGTGAGGCAACAGGGCAAAACGTAGGGCTTGGCTGACTTCGCGCGGGCGGCCTTCGCTAAAGCGGAGGGCTTTGATGAGATAAAGGCCGCTGGCATTAGGGTTGAGATGAGAACTGTTGATTAAATCCAAACTGTCCGCCCAATGGTGAAACTGGGGCGAAACACGGGCGCGTTGGCTTATCATGAGGGCATAATTGACGGCGGAGGGGGCATATTTATGCCACAGCAAGAGGCTAGGATAGGTATAACGCGCCTCAATAGAATGTAACAAAGTTAATAATTTTTGCGGGTTCTCAAAGGGTTCAGGCTCATGCTGATAAAGTTGTTCTAAATCTAGCAATTGAATCAGCCGCCCGCGCCCTTGCCAAAAATGGTAGCTGGCATGAACCAGTAAATGTAAGGCTAACGTAGCGGTTGAGGGCAACCAGGCGGGTTGACCTAACCAGGTGCTTAAGTGGGCTTGACCCCACATGAGGTCGGTTATATCTACGATTGGCCCACCAAAATTCTCGCGGCAATACAAATGTAGCTCTAATTTGCGCGGGTTATCGGGGTGTTCACAGGTGGCATCTACCACCGTCTGATTATCGGGCTGAATAAATTCGGTATGTTTCCAATGGTGAATGGTGGGTTGATACCCCAATTGGCCTAACAAATCGCGGGCGCGCTCAAAATCGGCAGGGTGAATTAATAAATCTAAATCGGCCATGGGGCGCAAACCTGGGTCAGGGTAGGCTTGGGCAGTGAGCAGCGCGCCTTTCATCGGCATGAGGGGCAGTTCATGCGCCGCAAAGAGGGCGAGAATGGTTTGCAAATCACGGTGTAGGCGGGCGATGCGTTGGCTGTTGGCGGCATGTTGCGCCTCCGCCCATACCTTAAGCGACTCAGGTAGCCACTCGGCCTCACGCATGGCGGGTTGCAAATAACTGGCAATGCCATGCACTTGGCAGGCGATTTGCCAGGTTCGTTCTAACTTGGCTGACCATTCGGGGGCATTGGGTTGGTGTAAGGCTAAAATAAGCGGAATAACTATTTCGTAATATGAGGTACGAGGCATATTTACTTCCTTAAAGGGCTTACGTAAATACCTCACCCCAGCCCTCTCCTACGTAGGAGAGGGAGCAAAATCTCCCCCTGATGTCGGGGGGATTAAGGGGGGTAGAGTTGGCTTTTGCGTAAGTCCTTCCTTTAATAGTTTGACAATTCTAAGGTGAACTGTGATAATACCACCACTGTTTTCATTTTAACTCTATGTCTCAGTGTAGACGAATTGAGTGAGTGATGATGTGATACACTTTAT
>JAIFLK010000333.1:0-5405 GCA_020049115.1 Chloroflexota bacterium | reverse complement strand
GGTGAACTGTGATAATACCACCACTGTTTTCATTTTAACTCTATGTCTCAGTGTAGACGAATTGAGTGAGTGATGATGTGATACACTTTATTCGTGGGGTTATCAATCAATTGTATAATGCTTTTTCAAGGAGAGCAGCCGTTATGTCCCAAGCAACAGATACCATTAAACAAAAATTAGCCGCGCAACAATATATTGCTTCGACAGAAATTGCCACGGTCGTCTATTTGGCCGAGGAGTTGGGCAAGCCTGTTTTATGTGAAGGGCCTGCGGGAGTGGGTAAAACTGAATTGAGTAAATCATGGGCGAAGGCGACAGGCCGCCGCTTAATCCGTTTGCAATGTTATGAAGGGTTAGATGAAACGAAGGCGTTATATGAGTGGGAATATGCCAAGCAGATGCTTTATACCCAATTGTTACGTGATAAATTGAATGATGTGGTCTCCAAAACGGCTACTTTGCGGGAAGCGGCGGATAAAATTGCGGCCGAGGAAGATGTCTTTTTCTCGGAACGCTTTTTATTGCCCCGCCCATTATTACAGGCTCTGACTTCTGATGAATCGGTGGTGTTGTTGATTGATGAAATTGACCGCGCCGATGTGGAATTTGAGGCGTTTTTATTGGAGGTGCTGAGTGATTTTCAGGTCAGTATTCCTGAATTGGGGACAATTGTGGCGAAACATCAGCCGACAGTGTTATTAACCAGTAATAATACTCGCGAATTGAGTGAGGCACTCAAACGCCGTTGCCTCTATATTTTCATGGATTATCCTTCGGTGGAGGCAGAGTTAAATATTGTTAAACTCAAAGTGCCGCAATTAGCCCCCAAATTGGCGCAGGAAATGGTGGATTTAATTCATCAATTGCGCGGCCTTGACCTGAAAAAATCGCCCTCCGTTAGCGAAACGTTAGATTGGGCGCGGGCGTTGGTTAAGCTGAATCCTGGCAAAAGTTTAGATAATGCCACGATAGAAACGACGCTCAGTGTCATTCTCAAACATGAAACCGATATTATCAAGGCCAAGCGCGCCTTGTCTAAGCGCGGGGCGAATGGCGGGGCGAAAAAAGGGACAGATGATTTAGATATGTTTCGTTATACGGGGCGCAATTAGAACGCGAAGGGGATGAAGGAGCGCGAAAAACGCGAAGAAAAACTTTAAATTTCGCGTTTTTCGCGTTACTTTCCCCCCTTTCGCGTTCCGCGTCAAGGCAATATTATGATACATGGCGGTGGTTGGTGGTCTTACATCAGTTATGATGAGAAAAAAGATCGTCCTCAAATTAGTTGGAGTTTAATCAAACGGGTGTGGCACTATGCGCGCCCGTATCAATATCAAGTGTTAGGCTTGCTGGCGACCATTTTGGTCATTACGGGTTTGAGCCTGATTCCACCATTATTGTATCAACAATTGATTGATAACGCGATTCCCAATAAAAATGCGACGTTGTTAAACTGGTTGGCTTTGGGCATGATTGCGATTCCCTTAATTAACGCGGCGATTGGCATGTGGCAACGTCATCTCAGCGCAAAAATTGGCGAGGATTTGATTGCTGATTTACGTAATGAGCTATTTAGCCACCTGCAACAGATGAGTCTGCGCTTTTTCACCCACACCAAAACGGGCGAATTGATGAGTCGTCTTAATAATGATGTGGTGGGCGCGCAAAATGCGCTCACAGGCACATTTATCAGTATTATTAGTAATGTTGTCGCGGTCATCGCCACCTTAAGCATTATGATTTCTTTGGAATGGCGGCTAACGATATTAAGTGTTATTTTAGTGCCGATGTTTGTTTTCCCTGCGCGCCGCGTGGGGCGCATATTACGGGAAATTCGGCGCGACAGCATGGATTTAAATGCCAAAATGAGTGGTCAACTCCATGAAGCCCTGAATGTGGACGGGGCATTATTGGCGAAATTGTTTGGGCGACAAAATAATGAACAGAGCAAATTTCATGAACGCAGCCATGCCGTGGCGGCCATTGGCGTGCGCCAGGCGATGATTGGGCGGTGGTTTTTTGTTTTTTTAGGGCTAATCAGCGCGGTGGGGTCGGCGTTGGTGTTTTGGGTCGGCGGTCATTTGGTTTTGCAGGGCGAGTTTACGGTTGGGACAATTGTTGCTTTTGGTAACTATTTGAATCAACTTTATGGCCCTCTCAGCTTTATGAGCAACGCGCACCTTGAATTTGCCACGAGCATGGTCAGCTTTGAGCGCGTCTTTGAGGTGCTTGATTTGCCCGTTGAAATTGCTGATAAACCCGACGCGATTGCCTTAAACCAAGTGTCAGGGCAGGTTACTTTTGAGCAAGTTTCGTTTAGTTACACGGCGGGTGGTGACGGTGGGGCGAGTTTGCTCGGTTTGGCGGCACGGAATAATGGCGAGAGTGAAATTGAAGCCACGGCGGCGCGCGTCTCTACACGGGGCATGGCGATTGAGGGCATTAGCTTTGAGATTCAGCCAGGGCAATTGGTGGCTCTCGTTGGGCCGAGTGGCGCGGGTAAAACGACGATAACTTACTTATTACCGCGACTTTATGACCCCACGGCGGGGCAAATTTGTTTAGATGGACATGATTTGCGTGACCTGAAACAAAAATCGTTAGCTGATGCCATCGGCATGGTGACCCAGCAAACCTATTTGTTTCACGATACATTGAAGGCCAATTTGCTTTATGCTCGGCCCCAAGCGACCTCTGCCGAAATTGAGGCCGCGTGTCGGGCGGCGAATATCCATGATTTTATCACTGACCTACCGAATGGTTACGAAACGATTGTCGGTGAGCGCGGTTATCGGCTGAGTGGGGGTGAGAAACAACGTTTGGCGATTGCCCGCGTTATCCTCAAAGACCCGCGCATTTTGGTATTAGATGAAGCGACCAGCAGTTTAGATAGTCACAGTGAGGCTCTGATTCAGGAAGCGTTAGAGCGTATTATGCTAGGGCGCACCAGCATTGTCATTGCTCACCGTCTTAGCACGATTTTGGCGGCGGATGTGATTTTGGTGATGCAGGCGGGGCGGTTGGCGGAGCAAAGTCATCGGCAGGGTAATCAGTCGGCGCATGAATTATTGTTACAACAAGAGGGACTCTATGCTCATCTCTACCGCACCCAATTTCGGACCATGATGAAACAGGATTAAGGGATTAACAGATTTTTTTGGGCAAATTGGAGGGCAAACCTTTAGGTTTGCACTCCAGAAAAGTTTAATTTATGCCCTCGCGCAGTATCAGTATATCAAGATTTGTCATCCTCACCCCAGCCCTCTCCTACGTATCCCCATACGGGGATAAAGGAGAGGGAGCAAAATCTCCCTCCGATGTCGGGGGGATTAAGGGGGGTAGACTTGGCTTTTGCGTAAGTCCTAAATTTTGTAATAAAATCGGTTTATAAACTTTAACTTTCTTATGGTCATTGGCATTGATTATACGGCAGCCTTAAAACAAGGGGGCGGGATTGGGCGATATACGCGTGGTTTGGTCACGACTTTGGCGCGGCTGGATAGAACGCACCAATATCGTTTGCTTGCCACCAAAGACGCGCCCTTAGCCGATTTGCACCTATTTAATACTCATGCTAACTTTAGCCATCGCCGTTATCCATTGGCGGAACGGTGGATGACCATTGGCTGGCATCGTTTTTATCTGCCGATTCCTGTCGAGTGGTTTGCAGGGGAGGTGGATTTATTTCATTCGCCTAACTTCATTTTACCGCCGACGCGCCATGCCAAAACGTTGTTGACTGTTCATGACCTTTCCTTCATGCGCCACCCGCAGGGGGCGTGGCCGAGTTTGCGAAATTGGCTCAATAAGGTGGTGCCGCGTAGCTTGGCGCGGGCTGACCATGTGTTAGCCGATTCGGAACATACCAAACGGGATTTAATCGAATTATTCTCGCTCTCTACCGATAATATTACGGTGGTGGGTGCGGGGGTAGAGGCCCGTTTTCAATTGATAACTGATATAACGCAACGTGACGCGGTGCGCGCCCGTTATCGTTTGCCTGAAAAATTTATTTTAGGGCTAGGTACATTGGAGCCGCGCAAAAATTTTGTGGGGCTGATTCAGGCTTTTGAAAATTCGCCCGTTAGGGAAACGCATCATTTGGTGATTGGCGGTGGTAAGGGTTGGCTCTATGATGATATTTTTGCGGCGGCGGCTCATTCTGCGGTGGCGGAACGGATTCATTTGATTGGGTTTGTGGCGGATGAGGATTTGCCGTTGCTCTATAATTTGGCCGATATTTTCGCGTATCCATCCCATTATGAAGGCTTTGGGATTCCTGTGATTGAGGCCATGGCTTGTGGCACGCCTGTCGTTTGTGCCGATAATTCCTGTTTGCCCGAAGTGGCAGGTGAGGCCGCATTACAGGTGAACGCGACGGATAAGGCTGCTTTAGCGGCGGCTTTGCATGTTTTCGCGACAGATGAGGTGGCGCGGCAACAAGCGATTGAGCGAGGCTTTCAACAGGCGCGTAAATTCACCTGGGAAGCGGCGGCGCAACGTTTGTTACAAGTATATGACCGTTTTTCCCTTTAGCCTTTATAACGTTTCAAACGTTATAAAGGCTGACCAGACCTCAAAGGTCTTTAAGACCTTTGAGGTTTAGTATCTGTGAGGTCTATTCTCAGTATATCAAGATTTGTCACCCTCACCCCAGCCCTCTCCCAAAGGGCGAGGGAGTCTCTTGTCTCCCCTCTCCCTTTGGGAGAGGGGCGCGAGGGAGTCTCTTGTCTCCCCTCTCCCTTTGGGAGAGGGGCGGGGGGTGAGGGTGATTTAGTAGTTGCACTCAAATCTTGAAATACTGATTCTAATTTTCATAGCCCCAAAGAGTCGTTGACATATTTGCCAGATTGTACTATTATCTGTGTGAGTTAACATTATATAAAAACTTAAGGTTTAGACATTGCCATGAATTTTGAGCAACCTTTGAATATATCTCATGAGGATTGGGCTAAAACCCCGACTTTAGTTAAAACCTATATTCAGCAAGCCACCCAACAACTTGAGCAGTTAAAGGAAACCCTTGAGGCTAATCCTATCATCTCGACATTGCCTAATATGGCGGAATTGGCTTTGGAAGGGGAACGTCGTCAGGTTACGGTCATCTTTGCGGATATATCGGGCTTTACTGCCTTGAATGACGCGGCCAAAAGCCCGGCGGAAGTTGAGCTGGTGGTTTATGTGGTCAACCGATTATTACAAGAATTGAGCGAGGCTATTTATGAATTTGATGGTTACATTGACAAATATGTCGGTGATGAAATCATGGCCGTGTTTGGCGCGCCGAAAGCCCACGAAAATGACCCCGAGTTAGCGTTGCGGGCGGTTTTATCCATGGTGGAACGGTTGCACAAATTTAATGAAAACCCACCCATACCGTTGGCGAAACCCTTTGGCTTGCATGG
>JAIFLK010000010.1 GCA_020049115.1 Chloroflexota bacterium | reverse complement strand
CTAACAGCGCGGGCAACGTCCAGGTCACTTGATTAACCGTCAGCACATATTCGCCCGCCTTGCTGCCAACGGTCAAAACGGGATTATTAAACGTCACCTCAACCCCTGTCGCCAGCAATGTCTTAATATTAGGTATGGTTTGACCGAGCAGCACATTGCTGAGGGTCTGCGGACTACTGCCAATGTTAACCCGTAAATCAACCATGATGGGGGTCAGGCGGTGGATGCCTGTGGCTGCGTCTACCTCAAATTGACTGGTCAGCTTAATTACTTGGAAGATGTCACTACCATTGGCAGTGGCGGTGGTGGTTTGGCCGACTAAACTTAAGCCATTTTTGCCGAGCGTCACATTGGAGAAAATGGAATTGGGAGTCAGCCCGTCCCACATGGCGGAGGTGGCAACCGTGCCAAACTCATTCAGGCTGACACTACCTTGTCCATTATTAAGGGTGAAACGAGTGTTGTTACTTAATGGAATGGTCAATTGATTTGTTGTACCATTTAATCCCCCTGAAGAAGGTGCGGGAATAACCAATGAGGTCAAATTGCCAATTTGGGCAGAACTAGGCAGGGGATAATGTACCGTACCCGCCGTAGCCCGTAATTCATAGTTATCTCCATTGCGAGCTAAGGTTAAGCTAGTCGGTTTGAGGAACAGCCCCCAATTACCACTGGTATTAAGATAACTTATGACCGTGCTTTGGGTTAGGCCACCGCTATAGGTGGGGCCAGGGTTGATTTGGAAGGGCAGATTAAAGCTGAGTCTCGCGTCGCCGCGGGTCTGCTCAAATAGCCCTTGACCATTGATGAGACCCGCCGCTAAATCTAGGCTAGTGAGGCCGACTTTGCTCAAGGGGAAGCCGCCGAGTTGGGTGATTAAAACGGTAGCTTTGCTGAAATCCCAGGTGCCATTTTTATCACGGCTAAACGTTCCCTTCACCAACGCTAAATCGGTGGTGCCTGAGAGGGCTAACGTGCCATTGAGGGTCAGTTTATCGTTAGAAATATCAATATAGGCATTGCTATCATTGACCTTAAATGCGCCCAACACCAGGCGCGAGGTCAGCCGCTTAACCCCGTTACTGTCGGTGGAAAAATCCCCCGCGATGGGAATACCATTCCACTCTAAACGGGTTCTTTCCACGATGTTCAAGGTGGAGGTGACGTTATTATTCGTCAGATTGGTGTCTGTGCCTAAACCGACCTCCACCCGACTGTTTAAGGTGGTGCTTAACGCGGGGACAAAATTGTGTGTTATCGTAATCCAGGCGCGGCTGTTCGCGGGGAGTACGTCAATCTGGCAGACGATGCCCTGGGTGGTAGTCATCCGATGATTGACAATCATCGGATGACTAAAGGCTTGGCATGTGCCATTGGGGCTAATTTGGGCTGAACTGAGGCTGAAACTCTCAAATTGACCGAGTTGTTGGGTGACGGTTATCCGCCCCATAATATCTGGCCCACTGTTCACCACTTCGAGACTGTTGGAGAAAATGGTACTTTCATGGGCTAAAAATGGGTCGGGCGATAGTTTGGGCGTAATAGCCACCTCGCCCCGTAAATTGTCGGGGTTTAACACGGTTACGGTAAATGTACCCGTCGCGGGCAGGGTTACGCCATGCCCACTGTCCTGAATGGTATAGGCGAAAGACTCGACCCAATTTTGCCCCTGCATTTGGGCGGCGGTGACGGCGGGCGGAAGATAGAACAACTTTTGATTGTTCACAATTAAGGCTTGGCTACGGGGCAGCGGGGTTGGCGCATTAGAGGTTAAGGCCAGAGTTCTAATTAAACTTAATTTATCCCCATCAGGGTCATAATCATTCGCCAACGGGTCGGCCATCAGCGATTGCCCCAAAATGGTCAGCCAACCCGTATCCGCTTTGGCAATGGGCGCGCTGTTCATAAAGACCTTGAGCGTAATTTGGCCTGTAACGGTGGCTAATCCATCACTGAGCGTATAACTAAAGCTATCGGTGCCGCTAATTGTTCCAAAATATATCAATTGTGTGCCGCTAATAACCACCGTGCCTAATTTGGGTTGCCCCACGGCCATGAGGCGGAGTTGGCTATTATCGCCAGGTAAATCAGGGTCATAATCATTGGCTAAAATGGAGAGGGTGACGGGCAAACCGCCTTCAATCGCCAGCGCATCGGGATTGGCAACGGGCGGTTGATTGGTCACTCTGAGGGTGAAGGTTTGGGTGCTGACTAAGCCAAACGTGCCAACGGCTCGTAAGGTGATGGGGAAATCGCCAATGGCTACAGATGAGCCTGAAATTACGCGGCTGGCACTGTTATAACTCAACCCATTGGGCAACGTTACGGCGGTAGTCACCATGATTTGGTCAGGGGTGTCATTGCCAGACGGGTCAGAGACCAGAACGCTATAGTTATAGGGGGTGCCATATTTGAGCGCAAGGGCGGGCGAGGAGTTAAAAACGGGGGCGGCGGGCGGCGGTAAAATCAACATCACCACATTAATGGTGACTGAAATGCTGGCACAGGTAACATTAATCTTGCCGATAGAAACTGTCATAGGAGATGTTGCTCCTTTGCCAGTAGCTAGGTTGTTAGTCTTAAGGGAAACCATGATTTGTTCACCATTGATATAACTCCCTGAAGTTCTCGTTACGCTAATGCTACTGGTGGATGGTTGGACAGTCCAGGTGTCAGGACAATTGAGCGTTATGGGTTGGACGACGGGCGCGACCAATACCCCTAGTCTAAAGGTGAAGGTTAACGTTTGGGGGCCATAAGTTAAATCGCCACTTTTTACCAGTCCCATGCATTGTAAGGTATAGTTAGCAGGGCTATCTACGCCATTATGATAGACCGTTAAGGTGGCGGTGCGTAGCCCCGTAACGCTGGGGTTACAGGTAATCGTGAGCCATTCGGTCTGATTAGTGACGTTAAGTGACGTGGGAGACACGGCGAACTCGGCGGCATTTCGTCCAGCTAAAACAACATTACTAATTTGCAACGGCCCGTCCACTCGATTTATCCATAGCCTGCCCTCAGTCGCTGAACCTAATATGGCTGAACCCACATCAATCGTACTACTGATAACGGGGTTGGAACTATATTTTGGCGCGCTGCCATAACAAGAGAGGGGGTAAGTGGCGGGGCTACCTGGGGCATTATGATAGACGGTTAAGGTGGCGGTATTGAGACCACTGATGGTGGGGCTACAGGTAATGTATAAACTTTGGGTGCCACCCGCCGCTACGCTGAATGACGTATTTGACACCGCGAAACTGGTGGGATTAAGCCCACTCAAAGTAACGTTACTGATACTTAAGTATCGCCCGCCAGGGTTGCTTATTTGTAACTCACCCCTGACCCCAGAAACATTACCTAGTACCGTTGACCCCAAGTCAAAGGGTGTGTTGATAACGGGGTTAGACGCATAACCTGCTTGCGCGGCATTACATTGTAGAAAGTAAGTGGCGGGGCTATCTGGGGCATTATGATAAACCATTAAGGTGGCGGTATGGAGACCTAACGTTAAGGGGTTACAAGTGAGGGTTAAATTTTGACTCCCACCCCTAGAGGCTAGGGCGAAGTTGGCGGGCGGGGAGACTGAAAAATCAGCCGCATTGGGGCCGCTTAAACTGTAGCTACTCACCGTCATGGTCGTATTCCCGCTATTTCTAATTTCCAAATTGCTCTGAGTGGTCGCACCGACGTTAATCGTCCCAAAATCAACCGTGCTAGAGATTGTCGGGGCAGAGTAATAGGTTGGCTGGATTTGACACCTGAGCGCGTAAGTGGCGGGGCTACCAGGGGCGTTATGATTAATAATGAGGGTGGCGGTGCGTTGGCCGAAGCCCGTAGGGTTACAGGTAATGGTTAAATTTTGCGGTGCGCCTCCGTCGGGAATGGTTAATGTGGTGGGCGAGATGGCGAAATCCGCCGCATTGGTGCCGCTAACAGTGGCACTTACTGTTAAGGTGGTTGTACCCAATTCCTTGATTTGCAAAGTTTGCCCATCTACCTCCATGGGCAAGTCGCTAGAAATCGGGGGCGTAGAGGCATAACGGGCGATAGGTTCTGTAACCCCCATACAAGTGAGGGCATACGTGGCGGGGCTACCAGGGGCATTATGATATACGGTTAAAGTGGCGGTGCGTAAACCCGCCGCACTGGGGGTACAGGTAAGGGTTAACTTTTGCTGTGATGGGTTATAAATGGTTAAGGTGGCGGGGGAGACGGCGAAATCTGCCGCATTTGCGCCACTTAAACTGGTGCTGTTCACGGTTAACGTGACGGCATTTCTGCGGGAGATGAGCAAATCAGTGCTGAAGGATGACCCCACTGTCATTGACCCAAAATCAATGGTGCTGGAAATAGCGGGGGTAGAGCTATAACTTGGCGGAATCCCCGTACAAGTCACGGGGTACATGGCGGGGCTACCCAAGCCATTGTGATAGACATATAGCGTAGCACTCCGTAAGCCTGCAGCGCGAGGGCTACAAGTGAGGATTACCTTTTTGGCTGTGTTGTCCGTAATTACGAGGGTCGAGGGAGAGTAGCTAAAATCAGGGGCATTAGCCCCCCCTATCGCCATATTGGTCACAGTTAAGGTGGCGGTATTCGCGATTGCTTTATAAATTGACATAGAGACAGCCCCACTGAGGCCAACGCCAACGCTGCCCACACTGATGGTAATGCCTTTCAGGGGCGTAGAGGCATAACTCGCCACCACCCCCGCCACCCCCGTACAATTGAGGGTGTACATGGCGGGGCTATTCGGCGCATTATGATTAACCTTTAAGGTGGCGGTGCGTAAACCCACCACGCTAGGGTTACAGCTAATGGTTAAATTTTGGGCCGCGCCACCATCGGCAATGGTTAAGTTCGGCAGGGAAACCTTAAAATCTGCCACATTCGTGCCACTTAAACTATGGCTGCTCACGGTTAAGGTGGTGTTCCCTGTTTCGCTAATTTGCAAACTGGCATTAATCGAGCCGCCTACTACGGCTGACCCTAGATTAATTGTGCTACTCATGGCGGGACTGGAGGCATAACCCGCCACTGGCGGCGCATTTGTAATCCCGTTACAATTGAGGCTATAGCTGGCGGGGCTGCCAACAGCATTGTGATTTATCGTTAGAGTTGCCACATGTACGCCACTGAAACTGGGCGTACAACTCATGGTTAAATTTTTGGCCGCGCTGCCGTCAGGAATGGTTAAGGGCGTGGTGGCGACCATGAAATTAGCGGCCTGCGCGCCACTTAACACCGCACTGCTCACGGTTAAGGTGGCTGTCCCCGTTTCGCTAATCACTAACGCGGTGCTAATGGTCGTGCTAATCGCCGTCGTGCCGATATTGATGACACTATTCGTAATGGGGTTGGAATCATAGCCTGGTGTTAGCCCGATACAGGTCATGGGATAGGTGACGGGGCTAACGGGGCTATTATTGTAGATATAAAGTGTAGCACTTCGTAACCCCGCCGCGCTAGGGGTACAGGTGACGGTGATATTTTGCGTTGCGCCGCCGTCAGGAATAGTTAAGGTGGAGGGGGTGTAGCTAAAATCAGCCGAATTAGCCCCTCCTTTGGCAATCCCGACCACACTTAAGGCCGCGTTGCCCGTTTCCGATATATTTAATAATGTGCTACCACTTGACCCAACCACCACTGACCCGACAGCAATAGTAATACCCGACGCGGGCGTTGAGCCATAACCTGCCACAGGCGCGGGCAAAGGCGTAGCTGTGGGCGCAGGTGAATTGCCCGTACAATTGAGGGTATACGTGGCGGGACTACCAGGGGCATTATGATTGACCGTTAAGGTTGCGACCCGTAAGCCTGCCGCGCTAGGGGTACAGGTAATGGCGATATTTTGCGCCGCACCGCCATCG
>JAIFLK010000380.1 GCA_020049115.1 Chloroflexota bacterium | reverse complement strand
AGCGGGCCACAACTTCGCACTGATAGTAATGATTATGGCGTAGAAGAAGTCGTATTACGATATGAAGGTATTTTACGGTGGTAAAATATTAGTCGGTCAGCAGTCAGCTTTTTAGCTGATTGCTGACTAGCTGAACGACTGACTAGCTAACAATGGCAACTCCTTTTCAAGACCCCTTATTATCCTATCAATATTCCATCGAAATGGCGGGGGGCGCGAACACCCTGGCCACCGCCTGGTTTACTGAAATTAGCGGTATTGGGGCCGAGCAAGAAATTATTGAATATAAATATTACGAAAAACTCCCCTCTGATATAAATATTACGAAAAACTCCCCTCTGCCCCCACCGCGATGGGCGGGGCTAGGTCAGGGGATTGGGTGATGCTTTTACCTGGCCGTCGCAAACCAGGCAGCATTACCTTAAAACATGGCCTGACCAGTGATTTAAGTTTTTGGACATGGCGCGAAACCACCATGAAAACTAACCCTTTAATTTTAATCGCCAAAATTACCATTAAGATGTATGACCGTGCTGGCTCTCCTAAAGCCACCTGGGAATTATATGATGGGGTGTTAGAAAAAATCGCTGGGCCGCAACTCAAAGCCGATAGCAGCGATTATGCGCTGGAAGAAATGACCATTCGTTACGTTGGGATTAATCGGATATTGTAATAAGCGGTCAGCCTGTCAGTTAGTCAGCAATCAGCTAAAAAGTTGAACGCTGACTAGCTGATTACTGACTAGCTGAGAGACTAAAAATATGGCAACCGCATTTGAAGACCCCCTCTTATCCTTTCAATTTTCCATTGAGATTTCAGGCGGCATTACTGTGCCTGCGACGGCCTGGTTTACTGATTTAAGTGGCATGGGCGCAGAACAGGATATTATTGAATATAAAGTTTATAATGCCACTGGCTCAACGGTTAAACCGACCGCGCTGGGTGGTTCTTCCGTTGGCGATTGGGTGCAACTCATTCATGGCCGTCGCAAACCAGGCAGCATTACGCTGAAACATGGCCTCACCTCTGACCAAAGTTTTTGGGAATGGCGGGAAAAATCACTCAACACCCTTAGCACCACCGTCCGCGCCACCGCGACCATTAAGATGTATGACCGCGCTGGCATGGTTAAGGCGACTTGGATGCTCTATGGGGCGGTGCTAGAAAAAATTAGCGGCCCAGAATTTAAGGCCGATAGTAGTGATATTGGCATTGAAGAGATGACTATCCGCTTTGCAACCATTAACCGTATTACGGTTGGTGGCTCTCCCTCTAACTCCCCTGCCCCTTCACCTGCGCCTACACCCACGACGCGCCCCTAAATTTCAAGGAATAGGAAGTAAGGAGTAGGTTTGATTTTTACTCCTTACTCCTTACTCCTTACTCCTTACCCATGGCAAAAGTCCGACCTTCCGACCCATTACTTTCCTATCAATTTTCCGTTGAGGTCAATGTGCCTGGCGGTGTTCCCATTGTGGGCTATTTCATTGAGGTCAGCGAGGGGCTGGGTGATGAAAACGATGTCACCGAATATCGGGTGGCGTATGATGGGCGTAATTATACGGCGGGTTATCAAGTTATCCCTGGCATGTGGAAGCCCGAAAAGATGACCCTGAAACGGGGCATCACCACCAACATGGGTTTTTGGGAGTGGCGTGATTTGGTGCGGTGGGGCAAAATGAGCGACGTGCGCTCTACCGTCACCATTCAAATGATTAACCGAGGTTACGAAACAACTGGCCGTTTGCAATGGGTGCTAGAAAGTGCCTGGCCGTCCAAAATCAGTAGCCCCCAACTTAAATCCGATAGCAGTGATTTTGGCATTGAAGAAGTCACGATTGCTTACCAAAAAATTACGAAAAATATCATCTAACCACAATTAGGAATTAGGAATTAGGAATTAAAAATAGCTTTTTCCTAATTCCTAATTCCTAATTCCTAATTTCAGTTATGTCCTTGCAGACTCAATTTGAATTTACCCTCCCCCGAGGTTTCATAGACCGAGATGGCACGGTTCACCGCCAGGGTGTCATGCGTTTGGCGACGGCCATGGATGAAATTACCCCGTTGCGTGATTTGCGGGTGCGCTCCAACCAAGCCTATTTGGTGATTTTATTACTTTCACGGGTCATTGTGAAGTTAGGTACATTACAAGGTGTATCCACCCAAGTGATTGAAAGCCTTTTCGCGGCTGATTTGGCTTATTTGCAGGCATTTTACCGTCAGATAAACGAGGAAGGCACAAGTGTTTTACAGGTGACTTGCCCCGAATGTAAAAGTGAATTTGGGGTGGATTTAGCTACCCTGGGGGGGTAGGTGGCTACCCTCTCGACCGCCTGCACGAGGAGGTAGCCTATGTCGCCTATCATTTCCACTGGTCTCGCCAAGATGTATTGGAAATGGAACATGCCGAAAGACAACGCTGGGTCAAAGAAATTGCCAATATCAACCGTCGATTTAATGAAGCGGCGAAAAAGAGCTAGTCGTTCAGCCTATCAGCTAATCAGCAGTCAGCTAAACACTGAACGCTGATTGATTGACAGGCTGAACGCTGACAGGCTGAACGCTGACCCATGACCAATGACCACGCACAACTCACCTATTTACAGCAAGCCCTCGCTTTACACCCCCATGATATTACCCTGCATAACAAATTAGGCATACTTTGGCAACAATTAGGTCACTTTACCACCGCCATTGAATATCATCAACAAGCCATTCACTTAGCGCACGCCCTTTTCATCCCTCCTGCATCAGGGGGGACAGAGGGGGGTAGCCCTGAATCAGCCCAGTCGTTGGCCTATTCTTACAATAACTTAGGCTTGGCGCAACAAAGTTTAGGACAACTTGATGAGGCCATTCGCACTTTTCAGCAGGCTATCCAAGTCATGCCTCATCTGGCGGAAGCTCATTATAATTTAGGTAATATTTGGTTAGCTCAACACCAATTTGCCCGCGCCATCCCCTCATTTCAGCAAGCCCTCAACCATAAACCCAATTACATTAAGGCATGTCATAATCTTGGTTTGGCCTATCAGCAGCAGGGGCAATGGGCAGAGGCCGAGCAATGTTATCAACAGGTGATTGCCTTAACCGCCACCACAGGCTTTGATTCGCGTGTTCATGCTTGGCATAATCTCGGTAATTTATATCAACAGCAAAACCGTTTGGCTGAGGCCACCGCCGCTTATCAAGACGCAATTGCTTTGTTAGAAAGTCAGCCCCTGAATGAACGGCAATCCCTTGATTTATTAGAACTCTATAACCATCTTGGCAATGTTTGGTTAGAGCAACAGCAACTCACTCAAGCCATTGCCTGCTTTGAGAGGGCTGAATGCGAAGCGGCGAAAATTACGAAAGAGGCGGATGTTCGCGCTTTTCGCGACCCTTCCTCTGTTCGCGTTCTATTCGCCACCACTCTCGCCAATTTGGGCGCGGCCTATCATAAAATGGGGCAAGTTGATGAGGCCATTCGTTATTTTGAGCAAGCCTTGCAATTCCATGATAACCCTATATTACGTTTGCGACTCGCCCTCACTCTGCCCATTATCTACCCTTCATTAGAATCGCTAACCACCTGGCGACAACGGTTAGAATCTCAAATTGAAACTTTATGTCAGGCCAATCTCACTTTTGACCTCACGTCAGATATTGTTACTTTGCCCACCAATTTTTTGGCCGCTTATCAAGGCCATAACGACCGCGACCTCCAAGCCAAAATTGCCTCCATAGTCACTCGTTCTTTGTCATTTGTCCCTAGTCAATTGCTCAAGAACAAACAACCAATGACCAATGACAAAGGACAATTGACCATTGGCTTTATTTCAGCCCATTTCAAACATCACACCGTTGGCAAACTCATGCAGGGCTTGATTGCCAAACTCCCCCGCCCCGATTTTAAGGTGATTGTCTTTTCCATCGGACATCATACCGATGACATAGCCACCTTCATTCGCCACCACGCCGATGAATATATTACACTATCATCTCAATTAGAGCAGGCGCGCCAACAGATTTTAGCGCAACCATTAGACCTTCTGTTTTATGCCGACATCGGCATGGAGCCATTTAGTTACGCGCTTGGTCTCAGCCGCCTCGCCCTCGTACAATGTGTTACGTGGGGACATTCCATGACAACGGGTTTGCCTGAAATGGATTATTACATTTCTAGCGAACTCTATGAAACCGCCGCCGCCGACCAACATTACACCGAAAAACTCATTCGCCTCAAAAGCCTTAACACTTATTTCTATCGCCCTAGCTTGAAACTCCCTCTCCTTGTGGGAGAGGGCAGGGGTGAGGGTACGATTTATCTCTGTCCCCAAAGCCTCTATAAATATCACCCTGACTTTGACGAATTGTTAAGCCAGATTTTGCGGCGCGACCCACAGGGGCAATTATGGCTACTTTCAGGCCAACAACCTCACTGGAACGAACTGTTATGGCAACGTTTTCAAATCACCATGCCTGATGTATTAAGCCGTGTTAAATTTGTGCCGCGCCAAGACCAGGCGGGCTTTTTGCAGTTGCTCACCCAAGCGGATATTATTTTAGACCCGCCCCATTTTGGTGGTTGTAATAGTAGTTTAGAGGCGTTTGCTTTTGGCCTGCCCATTGTTGCCATGCCCAGCCAATTTTTGCGCGGCCGATTTACGGCGGGCTTTTATCAGGCTATGGGCTTGTCTGAATTGATTGCCCACACCCCAGCGGAGTATGTTAATTTGGCGGTACGTTTAGGAAGTGATATAACATATCGTCAACAAGTGAACGCCCAAATTTTAGCCGCCAACCATGTGCTTTATGAAAACATGGCCGCCGTTGATGAAATGGCCGCATTTTTTAAGTCAGTCTGTCAGCGTTCAGCGAGTCAGTCTGTCAGCTAGTCAGTCTTTCAGCTTTTAGGAATAAGGATTAATTAACTGTCCCAAAATTTTAGGGTCAGACAAGAATGTCTGACCTACCCAACGGTAGAACAGACATTCCTGTCTGTTTTGGCAGTTTGAAATGAGCAAGTTATTTAATCTTGATTCCTTAGCTGACAAGCTGATTGCTGAAAGACTGACTCGCTGACAGACTGACTTGCTGATAGACTTTTTAAGGAAATCACATGACCACATTAACCATTGAACTACCAGAACCTTTAACCCAACAGGCGCGAGGATATGGTATTTCTCAACAACAATTACAAGAATTGATGGTGGGGTTTATCCAAAATTTTTTGGGGATATACCAACAACGTAGCAATTCGTCATCATCAATTGCGACAGATACCGCAATTTCTGCCGATATTGCCACTGATTTAATTCAGTTAGAGTTTTTGGATGATGCTGATTTATGGCAAGCAGCTCAAACCCAACTCATCTCAGCGGAAACCGCCCAAATGCAAACCTTATTGGATAAACAACAATTGGCAGGCTTAACTCATGAAGAACAAGCCATAACCCAGACCTTAAGCCAACGTTATCAACGCACCATGTTGATTCGGGCTAAAGCGGCAGCTTTATTACATCAACGTGGCCTTGATATAACCAAATTACGCCAACGGAAAACCAAGCCATGAGTCGTATTTCAGAGTAACAAATGACCCAAAATCTATTTTTCACCGCCGTCAAATATCACCAAATGGGCGATTTAGCCCAAGCCGAACCCCTTTATCGGCAAGTGTTGGCGTTAACCCCTAACCATGCCGATAGTTTACGATTATTAGGTACATTATTACATCAACAACGGCGTTTGGCGGAGGCCGTAGCATGTTATCAACTTTTATTACAATTGCGGCCTGATAACGTAGAGATACATTACAATTTAGGGCTGATATTATCGCAACAAAAACAATGGGCGGCGGCCATTGCTGAATATAACAAGGTATTGCAACTGCAACCTGATTTTGCCGCCGCCCATTTTCAACTAGGCATGGCCTATCAAGCGCAAGGGCAACCCTCCTTTTCATCCCCCCTAAATCAGGAGGGGGGTGCCATTTACCATTACGAACAGGCCATTCAACTCCAGCCAGACCTGGCGATGGCGCATAATAATTTGGGTGTGTTGTATCAACAGCAGGGGCTTTTGAGTGAGGCGGTGGCTTATTATAATAAAACGTTGCATTATCAACCTGATTTTGCCGAAGCCCATAATAATTTGGGCGTAGTGTTACAATTGCAAGGTCAACTTGAGCAGGCCATTGCCTGTT
>JAIFLK010000255.1 GCA_020049115.1 Chloroflexota bacterium | reverse complement strand
CACCCTGTTGGCCTCACGCCAACACCCTGTTGGCCTCACGCCAACACCCTGTTGGCCTCACGCCAACACCCTGTTGGCCTCACGCCAACACATGACATGCATAAATTTATACTTAGGATTTGACAATATAAGGTGTTTAAATTATATTGATGTTATATTTAACACGGAGGCAGAAATGGAAGTAAAAATCTCACCTAAAAATGTTCAACGAGCCATGACCTTTAATCGCTATCTTTACGCGGTGTTGCAAGAGGAAGCGAACAAACTCAATATAAATGTGAGTGATGTGGTCAACCAAGAATTGTCCAAAAATTTTCTTAATCGAATTGAGCTTTTAAAATTACAAGACAGTCGTAAATATAGTTGATAAAATAAAAGAGCGCATGACTAATTTCGTCACGCGCCTTTTTTTTGAACTGAGGCCGTTGGGGATTAGATTTGAGCGTCTCCCCCAACGACCTTCCGAGCCAGTCTACCTTTACCACCGCGCGGACGCGGTAGGTCAGGCGTTCTTTTATTTTATCATAAGAATAGGACATTACAAAATGGGCAAAAGGACTCAACCCAAACTTAATCAGCCGATAGCCGTCACCACCGAAATAGAAGAAGACCATTACCGCATTAAAAATTGGGTGGCGCGCGAGTGGCTTGCCATTATTGGCCCCCATGCCTATGCTCTGTATGGGATTTATTCAGCCGCTGCCAATCGTGAACTAGGTAATAAGTGGTTTATCTCTATCAGAACATTACAAGAATACACATTCTACGACATGCACACCATCACCATGAACAATTGGCTTTTAGAGACATGCGGCTTGATTCGTGTAGACGCAGGCGCAGACGGGTACGCCAATGAGTACATTTTGTTGCCACCGCCCCATGTCACCGCCGAAATTCTCAAGCCCATTGTCGCTATCCTTAAAGCCAAGTCCGAGTCGGGCAAGAAGTGGCAAGCGTTTAAGGCTAACGTTTTGGAGCGCATCATGAAATGGAAGCCATTGCATGAATGTGGCAAAGTCAGCCAATACAAGAAAATCCAAATCGCCGCAGGTCAGCCCGAATTATTTTCAGCCAACGGTAACGACGGCCACCCCCCCGAACCCACCGAGCCAAGCCATGTTGAGTTAGTCGCCATGCTTGTTGCCACCTTCAAAGATGACAAATCTAAATTATCCGAAGCCGCCGCCACCAAAATGATTGAGCAATACGGCGTAGCGGCAGTGGTTCAACAATTGGCATGGCTACCAGGCCGCGAAACGGACACACCCCTCCGCACTTTGCGCGCCGCACTCAACGGGAATTGGTTAGAGCCGAAACCCGTTGACAAAGCTGAACCCAAAGCCTGGTGGGATGATGGCAGTACGGAAATTGGTGAAGATGGCTTTATCAGGCCGAAGCAGGTGATGATAGCTTAGAACTTACGCAAAACCGTTCATTTTGCGTTCATTTTGAGGAGTGACACACGCCCTCGTGTGTCACTGTTAGCACGAGGGCGTGCTAACTCCGCGATTTTTGCGTAAGTCCTAACTCTCTTGCCCTATGCTTATCATTACCCACAAGTCTGCCAATTTTTTGCTTACTGTTCATAGCCTTTAATCCACCAAATCAGGCCGCCTACCATTAACAAAATAACGGGCAAGACCAAAAGGAGCAACAATCCCAATGAGGCCATCGTACCAAAAATGAGCCAGGATGAGCTTTCAGAAGGACTATCTGCGGCCATAACGCGCCGTTTTTCAACAACTAAAGTCGGGGATGTTTCCGCCGAGGCAAGTTTGACTTCAGGGGAATCGCCTTCCTTTGCTGCCCCTAATTTAGCCAGGGGGGTCAGGGAGGGGAGAGGTGCGGGCAATGTCAAAGCGAGGGTGGGCGTAGGCAAAATCTCTAGGGGAGTGGGGCTAGGTTGAGTTATATTATTATCAACTGTCGCTAATTTAACTAATTCGGTCGCCGTTGGGCTAGGTGTTGGCGTAAGTGTGGCTTGTACTAACAACGTTTCAACTGGGGAAACAGCCGCTACTTTTTCCTCAGTCTGATTCGGTAAGGGGGGAGTCGGTGTGTGGGTAGGCGTTTCAACCGTCATGGTGGGTTGGCTGGTTGCAAGTAGCTCCACGGTAGGTGTCATGGGGGGGGGCGTGGCTAGGCCGACCTCATCAAATGGATGGGGTGAGTGAGTGGCCTCAAAGGTTGGGGTAACGGTGGGCGGTTGGGGCGTATTTGTGGCGGTGGATGAAGCGGTGGCGGTGGCACTAGGGGTGACGGTGGCGGTTTCTGTGGGTATGGGCGTGTCTGTAGGGGCGGGGGCGCAAATGGCTTCAAAACTGGTTTGCGGTGGGGCTTTCTCGGCCGAGCTACCCACGTTGCCTTTGCTCCAAACCCAGCCTTGTACCTCACCGCCATGCAAGCTGTAACTGGATGAGCCGAGGGATGAATATTGCCATTGACCGTCATCTAAATGCCAATATGACCAATAAATACAATTCCTAGAACTTTGGCATTGACAAAAGCAATCATCTTGCGGATAATTGCAGCCTTCGCCATCTAGCCGACAAATGGTTGCCCCCATGCTATTACTTGCATCAATATTTAGGTCTAGGTTGGATTGCTCTAACAGTTCATACCCGCTAATTTCCTCACCTTGAAAAGTGATACATTGGCTCGTTACTTGCCCATTGCCATGCACCACCACCAATCCCACTTGATGTGGGTCATTGGCCTGTGCCAGACGGCTAGCCAAAATAAATAGCACGCCCCATAGCGCGAACCGTGACCCATATCGCTGTAAAATTTCCGTCATGTTGAATTAGGAATTAGGAATTAGGAATTAGGGTTTTTGATTTCTAATTCCTAATTCCTAATTTATTATGGGCAGATAAATGAGTTGCGGCGTGGGCATGGGGCTTACGCCGCAAATATCCGCCAAAGAAGTTGTTGGTAAATTGGCCTGCCCACTCCCCCAAACCCAACCATCGACCATGCCCGCTTTCACTTGATAACTGCCTGCGCCGATGGCTGAAGAGCGCCATTGACCATTGAATAGATGCCAATAAGTCCAGTAGGTACAGCCAGAGTCGTCAGTACAATGACAGAAACATGGTTCGGCGGGATAAGGACAGCCTTCCTGGTCTATCCAACAGACCTTTTGCCCCAAGTCGCTCACCTCAATGGTCACACTCAAGCCCGAACGTTGTAATAATTCCAACCCACTTAAGGTTGGCTCGGTAAAAGTCACGCAACGCGTCACCACCGTCCCATCCCCATGCCGCACCACTACCGCCGCTTGATGGGTGGCGGTAGGGAGTAGGAAGTAAGAAGTAAGAAGTAGCAAGGTAAGAGATAAAATGAAAGGTTGTTTAATTTTCATGGAGATGTTTCTCACTTCTTACTTCTTACGCCTTATTTCCTCAGTAATATCGGTAAATAATTGGTTTCATAATGAACCGAGGCCATCGCCCCATCAAACAGCATCAGGTTAGGAATGGCGGGGTTGTGGGCGCGCCAATACAAAATATGACGATTGGTTGTGGGGGTGATGGTGACGGTTTTGCTGAGAGTGGTTTGGGCCTGGGGAGCTAACTCTAGGGCGAAATCTGGCGCAACCCAGGCCCCCCATTCGCTATCAACGAGGCTGTGTCGCGTTAAGGTGAAGGGGCTATTGTTCTGTAAGGTATAACAATAGGTTACTTGGCTGCCAGGCAAAGCTGCCCACTCATTCGTTGTCCCGCAGCTTAAGCCCGCGCCAACGGTAGCCGTCACTATCAGGCTACCACTCGCCCATGAGGGTTGCAGGCTGAGTAAACTGATTGCATCGGTGGTAGCGAAAGCGTCGGTATTATTCCAACAACCATTCGCTTGTTGCTGGTTCATCAAGGCATCCGCCACATTAATCACCTGTCCCGTAATCACCCGACTCCAGGTGGGGTCAAAGGGGTTTAGCCCACTCGCCACCAAACCTTGCCCAATTTCGGAGGAGGAATTAGCGGCGGCGAAGGTCGCCCAAGTGCCATCGGTTTTTTGGAGGGCGTGGGCCTGGCTCAAGGCGGTTTCCGCTTGAATCCCCACTTGGCCCAACACCTTCAACAAAATGCCAACGTCATCGGGGTTATTTTCCGTGGTGGCAATATTGGCGGGGTCATCGAGCCAATTTAATAGCCAGGCAACGGCAGCCGAGTCAACGGGTTGACCCGACTCTAATAAACCCAGCATGGCCTCGGCCTGTTTGAAGGTGCCAAAGGCGGTGCTGTCATATTCGCCCGTAGTTTTATCCAATTTCTGGACAATTTCTGTCACTAAATTACGCCCCGCAAAATTCGTGACGGTATAGGGCGCGCCCAGACGGGCCGCCTTCGCCACGGCTTGCATGATGATACCAAACTGTCCGCCCTGTCCTTTATCCAGAAAAGCGGGGGCTAACGTTTCCAGAGCTTGCATGGGGTTGCCGCCTGTTTTAGTCCATTGCGATGAGGTCGGGTTTTCACCAAAATCAATAATGGCTTGAATGGCGCGCGCGGTGCCATTGGCTCCTGGCTTATTGCTGTCAGTTAATGACCCAAACGCGGGAAAGCCCCCATTAGCCGCTTGCTGTTGGGCTAAACAATTCAGCCCCCGTTTGGCGGCCTGATAACGACTCGGCCAGGGGTATGGTTTGCCGATAACCCCAGGGATGGCTTGCACCGTAGAATAGAAATCGGCCCGCAAACCTTGCCCGTCTGAATAATCAACTTGAAAAGCCCCGTTACCATGTTGCAATTCTAACAAGGCACTCAAGGGAGTTTTGCCATTTTTGGCCCAGGCTCCAGAGGGGGAGTAAAAATCTTGCCCGACGGCGGCAATGGCTTGGATAGTTAAAGCGGTACTATTCGCGCTGACCGTGCCGAAGGGGGCCCAGCCACCGCTAGTCGCATCTTGATTTTGGCGGAGAAATTCTACTCCTTTAATGATAGTCAGGTCATCGGTGGGTACGCCTGCGGCCACCAAAGCCATAAGGCTCAAGGCCGTCGCGTCAATATCATCAAAGCCGAATGACGGCCACCCGCCCGTTGTAATGGTTTGTTGGCGGGTGAGCCATTGAGTTGCCATGACGGGAATAGGGCTAGAGACGGCTTTCAAGGCCATGATGGCGAGAGATTGATTAATCGGGTCATTAGCATATTTCCCTGTATTACTATAAAGGGTAGTTAGACTGATGACCCAGTTATAGCCGACAAAATCACGCGGGTTTTGATTGGCCGCACTGAGGGCTAAAACAACTTTGCCCGCGGCCCCCCCATTTGTGGCCGCGTAAACGGAGATACTTAAGGGATGGGTAGCCAGCCAGTGAATGGGGTTGCTCGTTTTGCCAGGGTAGGTGGCGGCGGGGTTATCGCCCGCGCTACTTAAGGCTAAAATGGCATCGGCGGTACCACTCACGCCTGAGGGGGCGAGATTAGCTCCGCCGCTAAAACTGGTATAACCGCCATCATCATTTTGATGGGTTTCAATGAGCCATTTAACGGCGGTGGTGGCGGCCTGGCGTTGGTCAGGAAACGGCGGCGCGGCTTGGGTGGGCGTGAGTTGGTTAAAGAGGAAAGCCAACGTTAATGCAAAGAGGGTGGCTAAGGTGATAGGACGAACAAGTAAGGGTAATTTTGAAATCATCGGTAATATAAACCCATTATGAGTGGGGCATGGGGGAGTACGCCCTAGCCATAATGGAGTATCAGTATATCAAGATTTGTAGGGGCGTACCCTGGTGGGTAGGGACAAGCCCTACCCCTACGACAAAATCTTGATATACTAACTATAAAGGTAATAAAAAACCCCGCTTGTATATTTACAAGGGGGTGAGCCTACTATGTCGGTCAGACGAATTTTCGGTTGACCTCACCACCTCCTTTCTGCGAAGAATGTGACGACAAGGAAGGTGGGCGACCTGACTTAGAAAGTAGAGACAAGACATGCCTTGTCTCTACTTTCCTTACAGTTGCGGGACAGTGTCGGACTTGCACCGACTTCGCCATTACTACCCACGCCATCCGGGGCAGTGGGTACCTTCATTGAAGCTATTATAAAGTTATTTGACTAGGACTTACGCAAAAGCCAAGTCTACCCCCCTTAATCCCCCCGACATCGGGGGGAGATTTTGCTCCCTCTTCTACGTAGGAGAGGGCTGGGGTGAGGTGTTTGCGTAACTCCTATTTAAGTGGGAACAGCCACTGACGGGGCCTCAGTTTTTTGTTTAGTACGACGAGACTCTTCCATCAGTTTGGTGGTTGTTTTGAGCGCGAAGACGGTGATGGCTTTTAACTGAGGATTAAAAGCAGGGTAGCCTTCCACAATTAATTCATCCTCTTTATTTGATAATGAATCTTTTACTTTACGCCACTGTTTAGAGCCAATGTATAAAATGTAAGGTGTGGTTGGCTCTTCGGGGAGCATGGGCAACCCTTTGGGTAAACTTTTGGGTTGGGGCTTCGGTTGCATGGTGGTCAGCACCACTTTGCCCTTTTCAATCACTTTGCCAGGTCGTCCAATCAATATCAAGCGAGGAATGTTGGCCTGGCCCACTTCTTTGACGGCTTCTTTAATCAATGGAATACGGTCAGCCCAATTAATGCTGGCCTGGCCTGGGAACAGTTCGGGCCAAATCTGGGGGCGATATTTCGGTTCAACCCACCGTTGAGCCAAAAAGAAATAAATTCCGCCCAAAGTGCGGCGGCGCGCCCCATTGTAAGTCACTAAACCGCCATTGCCTTCAATGTTGAGGGTTTTGATTAAAAGTTTGATTGCTTTCTTAGAATTAATGGTTGCAATGATTTGTTCAATTTGGCTAATCGGTTTTTCTTCGGTCTCTTGCAAAATTTCCGCCGTGTAGGTTTTTACCTTCTGCGGGTCTTTCGCTAATTCCTTTGATATTTGGCGAATAGCGGCTATTTGTGCAGCAAAAAGGTCTGATTCAGGTGAGGTCACCACCTCAACTGAGGTGGCTATCTCACTTGGGAGGGTTGGTTCTATTTCTTCACTCATAATCTCCACCTATTATATCTTATTGACTGACACCATTATAGTGAGAATTGGCGTTTGTGGCTATTTTGGAAAGGATAAATGCCACCTGTAAATAAATCGGGGATTTAGGTTAGGAGTCCGCAATCTTTTGCGGACTCCTAATCTATACTCAGTATATCAAGATTTACACCCTCACCCCTGCCCTCTCCCAAAGGGCGAGGGCGTCTCTTGTCTCCCCTCGCCCTTTGGGAGAGGGGCGGGGGTGAGGGTGATTTAGTTATTGCGCCCAAATCTTGATATACTGATACTCAGTATATCAAGATTTGTAGGGGCGTACCCTTGTGGTCGCCCTGGTGGGATCAAGATTTGTAGGGGCGTACCCTTGTGGTCGCCCTGGTGGGTAGGGACAAGCCCTACCCCTACGACAAAATCTTGAAATACTGAGTATATCTACCTGTAAATTTTCAGGTGATAGCAATGGAGTCCAAAGCCGTAGGCTTTGACCCACTGCTCAAAGCCTACGGCTTTGGACTCCGTATCCCATCATAAGAGGACTTACGCAAAAACCTCACCCCAGCCCTCCTCCTACATATGAGAGGTAGCAAAATCTCCCCCCGATGTCGGGGGGATTAAGGGGGGTAGACTTGGCTTTTGCGTAAGTCCTACATAAGAGATAAGCCAAAAATTTTGGCACCAAAAAAGGCGTTGACCTCAGACTGAGGCCAACGCCTTTGATTTATGCTCATTTGTGTTCATAGGTGTACCAATGAACACCTATGAGCATGGAGTTTCTTTGCCTCTTAGCGTCTTGGCGTCTTGGCGTTGTGTACCAATGAACACCTATGAGCATGGAGTTTCTTTGCCTCTTAGCGTCTTGGCGTCTTGGCGTTGAAATTTCAACGTCAAGACGCTAATTTTTAATTTATAATTCTTAATTCAAAAAATTGCCCCTTGACCCAGGGCAAAATGTATGATAAGATAGCAGCACCGCGTAGAGACAGGGCATGCCCTGTCTCTACTTGAGTACCAATCTCTATTGAAGTCCCACCTACTCGCCCGTTTTAATGAAAAGTAGGTGGGACACTCACTCAGTTTCACCAGTTAAAGGAGTATAACCATGAGCTTTTTGATTCTACTGTTAAACAATTCACCATGCAAACAACGTCGTCAGCCGTCAGCCAACACCCCTCACCCCCAGCCCCTCTCCCAGGGGGAGAGGGGTGTTAAAGACTCCCTCGCCCTCTGGGAGAGGGGTGTTAAAGACTCCCTCTCCCTTTGGGAGAGGGGTGGGGTGAGGGCGCAGGTGGAGGTGTCCCATGACTAAAAATGACGTTACCGCCCTCGCCTTAACCGTCCTCGCCCTGGCCCTGGGGCTATTCGCCACGCCCATTCTGGCCTTTCTCGCCTCGTTATCTGTGTTAATATTGTTTACCCTCGCCGTTGGCCTGGTTATCGGCTTCATTTACCTCTTATTTCGCCTCGGTTTTAGTCTCATTATATTACAAGACCAACGCACCACCGAGTCCCTCCGCCAACAGCATGAGCAACTCAAATTATTAAAACTCCATTACCAAATTGAACAAGAAGCGGCCAAAGCCCAACAGCAACAAGTCAAAATTCAGCAAGAAATGGTCAAAGTGGAACAAGAGCGCGCCAAACTCATGCGAACCGTGCAACAGGTCATCAAGCCTGGTCATCGCCTGGTTCTCGGCGGCCCCAACGGGATTCAATTGTTAGACGGCGCGCCGCAAATCACCACCGCCGCGCCCAACATTATCAAATCTAACCCTAATGAGGCACTTGGCTTTGCGACAGGTGAACAGTGGATAAAGGACTTTTTGTTTTATCCTGACGGCACCTTAAAAATTCACCATGTCAGTGTCAACGGGCCGACCCGTTCAGGCAAAACGTGGCTGTTATTAAACTTTATCCACCGCATGCAACAACCTCACCCCGAAGCCGACTATTTCTTAATAGACCCGAAATGGGAAGGG
>JAIFLK010000210.1 GCA_020049115.1 Chloroflexota bacterium | reverse complement strand
GGTCATCAAACAACTTCGCACCCCCAAAAAAGTTATGGGAGCTTACAGTGCGACGCAAGTGAGTGACGAAGAAGCAGGTAAAATGGCTGAGTTTTTAGCCATTTCCTTCACCGCCCAACAAACCACCACCACTGAAACGGCGGCCCCTGCAACAGAAGCCACACCTGCACCCGCAGCCCCCGCAGAAGCCCCTGCCACCATGCCCCAATCAGGCGCAAATCATAGCACCGCCCCGTGGGGATTATTGATGGTGGGTGGATTGTTAGCTTTAGGTGGTTTAGCCTTACGCCGTTTAACTACACCTGCCTAATTAATCAACCATTAAGTCGATTTGAGTAAAATCATGGAGCGCGCTATTTTTAAGTAGCGCGCTTTTAATTTTAAGCCCAAAATTTTAGGAGCATCAATATGATTAAATTAACCCAACAAACACCCTCTCGCTCTTGGCAATTTAGTTTAGTAATCTTAATAATATTGTTAGCTACAGGCTGTTCATCGGGCAACGTTGCCCCTACCGCCCAAATCAGCGCGCCGATAGCCGCACCGACCCATACCACCGAAGTGGCAACGTTGCCCACCGAAGCCACTGCTTTACCTGAATCCACCGTTGCACCCACCAGTACCACCGAAGTGGCAACGTTGCCCGCCGAAGCCACTGCTCTACCCGAAGCTACTGTTGCACCCACTGAGGCCGCGCCACCATCAGCCGAAGTCAGCTTTAGCCAAAATATCGCGCCCATTTTAACCGACCATTGTCTTAAATGCCATGGTGGTGAAAAAACCAGAGAAGGGTATGAGGTTAACTCATATGACAAAGTTATGGCAGGTTCAGATAATGGGCAAATGATTGTGCCTGGTGATAGTGCCAAAAGCGATTTGGTTAAACTTATTAAAACAGGTAAAATGCCTAAAAAAGAACCTAAATTATCCGATGAGCAAATTCGCCTCATTAGCGATTGGATTGACGCAGGCGCGTTGAATAATTAAAGGAGAAATAATGAGTTACAGTGCTAAAACGTTGGTCGCTTTTGGGGTCTATTTGTTAGGTTTGGCGGCTATCTTGATTTTCGTCCCTAACCAATTATTAAAATTTTTCGGCCTGGCCTTTACGGAAGAGGTCTGGATACGGATAGTTGGGGTTTTAACGGGTATTCTAGGCTATTATTACATCCAAGCTGCCCGCGCGGGTCTCACCCAATTCTTTATCTTTACGGTTCAGGCCCGCGCTGCCGTCATCTTTTTCTTCAGCATGTTTGTCCTACGCGGTTTGGCTTCACCGACACTTATTCTCTTTGGCTTAGTGGATTTCGCCGCCGCCATGTGGACATATTACGCCTTACAAAGTGAACAAACAACTAAAAATTAACCCTTTGTCTGTAGTCATCAGATGACTTGAAGTCATCTGATGACTCAGTAGGAGTCTCTTTTGAGCAACTTTATCCAACAACTCGCCAACCTTATTACTGACCGCCAACTCAACCCGCAAGCGGAGTCCTACACCAATCAACTCCTCGCTAACCCTAACCAGGCCGCCCAAAAAGTGGGCGAAGAGGCCACCGAAGTCATTATCGCGGCCTTAGCCCAATCCGATGAACGACTCATTGAAGAAAGTGCCGATTTAATGTATCATCTCTTAGTGTTGCTACAAACTCGCCATGTGGCGTGGGAAGCGGTGGTGGCGGAGCTAGAAAAACGTCACAAAATTTAATATTTTGTTTTACGAGGTGCAAAATGGTGCAAGTTGCATATCCCTATCAAAAAAATTGGACAGATGATAGCCCTTGTTGGGTTGAGGGTCATTTTATGCAAGAAGTCGCCACCTCGCCCCAATTGGCTCAACGCAAAGCCAACAGTTTTTTAGCGGGCTATGTCACCATGATGGTTTCGGCGGGACAACCCATGTTGATTTTAGGTGATTATCCCATGTGGCAAGTGCCTGCAATATTACAACTACCTAAACTCGGCGCAGTTAGCACAGTGGGTACAGTTGAGGTAAATGCCCAAACGGGTGAACTCAAGTTGCCTTCAACCGCACAAATTCAACGGATGCAGGAGTTAGCCCATGCCATTACTGGCTATTTCACATCAGCCACAACGACAACAAAGTGATTGTTTAGGCCGTTTAAATCGTCCCAAATCTTGAGGAGTGATACACGCCCTCGTGTATCAAGAGTTAGCACGAGGGCGTGCTAACTCCTCTCCTCTTTAGGAGGTTTTCTTGGGACAACCTTAAGGGAGATTTCATGACAGTACGTCAAACATGGCTTATTGCAACAGGTATCAGCTTCATCCTTATCGCCCTCACCATTGCCCTGGGTAGCTACCAACTAGGGCAACGCGCCGCGTCCCCTACTGCGGTAGCCCTGCTTGAGTCAACACAGCCACCTCCTCCCGTCATTATTACCAATACTCCCACCCCAACAAGTACCCCCAGCCCCACGCGCGGCGCAACTGCCACCATAACCCCCACCCCAACGGAAACCCCGATTGCCGTATTAAATAAAGTGACGGCGTTAGGCCGCCTCGAAACCACTGAATTTGCCATGCAAACGGTGATTGATTTAGCCGATGAGCCGACCAGTTTATGGCAAAATATTTTTGGCACGGATAAGCTCATGTTGGTGGCGGAGGGTGAAGTGGTGGCAGGCATTGACCTGAGCAAACTTGACCCTGATAAAATAACGGTGAAGGGCAAAACTGTTAAAATTATCTTGCCCCCCACTGAAATTTTGCATAGTCGGATTGATAATGAGAAAACCTACGTTTATCAACGTGACACGGGCATATTTATTACGCCGAACAAAGATTTAGAAAGCCGCGCCCGTCAATTGGCCGAGCAACGCCTCACGGAATGGGCAATTGAACGGGGCATTCATGATAAGGCCGCGAAATCCGCCCAATTACAACTTGAAAATTTATTACGTTCTCTCGGCTTTACCGAGATTACCATTGAAATTACCCAGGAGCCGTTATGAATGAATCCTCTGCTACCAAACCTTACATCATTTGGGGCGTTATCGGCCTCATCGTGTTGGCAAGCATTGGCCTCATGGCCTATCTTTTTGGGCAAATTTTTGGCGGGTCAGCCGCCGCGCCAACCGCCACGCCCGCGTCACTACCAGTCGTAACCATCAGCGGCTTAAGGTCGCAAGCCAAATTGAGTTCGGTGGAGATGAAGGCCGTGACGGAAGTTTATAAAGAAAATGTGCCAGATGGCTGGTTAGATAATACATTAGGGCGTAAAGAAAAGTTACTTATGTTGGTGTATGGCAATGTGCAAGCAGGCTTTGATTTAGAAAAAATGGCACAGGGAAATTTATGGACTGATGGTAAAAAAGTGCGCTTGGTGTTGCCTGCGCCGCAAATTTTGAATAGTAGCATTGACTTTACGCATACCCATGTGGTTTATTACGAAAACAGCCTCTTATTTGACACGAATAACCCTAATTTGCAAGGGGCAGCCTTAGCCGAAGCCCAACAAGCCATTGAGCAAGCGGCGTTAGAGGGTGGCGTATTGAATGAAGCGAATAAATATGGCAAACTTTATTTCGAAAATTTGCTCTATTCGCTTGGTTTTACGCAAGTTGAAGTGGTGGTGGACGCGCAGATATTTAAGGAGTAGTCCATGTTGACGAATCTCCTATTTACCATTATAGTTTGAGCTACTATAAGTTAGACCTTATTTTCCCAATAAAGTCTAACTTTTTTATTTTACGGAGAGAAAAAATGCCAAATGTCTTAATTTCAGTATCTAACAAAGATGGTTTAATTGAATTTGCCACCACCTTAGCCTATTTGGGCTGGGAATTTATTGCCAGTGGCGGGAGTGCCAACGCCTTACGAGACGCGGGTTTGACCGTGAGCGATGTCGCTGACGTGACCAACAGCCCCGAAATGTTAGGGGGGCGGGTGAAAACCCTCCACCCCAAAATTCATGGGGGGATTTTGGCCCGCGCCACCCCAGAGGACAAAGCGGAATTAGCCGCCCACCAAATCCCACAAATTGACCTGGTGGTGTGTAATCTTTACCCGTTTCAAGAAACGGTCTCCAAACCAGAGGTGACTTTTGCCGAAGCCATTGAACACATTGACATTGGCGGGGTGACATTATTACGGGCAGCGGCCAAAAATTTCACCCGCGTGATTGTGATTTGTGACCCTGCCGATTATAACAACATTGCGGAAGATTTAAAAATGCATGGCTCATTGTCGCAAAACCAACGGGCGAAATTAGCCCGTAAAGCCTTTAACCATGTCGCGCAATATGACATTCATATCAGCAACTACCTCTCGAAAGACTCCACTTTGACGGATACAGGTTTGACCGCCCTGAGTAATACACCGTCAGAATTACCTCCCATGTTAAAAATGGATTTGGTTAAAGTTCAGGAAATGCGCTATGGCGAAAACCCGCACCAAGAGGCCGCACTCTATGCGACGGATAATAACGTGGGGCCATTAGGGGGCGTGTTGCTGCAAGGCAAGCCGCTAAGTTATAATAATTTGTTAGATATTGATGCGGCTTGGCGCGCGGCCCAATCCTTTGAGGAAGTGAGCGTGGTTATTGTGAAGCACCTTTCCCCATGTGGCTTGGCCTCGGCTAATACGTTGGGCGAGGCGTTCCCCTTAGCCCTGGCCTCTGACCCCGTGAGCGCGTTTGGCGGCGTGATTGCGGTTAATCGCACCTTTGGCGAATCGATTGCTCAGAAATTGGGTGATTTGTTTGTGGAAGCCATTGCTGCCCCTGCCTTTAGTGAGCGCGCCCGCGAAATTTTAGCCTCACGCAAAAATTGCCGCTTATTAGAAATTGACCCAACAGGTTTGGCAGGGTTAGAATTACGCAGTATTGCGGGTGGCGTATTGGTGCAACAGCGTGACTATGGCGACCCGACTGACGCGACTTGGGAAGTTGTTACGAAACGTGAACCTACGGCTGAGGAAACGGCTGCCCTCAAATTTGCCTGGAAAGCCAGCCAACATGTGAAAAGTAATGCCATTGTATTAGCCAATGGCATGGCAACCGTTGGCATTGGCGGCGGCTTGCCGAGCCGCGTAGATGCGGTGAAATTAGCGGTGGCGAAGGCGGGCGATAAAGCTAAGGGCGCGGTTTTGGCCTCTGACGCTTTCTTTCCTTTCTCTGACGGCCCCGAAGCGGCAGCCGCCGCAGGGGTGACGGCGATCATTCAGCCTGGCGGTTCAGTCCGAGATAAAGAGACGATTGAGGCCATGAATCGGCTGAATGTTGCCATGATTTTTACGGGTGTGCGCCACTTCCGCCACTAGAAACCTGAGTTTGGGCTAAAATAATACGCAACACGATTGGAAACTGGAGTCCAAAGCCGTAGGCTTTGAGCAGTGGGTCAAAGCCTACGGCTTTGGACTCCATCACTATCACCTAAAAATATATAGATAAAGATTTATTGCAAGTAAATCTAGCATTATTTTAAATTTTTTACTATTGTAAAGGAGCAACCATGTCTGAACAACGTCCGTTAAACATTTTGTGTATTGGCAGTTACCTTAAGGGCATAGACTTTATGCGCGCCTGTAAGCAAGAAGGCTGTAATGTCTATCTGGTCATGAGCGAAAGGTTGATTAATGAGCCATGGCCCTGGGAAAGCATTACCGAACATTTCCAAATCCCCGATTTAACCAAACAACCTGATATTACGCATGCGATTAGCTACCTGGCCCGCGCCCGTAACTTTGATGCCCTCGTACCGCTTGATGAATATGACATTGGTATTGCCGCTTCATTACGTGAACATTTACGCTTACCAGGCATGGGTGAAACAACGGCGCGCCATTTTCGCGATAAACTTGCCATGCGAGTTAAAGCGCGTGATGCAGGGTTAGCCGTACCCGATTTTGTACATATTCTTAATTATGACCAATTACGGGAATATATGGCGCGCGTGCCTGCGCCCTGGCTGCTCAAACCGCGCTCCGAGGCTGCGTCGGTGGG
>JAIFLK010000149.1 GCA_020049115.1 Chloroflexota bacterium | reverse complement strand
CATTGGGTTTTGACCGCAAATACTGGTCAGCTTGTAAACTACGATGTAACGTATTTATCAGTGATTCTATACCATTACTTAAAATTTCTATCTCAGGTTGAGCAATTTTTTCAATATCAATTAAAATGACAAACCCATTTTTGCTTTTTTTATTATGTTTCTTTTTAAGTTCATTGCCCAATTTTCCGATGATAACTTCTAATTCATTGGGTGACATGGAAAAATTATCAGCTATCGGAGGCACAGTTAGGCTAAATTCCTCAAATAAGGCTTTTATTAAACCCGTAATCGTTTTATTCCGTGCTGTTGAGACATAAACACACCAAAACTCTTTTTCCAGCCGACGCTTAAGTTCAAGTAATAATGCTGTTTTGCCATAACCCGCAGGAGCATCAAGAATATGATAAGGGCGGCTATGCTCAGATATAATCGGCCAGATGATGTTTTCTTGGTTGGTAAAAGGGATAAATTCAAAAGAATTTGGTTGTTCCGCGAAGCGTTCGGGGTATCTATCTAGTAAAAACTTTTCTAATATATCAAGCCGTTGCCATGTTTGCATAGTTCCTAAAAAACTAGACCTATTTAAATTTGCAATTGTATGCTTTTCCTCTGGTTTGAGCAGTGTATTGACTGTAACTTCAAATTCTATGTCATTTAGTTTATCAAGCCAATTAAGTAGTTTTTCGTATTTAGAGTGAAATATTTTAACCACATTTATGGATTCTTGTTGCACAATAGGAATTTTGTGAATATTAGATTCCTCAAAACGTTCAGGGTATTTATTTAATAAAAACTGTTCTAATATATCAAGCCGTTCCCATGTTTGCATAGTTCCTACAAAACTAGACCTATCTAAATTTGCAATTATATGCCTTTCCTCTGGTTTTAGTAGCGTATTAACTGTAACACCAAATTCCGAATCATTTAGTTTATTAAGCCAATCAAGCAATTTTTCGTATTGAGTTTGCATGGTAGGAATTTCATAAACAGTGGCCGCTAATTGGTGAACAACTTCAATATTGCGGGTCGTGAATAGGAGATGGCAACGGTTCCCCCCTTGTAAAAAAGGACGGGCATGGTCGGCCTGCCAGACATCATCTAATACTAATAAATAGGCTTGGTCATAGAGACATTCTTTTAACAGGTTGCTTAAGTAATCCAAATGGGGAGCATTTTCAGTAATTGTACCACCTAGCATCTGAATCCAGTCCCGCAATTGAGCCTTTAGGAAATCTAGTGAAATCTGTCCACCTAGCACAGCTACTAGAGTGCCATCACTAAAATGGTCTTTTACTACGGGGTCATCACACAGAGCGCGGGCCGTCACACTTTTACCCATGCCTCCTCTGCCATGTAGAGCAGTAATTGGCATGGCTTGGTCTGAGGAGGTCAATAGAGTATGACGTAGTTGTTCTAACAGGTCAGGACGAGGGACGTAATAGAGGGGTAAGTTAAAAGTAAGTGGGTAAAATTCACAACGTGTCTTAGTATTTATTTCATTAACCTTGTCTGTTATTTTTTCCTCCTCCCGCCGCATGTTATTCATTAAACCTCGCGCATACACCAACAATGGCTCAAAGCCATAATCCCGTAAGGGGTCAGCCAGGGATTCTATGACCGAAATAAGTTGGTCTAATTCCAATTCTGTCTTGTTGGTTGACCTTTGCAAACATTGTTGTACCGCATGACGGAGTTGTTGAGTGGCTTCGCCTGGTTTGGTATAGGCCAGGGCGGTCCAATATTGCTCTTCAGCCATAGCGCGGGTATCTGTTTCATCGTTATTTAACTGGTCTTGAATGTAAAGCATGAAAAAATCAGCCAATTCATTCAACCGTGCAAGACCAAAACGGCTATCGGCTTGCAGTTGACTTAACAATTGGCTACGAATAATAGGGTCTATCTGATAAAGTTCATATTGTACAGGTTGACATAAATTAGACAACAACAGGTCAGCTACCGCAATATAAGGAATATTCAAGGGCGCGCCTTGGGTATCATATTGGAAATTAGCCCAAAGTAAATAGAGTAAATCAGGGGTTAAGGTCAGGGAAAAGGCCGCATGATAAGCCAAATAAAGGTGGGCGGGGCCAAATTGTTGCTCAAAATCACCTACTATTCGTTTGAGACGTTCTTGTTTGCGCTGTTGAATAAAAGTGGCGCGGTCGGTCATTCGGTCACACTCCGTAAATGATGTAAAGCCATTACTAGGCCTGGGCGGTCTAAATAGGCCATGAAGATTTGCTGACTAATTACCGTGGCTGAGGTGTTCAGCCAACGGTCAACGGGAACAGGATTAAGCCAAACCACTCTACGCACCCGTTGACGGAGACGGTGTAGAAATAGCGTGGTCGCCTCTACTCGTTCTTGATTGAACCCGCCGCGGGCCGCGCCTGCATCACTAACAATCAAAACGGCTGTTTTGGTGGGTTGCCAAGTCGGTAAAATCTCGCTTAAATCTTGAGGCTGTTGCAATTTTACACTATAAAGATAACTGGCGGGATAATTCTGAAAATAATAGACCTGCCCCACGCGATTATCACCCAAAAGCGTTTCTTTGAGCCGCCGCAAAAGAGGGTGAAAAGGCATCATAGAACCGTCATGGTCAAGTAAAAGAATTAATTCAAGGCGATTGATACGGCGTGGTCTTAAAACAGGCTGGAGTAAAAAGCCTTGCTCGGCCATTTGGGTTACGGTAGCCTCAACATCTAATTCGACAGGCACACCCTCCCGCACTGGACGGCGTAAATATCGCCAACTTTGTTGGGCTTGCCGTTCCGAGATGGGCAGATAATCAGCGCGCAAAGAATAACGATGAACCGTTCCCTTAACCCACTGTTGCACCTGCTCATGCAAATGGTGGGTGGAACGAGGTTTTGTGGGCATAGCCGTTGGGGTTTGTGGCGTATCGGGTAAAGGCTTATTGGGAGGCTGAACAGGAGATGGGGTGGGAGGGAGATTATCCTCAAGAGGCAACTTATGCGGTATCAATTCAGAACTCTCATGCTTAATTGGGGTTTGAAATGAATCTTTATCTAACAAGGCGGGCTGCCATTGGTCAAAACAGCTATCAAAGCGTACCTTATCCTCTTCCGATTTAACCCATAAAGTATAACACAATCGCCGCAAAGCCTCGCGGTCAGGCAAACCAAAGCCACACTCAAAGGCTCTGAGTAGTAATAAATAGTCATCAATGCTTAATGAGAACCCCACACGGCGTAGGTCGTTAAATAAATTAAACATGGGTCAATTCATTCGCCTGGCTTTTAAGATAGTGACTATAAATCTCCATGCTTTTCAACAAGGCACTAGCATAAGGCAAGCCATTTTGAGGTAATGTAGTTTGTAACTCTTCTACCGTAATTTGACCCTGCCCGACATAATGATGTAAGGCGGCAAACCAATCAATTAACTCAGCGGTGCTAATTTGTTTACTTCGTTGGCTAATGTCTCGTTCTAATTCATCACGAAGTTTAATGAATCGTTCTACCGCAACCTCAATTACAGCCGCAGCAGGGGTATGAGGGAAACGCCCTGTAATAATTGCCTTGAGACGAATTTCGTCAGGAAAATCAAGATAATGATATAAACATCGGCGCAAAAAGGCTTCAGGTAAATCCTTTTCGTCATTACTCGTGATAAAAATAAGCGGTTCACTCCCTGCCTGAACTTTAACCTCCTGCTTAGTTTCTCGAATTGTAAAGCGTAATTGGTCAAGTTCCAAGAGCAAATCATTGGGAAAATCCAAGTCAGCCTTATCAATTTCATCAATCAACACCACCGCCCGTTGTCCCTTTTGCCCCAACTCTAGGGCTTCGCCTAATGGCCCTAGCGCAATGTAGTTTTTTATGGCTAAGTCTAGAGTAAGCGTTGAGTCGGTTTTGACCAATTGAGCATCGTGTAAACGGCGCACCGCATCATACGTGTAAAGGCCGTCCCGCGCGCGGTCAGTGGATTTAACATGCCACTCAAAATAAGGCCAGCCTAATTCATAAGCCACTGCTAAGGCTAGGCGCGTTTTGCCGCTACCTGGTTGCCCTTTCACTAACAGGGGCCGCTTAAGAATCAGAGCCAGGTTGACCGCCTCAATCAGTGCCTCTTCGGGATAGTAAGGGTAAAGAGATACCTCTAGGTCAGTGTGACCGAGTTTTTTTGTTTCACGCGGTTGAGGTTGCTTCTTGCCCGTGTAAGTTAAAATTTTAGCCATGCGTCAACTCCTTTTTCCCAATTACAATGGTAGCAAATACGTTCAAAGGCATATTCGGGTATACCTCCACTATATTCTAAAATTTCGCTAACTAATTCATCAAGCCTTGTAGTCTGGCTGATGGTTAAACTTTCACGATAATAGTCAAACCACTCTATTAAATCATGGTCACAAAATTCATGGGCTATAGTCAACTTAAATAAGTGAGGGAATTGTTCTGATTCGGGCTGACCTTTATGGTCAAGCAGAAACAGTAATAGCCAGGACTTGTTCATGAATTTTAAATCATGTTTTGTGTTTTCAGCTAGAGGTAACCAAAAATGATTTAATATATCATTAAATTGATTTTCTTGTAATTTTTGAGCATTATCCGCGACTAAAATCACGCTTTGTTTTTTCAACCATTGGTGAAGTTGTCTCGAAATTTCGGTTTGATTAGGTTTACCATTAATTTTAGGACAACGGTTAGGGTCTTTGTAAACTTGATGAGCCAATTCTTCCCATAGTTTATCGCTATTTCGCAACCCTGGCATTTTGAAGTCAAATGAAATAAAAAGATGGGGTTGCGGTGGATTGTCTCGCTTCGGAATACATTCAACCAAGCGGTGTAATAGCCACCGTTGCCCCGCCCCTTCCTGACCATGTAACAAAAAAGAGCCTACTTGAGGGCGTGGGGTTAAACTGCGACGTTGCAACTCAAACTCTTGGACTTCATGGACATAGTTTAGGTCATAAAGTGCCTCGCGTAGGTCAGTTTCGTTTTGAGCTATATTGGGTGTAACTTGCGCGACATTTTTTAAAGTCTCTAACTCATTTTCTAGCCGTGTCATTTTCTCATACCACTGATTCATGGTTTCTTCCAACTTAACCGCAGTGTCTGGATCATTGGTACAACTGAGTTTCTCCGCGGCCGCTTGGTATGATTTTTCAGCCAACTCTTGCTGCTTCTGTAGGGTTTTGATTTTTAGATCTATAGCAGCCATTTCGAAATGTTTCCGTAATATACGAGTGAGAAATACCAATTACTATTTGGTTGTTTTTATGCTCTCAAATTGTTCAGTTCTGTTTCTATTAAAACCATTTCCTGTTCTTTTTGGGCGGCTTTTGCCTCAAGTTTCACCTGGTCATCAGGGTCACGTGTTAGGTTTAACGTCTGATTGATTCGGTCATATTCCTTTTCTAACATCAGAAGCTTTTGTTCTAAGGCTTTGATTTTAGCCTGTTTTGCTCGAGGAACTAAAACTGTTTGAGGTTTAAATTGAGTATTTTCTTGTTGAGAGACTTGATACATTTCATACGCGGTACGCTTGTGCTTTTTGACCAAACCTAACATTTTCTCACGGTCAGCGTGGTCAATCAATCGCCAAGCAAATTCTTCTGGCTTATCATGACCTCCCGCGTCATAAATAGGTAAGAAATAATCATACGCCAAGATACGGAGTTCTTGCGCTGTGAAATTTTGGGTTAAGAGATTATAAAGAGAAAGAGTGTGATTCATTGGTGTTTACTCCTGATTTATTGATTGATGGTTTAATGACAATTCATTTATAGCCAAGGACTTACGCAATTACTCTACCTCCCCCCTTAATTCCCCCGACATCAGGGGAGATTTTGCGCCCTCTCCTACATAGGAGAGGGCTGGAGTAAGGTGTTTGTGTAAGTCCTTTTTACAGCAAACTACGCCATAACTTCAATATATGACGAATGGGTATAAGGCTGTGGAATGGTATACCCTTCAAGACGCAACCCTTCCAAATGAAACTCTATCG
>JAIFLK010000011.1:21594-25667 GCA_020049115.1 Chloroflexota bacterium | reverse complement strand
ATTTTCGTAGGGGCAGGGCTTGTCCCTGCCCACAATGCGGGCAAGCACAAGGCATTGCCCCTACAAAATGTCAACGATTTTTTAATCGGTATAAACGCTAATAATTTTTTCGGTCAGTGGTGATTTGTCATTTGTCCGTGGTCATTGGTCATTGGTTTTTATCCAAAAGACCAATGACGAATGACAAATGACGAATGACACATGACGAATGACACATAACACATGACAACTTTTGACTCATCCACGATAGCGGTGATGGGCATGGTATTTATCATTGCCCTGATTTTAGCGTTCTTAGTCATCTCCGCGATGCGCTCCTTAAGAGAACGTACCCATGCCCTCGAATTAGCCAACCAACAGCTACTCCTTCGCGCCCACCAACTAGAAACCACCACCACCATCAACAAAGTGATTGCCCCGATTCTGGACATTGAGCAGCTGAACCAACAGACGGTGGACATTATTTATGAGCGGTTCGGCTTTGATGGGGTGCTGCTGTACATGGTGAGTGCTTCGGGGCGGCAGGCGGTGTTGAGCAAGACGGCGGGGCAGCGGAGCAATGCTCGCGCGGTGATTTCGCTGGACAACCAGAGTTTGATTGGGCAGGCGGTGGCCCAACGCAAATCGGTGCGCTCGGCAGACCCGATTATCAAAGGGACGAAGAGTGGCTATGCCGAGTTAGTCACGCCGCTGATTTCGGGGCCAGTGATTGTGGGGGTGCTGAATATTCAGCACCAAAATGGCTTTGATGAGGAGACGATTGCGAATTTGGAAGCCAGTGCCAATCAAATTTCGCTGGCGATTGAACGGGCGCAACTGCATGCCCAGGCCCTGGAGGAGCGTGACCGCACCAGTGTGCTGTATGAATTAAACGCTACGCTGAGTGCGGCGCATGATTTTGAGGAGATTATGACCCTTAGCATGGGCTTTACCCAACGGCTGGGGGCCACCTTTGGCGAAATCCATTTGCTGACCCATAAGAATGAGGTGTTCTTTAAAAGTAATGACCTGCCTGAGAGCTATAGCGGCAATGAAGAAAGTAGCCGTCAACTGAGCCAACTGGCGACCCAACCGATTGAATCATTGGAAACGGCGGTGGTGCGTTTCTTGCACGCTTCGCCTCATTCGCCTTTGCGGGGGTTTAAACCGAAATCGATTATGGCTGCGCCGATTTTGGTGGAACGGCAAAAATTGAAGGGGCTGCTTTATCTGTGCCATCCCCAGGCTAATCAATTCACAGATGAAGACCGCGCCCTGGTGGGCGCGCTGGCTAATCAAATTATGGCGGCGGTGGAAAATATCAGTTTATTGCATGACATCCAAATTAATTTGGAGGAAACGCACTTGTTACTCGAAATTAGTCGGCAGCTGTCGGCGGCCACTAAAATTGAGGATATTTATGCGGCGCTGATTTATAGTATTATTAAGGCGGGGGCTGACCGCTGCCTGTTGCACTTGGGCGAAAGCTCTCATAGCGACCCGTTGCCGACGCAAAGCCAAATTGTGTATGAGTTAACTCGCAAGCAAATTACTACGGAAAAAGGGGCGTTGTTGCCTTTTGAGCAGTTACCGCCCTATAGCCGCAATCCGCATAATCCGGTCTTTAAGTTTGCGGATTATCCCTTGTTGCAAAAAGTGGTGACCAGCCAAGAGACGATTGTGATTGATGAGGTGAAGGAGAGTGACCAGTTGCGGGTGAGTGAAAAGGCGCTGTTTACTAAATATAATTCCCAAAGTGTGTTGCTGAAACCGTTGGTGGCGCGGGGGCAGGTGATTGGCTTTTTGTCGATTGAATATCAACAACGGCATGTGACCACTGACCGTGAACTGACCTTCTATCGCACGCTGGGCAATCAGGCGACGTTGGCGATTGAAAGTGCGCGGCAGGCGTTGCGGACGGAGATTGCTTTGGCGGAAACCCAGACGCTGTATCGGGCGGGGCGGGTGTTGGCGCGGGCTTCGAGTTTGGCGGAGATTTTGGAGGAGGCGTTGGTGGAGTTCCTGTATACCTTGGGCCTAAATCAGGGGGGGGTGACGCTGCTGAGTGCTGACCGTCATTTTGGGCAACTGGCGGCATATGTGCAGGATGGGCTGCCGCAGCCGCTGGGCGAGGTGTTGCCGATTTTGGAAAACGGCGAGGAGGAGGTGACGGCGGACACGGTGTTGCGCTTTCCGATGGTGGAGGGGATGCCTTATCAAGAAATTTTGCTGGCGGGGCAGCCGTTCGTGAGTGAGGATATTGCCACTGACCGCAGGATGGCGGGGTTTAAGAGTTTTAATGCCCAAACCATGCCGAAGTCGTTGCTGTTGGCCCCGATGATTATGCAGGGGGAAACGGTGGGCTGGATTGGGGCGGATGCGGTGGAGCGGGCGCGGATTTTTTCGCAACGGGAGGTGGATTTGGCGCGGGCCATGGCCGACCAGATTGCCATCGCCCTGCAAAATCGGCGGCTGTTGATGCAGACGCAACGGCGAGCCGAGCAGCTGCAGGCGGTGGCGCAGGTGGGGGAGTCGGTCTCGAATATGTTGGATTTGCAGAGTATCCTGAAGCAGGCGGTGGAGTTGATTAAGGTGCGCTTCAAATTGTATCATGTCTCTATTTTTGTGGTGGAGCAGGATTGGGCGATTGTGCGGGCCTCGACGGGGGAGGTGGGGCAGGTGATGGTCAATCGGCCGCATAAATTGCAGGTGAATGGTAACTCGATTGTGGGCTATGTGACGGGGCAGGGGAAACCGCGCATTGCGCTGGATGTGGGCGATGATGCGGTCTGGTTTAATAATCCGTTATTGCCGAAGACGCGCTCGGAGATGGCCTTGCCGTTGTTGACGCATGGCGGCGGGGTGATTGGGGCGTTGGATGTGCAGAGTGAGCAGCCTGATGCCTTTACGGGGGAGGATGTGGAGATTTTACAGATTATGGCGAATCAGTTGACGGCGGCGATTGAGAAGGCGAATTTGTTGGCGCAAACCCAACGGCAGTTGGCCGAGCAAGCCACGTTGCATCGGATTGGGAATAAGGTGGCGGCGACGCTGGATTTGCCGACGGCTTTGCAGGAGTTGGTGACGGAAATGGGGCGGGCGGTGCAAGCGACGCAGAGCTGGCTCAGTTGGCGAGATGAGAAAAATCGGGTGACGGTGTTGGCCGAGTATCAGGCCAAAGGGCGGGAGTATCCGCCACAGCTGGGGCAGAGGTGCCATTTTAGTGAGAGTAGCGTGTTACAACGGGTGAACGAGTTGGGGCAGCCGGTGGTTATTTTAGCGGCGGCGGAGGCCACGGTGAGCGAGTCCCAACGGCGGCATGAAACGGGGCCATTGGTGATGGTGTTGCCGCAGGCCCCGGCAGAGCAAGCCTATTTGCAAGCGCAGGGTAACTATGCTATGACGATTGTGCCGGTGCAGCTGCGCCAACAAACCATTGCCTTTTTACATGTGATTCGGGCTACGAAAAGTTTCTCGGGGCAAACGATGACGTTGCTGACGACGATTGCGTTGCAAGCGGCGCAAGCGATTGAAACGCGGCAGTTATATCAACAGGCGCAGGAAAATCAAAGTTTCTTAACGGCGATTTTGAACCAACTGCCTGACCCGGTGTTTATTAAGAATAAACAACGCCAGCTAGTGGTGGTCAATCAGGCTTTTGCGGAAACATTATTGGGGCGGTCGGCACAGGCTTTATTGGGGCAGCCTGATGAAGCCCTGTTCCCGACGGAGTGGGCGGATTTGGCCGAGCAGCAAGACTCGTTAATTTTTACGCAGGGGCAAAGTTTTGAGATGGAGCAGGAGATGCGGAATGCGGCGAGTGAGCGACGGACGTATTATGTGCGGAAAACGCCGTTGCGCCTGAGTGGGGCGACTGAACCTGATTATTTGTTGGGGATTATTAACGATGTGACGGAGCAGCGGCTGCGGGAATTGGAGCGGGAACGGCTGATTGAAAATACGCGCCAGACGTTGAAACGGACGCAGGCGCTGTATCAGATTAGTTATGCCCTGGATACGCGGCGGGGGGAACGCGAAGGGGCGAAGGGGGAACGCGAAGGGGCGAAGGGGGAACGCGAAGGGCGCGAAGGGAA
>JAIFLK010000011.1:0-21589 GCA_020049115.1 Chloroflexota bacterium | reverse complement strand
CGAAAAAGGCGAAGGGGGGGCGAAGGGGGAAGGCGAAGGGGGGGCGAAGGGGGAAGGCGAAGGGCGCGAAGGGAAAGGCGAAAAAGACGAAGGGGGGGCGAATGAGACGTTTGAGGTGGTGCTGGGGGAATATTTGCAACTGCTTAATTTAGCGGAAGGCAGTGTGTGGCTGTTTAATCGGGCTAGGCTGGATTTGGAACGGTGGGCGTTTTATTATGGCGGCCAACCGCAGCCGACGAAACGGGTGGCTTTGCCGCCTGACAATTTATTGCGCCGTTTGGAGCAGGAACAAGGCCCGATTACGATTGCAGCGGTGAATGAGGACCCGTTGACGGCGGGGCAGTTGGCTCCATATGGTCATACGGCGGCCATGAGTTTGTTGGCGTTGCCGTTGTTGTGGCGACGGCAGGTGCAGGGGGTGATGATTGCGGTGGTGAGCCAGGCGGGACATCGTTTTTCGAGCAATGATATTGAATTGGGGCAGACGATTGCGGGACAGTTGGCGCGTTGGCTGGAAAATCGGCAGCTGTTGGCCGAGGCGGAGTATCGGGCGGCGCAGCTGGTGACTTCGGCGCAGATTTCGCAAGCCTCTAGCTCTATTTTGGATGTGAGTGATTTGATGGAGACGGCGGTTAATCTGATTCGGGACCAGTTCCAATTTTATTATGTGGGGTTGTTTTTGGTGGAGGGGGAGTGGGCGGTGTTAAAGGCGGGGACGGGTGAGGCGGGGGCGCGGCAGTTGGGGCGGCAACATCGGCTGAATATTACCTCTGGGACGAGTATGATTGGTTGGAGTGTGCAACATGCGCGGGCGCGGATTGCGCTGGATGTGGGGGAGGAGGCGGTGCGCTTTAAGAACCCTGATTTGCCTTTGACGCGTTCGGAGATGGCTTTGCCGTTGGTGAGCCGCGAGGAGGTGTTGGGGGCGTTGACGGTGCAGAGTGTGGCGGCGCGGGCGTTCTCGGATGAGGATATTACGCTGTTGCAGACGATGGCTGACCAACTGGCGAATGCGATTAAGAATGCGCATTTGTTTGCGCAGACGCAGAGCGCGCTGTCGGAGATGGAGCGGCTGTATCAGTTGTCGCAGGAGTTGCTGTCGGCGGAGGATGCGACGCGGGTGTATCGGCTGGCGACGCATGCGTTGGCGCAGTCGGGGGTGGATTGGTGTGTGATTGTGGAACGCGAAGGGGCGAAGGGGGAACGCGAAGGGCGCGAAGGGAACAGCGAAAAAGGCGAAAGAAAAGCGGGAGGCGAAGGGGGGGCGAAGGGGGAACGCGAAGGGCGCGAAGGGAAAGGCGAAAAAGGCGAAGGGGGCGGGGTTGGGCTGGGGGCTGATAAGCTGAACGCTGACCGCTTTATGCAGGTGGCGGGGTGGAGTGTGACGGGGGATTTGGCTTATAGTGAAATCAATCCGATTTGGGCCAAACCCTTAAGTTTGCTCTTAACCCACCGAGGCAGTAGCTGGGTGCGGGATGGGGGGCAACCGACCCCTGAAGATTTGTTTGAGGTGGCGGGGGCGAGCTTGAGCCAACTGGGGCTTGGCGCAACCGCTATCTTGCCGATGGAATCTAACCAACGACGTTTGGGCTTTATTGCGGTGGGCTATTTAGATAAACCCAATGTTTCGTGGCCGACGTTTGGCCGAGAACGGTTGCGTTTTTATCATACGCTGGCGCAGCAGATGGTGGTGGCGTTGGAGAATTTGCACCTGTTGCAGGTGTCGCAGAAGCGGGCGCGGCGCGAAGAAGTCATTCGCCAAATTAGTAGCAAGATTCGTGGCTCAACGCGAGTGGAAGATATTTTGCAAACCACGGTCAATGAGTTAAGTAAATTGGTGGGCAGTTCTCAAGGGGGCATCACCTTAGCCATTCCTAACCAAGACATGCAATCTTTCAGCTAGTCAACAATCAGCTAGTCAGTCTTTCAGCAGTCAGCATGTCAGCTAAAAAACTGAAAGACTGACTAGCTGATAAGCTGATAGACTCAGTATATCAAGATTTTGTCGTAGGGGTAGGGCTTGTCCCTACCCACCAGGGCGACCACAAGGGTACGCCCCTACAAATGTTGAAATACTGAGACTGAATAGCTGACTAGCTGAAAGAGTATACTTTATTATGACATCAACGACCTCAACCCTAGATAATCTCGCCACGGCTGAAAATCGCCAAGCCTTGCTCAATGGAGTAGCAGGAGCTGTGTTCATTCATGACCTTAAAGGGCAAATTTTAGAGGTGAATGAGCAGGCTCGCCACCTGTATGGGATGAGTGATGCGGAAATTACCCCCATGTCACTGTTGACTGATTTATCCAGTGAAAGCTGTTCGCCCACCATGTTTGAGACTTATTGGCAACAAGCGGTGGCGGGACAGCCCCAATTATTCGAATGGCAAGCCCGCCGCCCCGCAACGGGGCAAATCTTTGAGGTGGAAATTCATCTCAAAAAAATCCAACTCCCTGCCAATGAGTCCGAGGCTTTTATTGTTACAAATGTGCGTGATATTAACATTCGGAAACAAGCCGAACAAGAACGAAATCGTTTATTAGCGGAGGCGGAACGACGAGCAGTTTTATTACAAACAGCTTCCGAGATTGGCCGAGCCGCCAGCATGATTTTAGATGTGCCAGAACTCATTGAAACAGCCGTTAATCTCATTCGTGACCGCTTTGATTTTTATTATGTGGGGCTATTTTTAGTGGAGTTATTACCGACGAGTGAACAGGCAACCCTCTCCCAGGGGGAGAGGGAGGTGATGGAAGAATGGGCGGTCTTGAAAGCGGGTACGGGTAAAGCAGGGAAAGTTCAGCTGGCGCGGCAACATAAACTCGCCGTGGGCGGTAGCTCCATGATTGGTTGGAGTGTGGCTAATCATCTGGCGCGGATTGCGTTAGATGTCGGCGAGGAGGCGGTGCGCTTTAAGAACCCTGATTTGCCCTTAACCCGTTCAGAAATGGCCTTGCCATTGGTGAGTCGCGATGAGGCTTTGGGCGCATTGACGGTGCAAAGTACCTTAGAAAGTGCCTTTTCACCCGAAGATATTACACTATTGCAAACGATGGCTGACCAATTAGCCAACGCCATTAAAAATGCTCAGTTATTTGAGCGCGTGGCACAAGCCCAACAAGAAGCGGAGCAACGGCTGCAAGAGATGCAAGCTCTGCAAAGTTTTAGCCAAGCATTAGCGGCGACCCTAGATTTAGCTGAAATTATTGAAATTTTCTGTCACCGTAGCCAACAACAAACCGATTTTGGTTATCTCCTGGTAGTTTTGGTGCAAAATGGCACAGAGCGAGTGGAGTTGGTGCATGGCGTGGGGCTAACCACTGAGGAGTTGAGCATGGCGCAAACGGGCTTAAGCCAAATCCATGCGTGGCGACGCGTCTTTCACAATGGTCAAACGGAACATGGCGCGGGATTGGGACTCAACGAAAATGAAGGCATGGCCGTGATAACGCCCATTGGCGTAGGTAAACGCCCGCTAGGGTTAGTGGTTGCGGGCAACCGTTCTCATGAAACCCAGATTCAACCCGAACAAATCAAATTATTAAGAACTTTTATTGACCAAGCGACCTTAGCTATTGATAATGCGGGGCGTTATGCAGCCAGCCAAAGGGTGGCCCGTCGCGAGGCATTATTAAAAGAAATAACAACAAAAGTCAGGGCTTCAACCGAAGTGGAGACTATTTTACAAACGACAGTACAAGAAGTCAGCCGTGCCATTGGGCAGGGACGGGCTTTTATTCAGCTAGGGTAGAGTAGTCGGTCAGTCTGTCAGCTAGTCAGTAGCTTAAAGCAGTTAGCTGACTAGCTGACACGCTGACTAGCTGATAGACTGATAGATTGATACGCTGAAAGACTGAGATAAGACATGACCAATGACAATGGACAACTGACGAAAATCAAATTGCAAGAGCAATTAGAGCTAATTGAACACCTCAGCCAACAAATGGCTTTAGGGGTTGGTTTACGACCCTTGAGCCAGTATAGTCTGCGTCAATTGACGGAGCGGTTAGGGTATACCCAAGTGCAACTGTACCAATGGGGTGGCCAGCCAGCCCAGGGCTTATTATATGATAGTTGGCCTAGTGAGAAACCTGCCGAAAATGGTCTAGCAGGCATGATTCAACGGGCTATCCGCCAACAACAACCCCAACACAGTCAAGCCAACCATGGCTCAGGTCTAGCTCATTTAGTTTTTCCCCTGGGTTCTCCTCCGTGGGGGGCGTTGGCTATCCAAGCCCCGCAAGGGTTTAGCCCAGAAGAAAACGCCTTTTTAAGGAGTGTGGCCGCACTGTTAGGCAGCAGTGGGCGCGATACTACGGGCATGACCACCACCCAAAAAGAAAGTTACGCTTATAATTATAATGACCAAACGATTGAAGCCAGCCCCCTGTTACCCGTGGGAATAGCCAATGTATGGCAACCAGGGCAACATCAACAAGGTCAAGAAGACAATGAGCAATGGTGGGCAGTGCCGTTAGTGGGGCCAGGGAAAGTGTTAGGGGTGTTAGGTATTACTGCCCCCGCCGAAAACTCCGATTGGACAACGGAAGAATGGCGATTATTAGAGGAAGTCAGCCAGCAAGCCGCTCAAGCAGTAGCCCATGCTCAATTATTGGCGCAAATGAAAGCGCGCACAGCGGAAACGGAGCAATTATATCAAATTAGTCGCTCGTTGGTGGAAGCGCAAACCTTAAACCAAGTTTATGCCCTGATTATTGAGACGATTAAGGCGCATGGGGTTGACCGCGTGAGTATTTCTTTGCTTGACCGTGATGCGGCGGGGGAGATTGAAACGGTGTGGATTGCGGCGACGTGGGACCGTGACCCCCATAAACAAAGTGCGGTGGGGACGCGTTTTTCAGGCCGTAATTATGGCTTGGTACAGGCGTTTGCTAAACCACCGTTTCACCCCGTGATTTGTGAAGATTTGAGTGATGTGGCGAATGTTGACCCGCGCATGGATGATGGGTTTCGGCGGTTGGTGCATGAAGAGATGGGCGCGATAACGCTTTTTTCTGCCCCGATGTTTTTGGGGAGTGACTATAAAGGGGTGTTATCGATTCATACTCGCCAGCCGCATCATTATAGTGATTACGAAATACGGCTGTATCAAATGTTGGCTGACCAAGCCATCATTGTGATTGAAAACCATATTTTATTGGAACGGATGCGGCAAGAACGTGACCGAGTGGCGCAGCTCTCGGAACGGCGCGAGCAGTTGGCGGAGTTAGGTGAAGCCTTAATTGCGGCGGAAACGGAAACGGAGGTTTATGAAGCCTGTGTGACAATTTTGGCCGCTACGGGGCCGAGTCGGGGGGTGTGGTTGTTCCGTTTTGAGCCTGACGGAGGTATCCGTTTGGTGGCGGGGAAAAATAGCCCTAACCCATTAGGGACATGGCCACAATTAGAGATTGGTTTGTGGTTAGCGGAAAAGGATTTGGGTATTACGCAAAATTTAGCTCAGGGCGAAACGGTGCTTTGGCCTAATATTGCCGCGGTGAGCGAACTGAGTGAAACCGAGCAACAGCAATGGGATTTAATGCAGATTGCGGCGGTGGTGGCGGTGCCGTTGCAATTGAAACTGCGGGTGGCGGGTTTTGTGGTCATCGGTTGGGCGGAAGCGCAAGCGGAAGAATTTCCCGCAGAGCAAGTGCAGTTATATCAGGACATGGTGCGCCGTACCTCCGATGGGTTGGAATATGAACAACTTTTTGAGGCGGCACAATATCGGGCGCGGTTGTTGCAAGCCACGGCAGAGATTGCGGCGGCGGCGACGGCTTCGTTGGATTTGGCGGTGTTATTGCCACAAACAGTTAATTTGATTCGTGACCGACTCGGCTTTTACCATGTGGCAATTTTCTTGGTAGATGAATATCAAAAATATGCATTTATTCAGGCGGCAACGGACGCGGTGGGACAGCAGATGGTGGCGCGGCGGCATAAATTGGCGGTGGGTGGCAGCAGTGTGGTGGGGCAGGCCAGCCGCACCGAGCAGCCATATGTGGCACGCGATGTGCGGCAAGAGGCAGGTTATTTTAACAATCCGTTATTACCTAATACTCGCGCCGAGATGGCTTTGCCGTTGATTGCGCGCGGTAAGGTGATTGGGGTGTTGGATGTTCATAGTGAGACGGTGGGGGCTTTTACGGAAAGCGACTTAACCATCTTACAATCCATGTCTAGTCAATTGGCGAATGCGATTGAAGCGGCACAGGCATTGCAAGAATCACAAGCGGCATTACAACAGGTTAATCAACTCCATGCCCATTATTTACGGCAAGAATGGGGCGGTTTTCTACGGGAAAAACAGGGTGGGGTGAGTTATCGGCTGGAACGCGAAAAGGGCGAAGCAGACGCGAAAAGCGCGAATGAAGTGAAGAGGGAAAACTTGCAATTGGCGGAGTTGCGGGAGCAAGTTTTGACCTCGCGACAAACCCTGGTGGCTAAGGCCATTACTGAGCTAACTGAGTCAAAATTAAAAGAGAATGGCCTTGAGCCAGTACGATTAGTTACGCCACTTCGCCTCCATGAGGAAGCCGCGATTGGGGTGTTAGATTTACTCATTGACCAGCCGCATGAGGCTTGGGATGAAGATAATCGGTTGATTATTGAAGCGGTGGCGGCGCAGGCAGCCCAAGCCATTGAAACAGCGCGGCTATTTGAACAAACTCAATCTGCCCGTGAAGAAGCAGAAGCCTTGTATGAAGTGGTGCAAACCCTCTTAACGGCTAAAGATGAAACCACGATGTATGGCACAGTGTTGGCGGCGTTATTATCCGCGTTGGGCTTGCGTCAAGGGGGCATTTATATGCTGGAACGGAACGCCGAGGGAGGGCAACATTTTCGGCGGGTGACTTTTAGGCAAGGCGGGAAGTGGCTGAAAGAGGAAGAGCTATTTTTATTACCCGAAGATTGGGCGCAAGTCTCTGAGTTAATCGAACTCCGCCACCCGGTGATGTTTGAACAGTTAAGTGATGCTTCAGTGCTGAGTTTCTGGCTAGATATTTTGATACAACGGGGAACAGTTTCTTTATTATTAGTACCTGTTTCGATTGAGGGACAATTAGTGGGTTTGGTTACGGCGGAAGTGGTCGGACAACCTTATCAATTTAGTGAACGTGAAATCAATTTGGCACGAGCCATGGTTGACCAATTAGCCATTACGGTGCAAAATCACCGTTTGTTAGGTGAGACAAAACGGCGGGCAGTTTTGCTGCAAACGAATGCCGATGTGAGCCGCGTGGCAACCTCTATTTTAGACCTAGATAAGATGCTGTATGAGGCCGCAACGCTCATTAAAGAGCGATTTGGCTTCTATCAAGTGCAAATTTTCATCATGGATGAGCTGCAACAATATGCCGTGTTGTCCCAAAGCACCAATAGTAATAATCCGACTAAATATAAAATTGCGGCGGGGAGTGCGGGCCTCATTGGGCAAGTGACTGAGGGGCGGCAATCGTTGGTGGTACGGGGTACGGGGTTAGGGGCGGATTTAGAAATCGGCATGGCCGAGCAAGTGCAAGCGGAATTGGCGATTCCGTTACAAGTGGCGAAAGCCTTGCTAGGGGTGTTAGATGTGCAAAGCACTTCGCCTGATGCCTTTACGCGGGAAGATATTGCTACGTTGGAATCATTGGGGGCGCAGTTAGCTATTGCCATTCAAAATGCGCGGCGTTTCCGTGAGCAGGAACAGGTGGCGGCGCGGTTGCGGGAAGTGGATAAACTGAAAACGCAATTCTTGGCGAACATGAGCCATGAGTTACGGACTCCGCTGAACTCGATTATTGGTTTCTCACGGGTCATTCTTAAGGGCATTGACGGGCCGCTGACGGAGCTACAAAAAGCCGATTTAACCTCTATTTATAACAGTGGACAGCATTTATTGGGACTCATTAACAACATTCTTGACCTCTCTAAGATTGAAGCCGGTAAGATGGAAATCAATCAAGAAGAGACTGAGGTTGAACCCATCATTAAACAGGTCATGAGTACAGCGATTGCGTTGGTGAAGGATAAACCGGTTAAATTGGTGTCGGAAGTGCCAGATGGCTTGCCGACGGTTTGGGCTGATGCCACACGGATACGGCAAGTTATTTTGAATTTAGTCTCCAATGCGTGTAAATTTACGGATGAGGGTGATGTGACCATTCGCGCCTCGGCGGGTAAAGATAAAGTTACAATTAGTGTGGTGGATTCAGGCATTGGGATTCCAGCAGATAAGCTGAATAGCGTATTTGAGGAATTTACGCAGGTGGATGCCAGCACGACGCGCAAAGTGGGTGGGACAGGACTCGGTTTGCCGATTAGCCGTCACTTTGTGGAGATGCACAAAGGGCAAATTTGGGTGGAAAGCGAGTTTGGACAAGGCTCAATCTTTAGCTTTGCAATACCGATTTATCAAGGGGAACAACATTCGGATGAAGATGCCGTGGTTAAGACTGAGGCTGAAATTGCTGCAAGTGAGGAAAATAAACGGGTGATTGTGGCGATTGACCCTGACCCGAATGTTATTTCGTTATACCAACGATTTTTACAACATAACGGTTATGAACTGATTGGTTTACATGATGGGGAAGATATTGTTCATAAAATTAAACACCATGCGCCTATTGCGATTCTGTTAGAGGTGCAAATTCCTGATGGTTGGACGATACTCAGTGAATTAAAAGATAATGCCATCACGAAAACCATTCCGATAGTTATTTGTAGCACGATTAAAGATAAAAATCGGGGTTTCCACATGGGCGCGGCAGATTATTTGGTCAAGCCAATTGTAGAGAAAGAATTATTACGTTCATTGCGTAATGTGGAGAGTTTGGAACGGGGCAAAATCAAGGTGTTAATCATTGATGACCATGTGGATGATGTGTTGTTATTCCGCCGTATTTTGGAAGCACAAGATAATTATAAAATTATTGAGGCCAATAACGGACGGGAAGGGCTGAAGATTGTGGAAACCATGCGCCCTGATTTAATCATTTGTGATTTGAACATGCCTGAGATGAATGGTTTTCGAGTGGTCGAGTCGTTGCGGTCTAGTGAGAAAACCAAGCATATTCCGATTATCATTGTCAGCGCGCAAGAACTGAGCATCAGCCAACATAAATATTTAGCTGAACAAGTGCAGTATTTGCTCAATAAGGGTGTTTTTACCGAAAAAGAGTTATTAGAAGATGTGCGCCAAATTCTTATCCAAAATGGTAAAAAAGTGGAATAAGTGAATTTGTCATTTGTCACTCGTTCTTTGTCATTTGCTATTAACTAATGACTAATGACCAGTAACAAATAACCAGTAACAAATGACAAGTAACAAATGACAAGAACGTGGTCAAAGAGATACATTATATTTGTACAGCTTGCCAACACCAGGGTGAATACACTCAAGGCGTTTCCGTTTGCCCTAAGTGTGGTCATGATTGGTTAGACCTAATTTATAATTTGGCGACGGTGGCTACAGCCTGGCAAGCGGGTTTGCGTGACCGTGAGTCTAACATGTGGCGATATTGGGAGGTTTTGCCATTGCAAAACCCTGAGAATATCGTCTCTATGGGTGAGGGTTGGACCCCCTTGCTACGGGCCGATAATTTGGGACCAATGTTAGGTAATCGCAATATTTTCTTTAAGGATGAGAAACAAGGGCCAACAGCATCATTCAAGGATAGGCAGGCATCATTGGCTATCTCCATGGCACGGGAGGCTGATGTTAAAGAGATGGTGGTGGCCTCTACAGGGAATGTTGCAATTTCTTACTCGGCTTATTGCGCGCGAGCAGGCATTAAATTGTGGGCCTTTTTAGATGGACATGTACCATCGGAAAAGATGCGTGAGGTGACACTTTATAGCACTGAAGTCATCAAAGTGGCGAGTAATTATGACCGCACGAAAGAAGTAGCGGCGCAATTCGCCCGTTATCAAAATATATTTCTGGATAAAGGGTTGAAGGGCATTGCGGCGCGTGAGGGCATGAAAACGTTAGGGCTAGAAATTGCCGAGCAATTGGGGCGACGACGACGCACGCAGTGGGAGGCTCCTGATTGGTATATTCAAGCGGTGAGCGGCGGTCTAGGGCCGATTGGGGTGTGGCAAGGGTTCAAAGAACTGTATGACCTGGGGTTGATTAAACGCTTGCCTAAGTTGGGTATTATTCAAACGGAAGGCTGCGCGCCCATGGTCAATAGTTTTAATAAAGGGTTAGAAGTGGCTGAGATTATCCAAAACCCAACCAGTGTCATTAACGTTTTGGCAACGGGCAACCCTGGCGCGGCTTATCCTTACCTTCGTAATTTGGTGTTAAAACATGGGGGAGCTTTTGTTAAGGTAGATGACCAAAGTTCATTTAAAGCCATGCGAATGATGGCACAATTAGAGGGGCTATCGATGGAGCCTGCGGCTGCCGTCGCCTGCGCGGGGGTCATCAAGATGATGCAAGAGCAAATCATTAGCCCCAATGAAACGGTGGTGGTCAATGTTTCGGGTCACACGTTCCCCATTGAAAAGCAAATTTTAGAAAACGAAATTATTTCTAGTCATGTGCGGGTGCAAAGTATTGAAAGCCATGAAGTGGAAGGATTACAACATAAAACGCTCTCAGTGTCTGATGAAGGGTTGATGAGTGTATTACAACGACTTGATGAGCGAGTTAAAACCATTGCCATTGTCGAAGATGAACCTGATGCGCGGGTGTTGCTCCGTCGCATTTTGCAACATCAACGTAAATATAATATTTATGAGGCGGGCGATGGGGCTACGGGCATTGCGCTGATTCGTGATATTAAGCCTGATTTGGTATTATTAGATTTGATGATGCCTGGGATTGACGGTTTTACTATTTTGGATATTATGAAGACAGACTCAACACTTCATGAAATTCCGGTGATAGTTATCACCGCTAAAGACCTGTCGCGAGATGAATATCATCGTCTTTCAGGCAAAGTAGAAACTTTACTCCAAAAAGGCTCTTTTCTGGAAGAGGAGTTATATGAAAGTATCAAAGAGGTACTCAATTAGAGTTGTCATTCGCCCCTTGTCCGTTGTCATTGGTAACTAAATATAAACTAACAAATGACACATGACAAATAACCAATGACCAATGACAACGGGCAATTCCTTATGGATAATCCAACCAAAATATTATATATTGACGATAACCCCATGAATCGTGTTTTAATTAAGCGCGTCCTCAATAATTATGGGTTTGAAGTGATAGAGGCTTCCACGGGACTTGAGGGCATTGGTATTGCGAAACAAGACCCACCGAATTTGATTTTAATGGACATCAATATGCCAGGGCTAGATGGGCATGAAACGACCACGCGTATGCGAACTATCCCTAGCCTCAGTAAAACTCCGATTATTGCGGTAACGGCTCGCATTACAAAAGGTGAACGAGAACTGGCTTTGGCGGCAGGGTGTGATGGTTATATTCCTAAACCCATTAATGTGGATGAATTTCCCCAACAAATTATTGCTTACTTAAATGGTTATAAAGACAAATTAACAAGTGATGAACGTCAACGTTACTTAGACCAGTATAGCCATAAATTAGTTGAACGCCTCGAAGATAAACTTCTAGAACTACAAGAAGCCAATTCAAAATTACGTAATATTGACAAAGTTAAATCTGATTTTATCACTTTATCGGCACATGAGTTGCGGACTCCGCTTTCCTTAATTTATGGTTATGCAGGTATTTTGCAAGCCCTGACCCAAACGGAGCAACCTTTTGTTGAAGGAAGTGTTAATGATTTAGCGACCCGCATTTATAACGCCTCCCATCGATTGAATGAGGTGGTTAATGATATTTTAAATATTTCGCTCATTACGGCTAATGAAATGCAACTCATGCCGCAGCCAGTGATTATTTCTGAAGTGATTGAGGCAGCCTTAACTGAACTTAGCCCGCTTGAAAATGAACGTCAGCTGAATATAGACCTGGGCAACATTATGGAATTACCTTTTGTTATGGGTGATGCCAAAAAATTGCAACAGGCTTTTTGGAATATTTTAAGTAATGCCATTAAATATACGCCTGATAATGGCACCATTGCTATTTCAGGTCAATTTGATGAGCCGAATAAAAACGTTTTAATTTCAGTCAAAGATAGTGGCATTGGTTTGAATTACTCAGACCAAAAAGAAATTTTTGAGCAATTTTATGTCGTGGCAGATACCACCTATCACCGTAGCAGTAAAACCGCGTTTGGTGGCGGTGGCCTCGGTTTAGGTTTACCCATTGCTAAGGGAATTATTAAAGCTCATGACGGTAAAATTTGGGCTGAAAGTCCAGGCCGTGATGCAGGCACGACTATTTTTGTGGTTTTACCTGTGGCCGAAGAATTTTTATAGTCAGAGCTAGACAAAAACCTCACCCCAACCCTCTCCTACATAGGAGAGGGAGTAACATCTCCCCCTGATGTCGGGGGGATTAAGGGGGGTAGACACTCCTTTTTGCATAAGTTATAGTAGGTAATTTAAATGTTCCCCCCCGAAATCATTTTAGGCTCTGGTTCACCCCGCCGCCGTGAATTATTACAATTATTAGGTTTACCCTTTCAAGTTATCCTCCCCACAGAGGAGGTTGATGAAACCCCTCTGCCCCATGAATTACCCGCCGAGTTAGTCCAACGATTAAGTCGTTTAAAAAATGAAGCTGTTGCCACAACTCTGGCGAGTCAAGACCATTTTGCCCATGAAGTCCTCATTCTAACGGCTGATACCACCGTGGCTTTAGACAGGTTTATTTTGAATAAACCGCAAGATGACATGGAGGCACGCGAGATGCTAACCTCGCTACGCGAACAACCGCACCTGGTTTATACCTCCATGACCGTCAGTCGGTGGCAACGGCAAACGCTTGAAATAATTACACTTTTGGACACCAATAAAGTGTGGATGCGTGATTATAGTGAGGCGGAAATTGAAGCCTATATTGCCAGTGGCGACCCGTTTGATAAAGCGGGCGCGTATGCCATTCAACATGCCACCTTTGCCCCCGTCGCCCGTTTTGAGGGCTGTTTCGCCAGCATTATGGGGCTGCCGTTAGCCCAATTAGTAAGCCACTTACAAACCCTCGGTTTTGAAGTTCCTCCCGTTCAGCCACGCTGTCAAGCCTACATCAATGGCACATGTTGCCAAGTCGGTTGAAAGAAATCCGCGAACCGAGTATGGAAAAAACAAAACTTCCTGAAATTCCAGGTATGGATGTAGAAAAGACTCTAAACGAGTATTACGTTGATATTACCAGACTTTTAATTAAGTATGGTGAGTTAAACCCTGAAAAGGTTGAGCAACTCATAGATAACTCTGGACTTTTTAAGGATTTAGACACAATTTATGACCTCGCTTTCCTCTTTCATGAAGAACCCTATTATTGGGCTATGGATTTACTCCACCGTCCTAATAATCCTGAATGGGCTTTTGACCCCAAATTATGGCCACCGCCTGAAGGTTGTTATGATTAGGTAATCCTATTTGATGGTAATCAGTGGCAATATCAGCTAACGGATTATCTCGGTAGTAATCGCCTTATGACGGGGCAAAATGGGCAAATCTTAGGCCAACAAGATTACGACCCGTTTGGCAATTCGTTGAGTCAATCAAGTAGCATGTTTGGCTTTACGGGTGAGCAGAGTGATTCTACGGGGCTAACTTATCTGAGGGCAAGGTATTACAATCCCCATACAGGCACATTCCTCAGCCGTGACCCTGTGATGGGTGAGCCACCATACGCTTACGCGCATAACAATCCCATTAACCTGACTGACCCATCGGGAAACTGCCCATGGTGTGTAGCGATTGGGATTGGTGGTATCATTGGTGGTGTAGCAGGTGGGGCTGAATATTACTTCACTCATCAAGGCTGTGATTTTAACTCCCAAGATTTAGGTAAGGCTATACTGTTAGGTACAGTTACAGGTATGATAGGTGCAGGGATAGGATTTTATTCTGCTTTCTACCTCTCAGAAATGGGGGCGGGCATGGCAGTCGCTAACATTGGTAGCAGCATGTTATCGGCAGGGGGTGAGCAGGTTGTTCGTAATACACTGACAGGCCATCAGTGGAGTGAGGGGGTGGTCAGCGCGGCTTTGATTAGCGGGTTGTTTGCGGGGGCGATTGTGCGGGCGAGTGGGGGGCTTGGTCAAATCGTTAATCGAAAAGGCGTTCCGTATCCCAATGCCAATGTACGTGGTTATGGTAAAGTACCTTTTCCACAAGGAAATATTAGGGTTACAGACCCTGAACCAATACGAGAAAAATTTACTAAAGCACTAAAAATGACTTTTAGGCAATGGTGGTATGATGAACATGGGTGGTATCCTACACCTGATAAATATGATATTCACCACATACAACCATTATCCAGAGGCGGAAATAATGACTTTGAAAATCTAGTACCACTAAAAAGAGGAGTAGAACATCGCCAATTTACAGATTGGTGGTTAAATTATCCATAAGGAGGATTTGGTTAAAATCATGAGAAATTTCGAATTTTTAAGAATTTATAGAGATAGTTTACCTAACTATCAACAAGATGACTTTCATTTTAAAAAAGGGAAAAGTTCATCAACTATAAATAACTTCTCAACAAAGTCTAAGTTAGTTATCCCTGATGAATTGGAAAATTTCTACCGATTTTCTTACGGTGCAGTTCTAGATGAATACAATGTCTTCACCATTGGGGAAATTAAACGATTTAAGTTGGAGTTAATTAAAACCTATAAGGATTTATGGCAAGATAATATTTTGCCTTTCGCTGAAGTAGTGGGAGTAGGTGATTGTGTGGCCTTCGACCTAAGTCAATCATCACCAGAAGGACTACTTATAGTTGATGGTTTTCACGAGATACCACCTGCAGAATGGAAAGGTATTTGCTTCGGCTTAGAAAATTGGCTGCGGCAAATGGTAGGCCATAATTTTCAGCCTTTTTGGTTATCTCATAAATAGGATGGTAAACTGACAAGGAAATAGGCAGGTTAATTAATCAATTGTGTCTATTTCCTTGTTTGGTTTGGCAGAACGTAACGGGGCTGAGTGGCAATATCAGCTAACCGATTATCTCGGTAGCAATCGCCTCATAACGGGGCAAAATGGGCAAGTCACACACTCGCAAGATTTTGACCCGTTTGGTAATCTGTTGAGTCAACAAGGTAGCATGTTTAGCATGTTTGGCTTTATAGGTGAGCAGAGTGATGCTACGGGACTGACTTATCTGCGAGCGCGGTATTAACCTGGGTTGTTCTAAAGTTCAGGTCATAGCGTATCAGGTTGAAAGAAATACGCGAACCGAGTATAATTAAAATTACCTTCCCATCCATTCAAAGCGTATGGGAAGATTGAACTGAAATAAGGATAGTCAATCTCATGCAGCATTTTCTTCAAATTGCCGATTTTTCAGCCGATGAGCTGCGGCAATTCCTCCATAAAGCGAAAGAATTAAAAGATGAATTGAAGGCGGGTGGTAATCAGCCCATTTTGCGGGGCAAAGTTTTGGGCATGATTTTTCAAAAGCCGTCGCTGCGTACCCGGGTCTCGTTTGAAGTGGGCATGTTACATTTAGGTGGACACGCTATTTTTATCTCCCCCAATGAAATTTCTTTGGGTAAACGGGAATCGGTGGCTGATGTGGCGCAAGTGTTATCAGGTTATGTTGATGGCATTATGGCGCGGGTCTTTTCACATGAACATCTCATGGAATTAGCCCAATATAGCCAAGTCCCCGTTATTAACGGGCTGAGTGATTATAATCACCCCTGCCAAGCCCTCAGCGATATATTTACGATTTGGGAACGCTTTAATCAAGTGCGTGGCCTTAAGTTAGCTTACGTGGGTGATGGGAATAATGTCGTAACCTCGCTGGCCGTTATTTGTGCCAAATTAGGCATGCACATTACGGTAGCGACCCCCAAAGCTTATCAACTCTCGGCTGAAGTGGTGACGCAAGTTCGAAATTTGGCCGAAGAGAGTGAAATTAATTTTGCAATAACCGATAGCCCGACTGACGCGGTGGCTGAAGCCGACGTGATTTATACCGATGTGTGGACGAGCATGGGGCAAGAATCGGAAACTGAGCAACGATTAAAGGTGTTTCCACCGTACCAAATCAATCGTAAGTTGGTCAGTTTAGCTAAACCTGAAGCGATTGTCATGCACTGTTTACCCGCCCATCGGGGTGAGGAAATTACGAACGAAGTCGCTGATAGTTCACAATCCGTTATCTTTCAGCAGGCGGAAAATCGTCTGCATGCCCAAAAAGCCATTTTAGCGTTATTATTGAGCTAGTCGCTCAGTCTGTCAGCTAGTCAGCAATCAGCTAAAAGCTAATTGACTGAACGCTGACTAGCTGACAGACTGATTAGCTAACTAAAGGACTCATGACTCATGGCAAATGACCAAAATAAATTTCGCACCGCAATGATGCACGCTGAACGGCTGAGTCAACAAGGCAATTGGGTTGATGCAGGCAAAGCCTATCGTTTTGCCCTGGCTGAATTTCCGAATGATGAAGCGGCCATTGTTGGTTTTGGCAAATCTCTCTTTCATCAAGGCCAGGCAGAACAGGCTTGGCGTGCCTTCCAACAGGTACTTAAGGTCAATCCCAACAACCTTGAGGCCATGATTACGGTAGGTGACATTCAAGCACAAATGAAACAGCCCTCTGCCGCTGCCCAAACCTATTTGCGGGCGGGGAACTTGTTGGCGGGTCAAAAGAAGTTGGAAGATGCGTTAGAGCTTTGGCATAAAGCCACCGAATTAGTCCCTGATTATCCTGAAGCACATCGTAATTTAGCCCATGGCTTGGCGCAATTGGGTGAGCCGCGCTTGGCCGCCCGACAATTCCTGACGCTCGCGGCGATTTATCAACGCCATAATGATATGGCTCAAGCGGGTCAGCAAATTGAGGCCATTCGCCGCTTTTTGCCTGATGACCCAGGGGTGCCATTGGCCATGCAGGCTCTGCGCCAACGCCAACCGTTACATGCCGATATGATTAGTGAGGAAGAGCCGCAGCCCGAAATAGAGGTGGAAGAGTTCATGCCCGCCTTCTTAGAGCCTGAGGAAGAAGAGGAAGAAAGCGACTTCCCCATGTTGCTAGTGCCAGATGAAGATGAGGTGGAGGAAGAAGTTGTTGAAGCAGAGGTGGAGGATGAGTTAGGTGGTTTCTTTGAAGATGAAGAAGAAGCAGAAACGGTAGCTGAAGAAACGGAAGACGACCCCTTTGGTTTATTTTCTGAGGCTGACTCCTTTAGAAATGAAAGCAATTTGCCCATGAGTGGCGGCTTATTGGACGCGACACGCCAAAAAGCCTTGAGTGAATTGGCAAATGTTATTTTTGAGGATGATGCTGCTGGACCAGAACGCAGTGTTTTACCTGACGGGCGAGAAGTTTCGCGCATGGAAATCAACATGTTCATTATTCAAGCGATTGATTTACAAACGCGCGAAGAGTATGACGAAGCCATTGAGCGATACCGCCTCGTAACGCAAGCGAACGCGGGACGACCTGCGCTGCATTATAATTTGGGCTTGCTTCATCAAGAGATGGGCGACTCGACTGACGCGATTAAAATGTTACGTCTCTCCGCCCAAGACCCTAACTTTCGGGCGGGTTCGCTTTTTGCGCTAGGCCAAACCTATTATGACGCTGACCAGCCCGAAATGGCCTTGCGCCAATTTGCCGATTTTCTTAAGGCGATTGACGTGAAAACCGTTGATGAGGCGCGTCAGGAAGAGTTAGAAATCTATTATGACAATTTAGCCGATGAATTTTTAGCCAGTGATAACCCCACCAAAGTGGATACATTTATTAAGGCCGTGACCAACTTTTTTGCCCACCCTGATTGGGAAACCCGTATCTATGAAGCCCGCAAGCGCATGGATAGTATTTCGGAAGAGGGCATTATGAGTTTGGCTGAGTTCCTGGAATCACCTGAAACGGAAGTGGTGGTAACGGCTTTGGCAACCACCAACGACTATTTGAAACTCAATCTGCCTAAATCGGCCTCGGAAGAATGTTTACGGGCGATTCAAAAAGCCCCTTCCTATTTGCCGCTACACACCCGTTTGGCCGATATTTTGCTGAAACAAGATTTAACTGATGCCGCCATTAAGAAATATTTAACCGTGGCGACAGTGTATGAAGTGCGCCACCAAGTGGAGCAATCGATTGCGATTTTCAAGAAAATTTTAAAAATAGCTCCTTTAGACGTAACTGTTAGAAATAAATTAATTGACGTTTACATGTCGCGCAATAAAGTTGAACCTGCCTTAGAAAATTATTTAGTTCTGGCCGATGCCTATTATCAATTAGCCCAAATCGACAAAGCCTTACAAAAATATGATGAGGCCATGCGTCTAACGGATAATACCACTGACCCTGGTAGCTGGAAGGTTAAGATTTTTAGCCAAAAAGGAGATATTTATAGCCAACGTTTTGAATGGGATAAAGCCACCACTTTATTTGAGCAAGCCTATCGCCTCAACCCACGTGATGAGCGCGCCAGCCGCCAATTAGTTGATTTGTATTACAAACAAAATAAAACCAGTCAAGCCATTAAAGTGCTAGACGGTTTATTAGGCGTTTATTATCGCGAAAAGCCAGGCAAAGCCGTTAGTTTCTTGAAAGAACTCGTCGCTATTAACCCAGATGACATGTTCTTACGCCAACGGTTAGCCATTTCTTACATGCAAGATGGTCGCAAAAACGAAGCCATTGCTGAATATGACATTTTAGGTGAGATGCAATTAAATCAAGGCCAACGTAATCAAGCTATTCAAACCATCCAAGCTATCTTAAAAATGAAACCCGATAACCCCGAAGGGTATCGCCAACTACTCGCCCAGATTCAGAAAGGGGCGATTTAATTTTGGTCATTCGTCATTTGTTCGTTGTCATTTGTAAAAAAATACCACCTGTAGCCAGCCTTTATAAGGTTTTGAACCTTATAAAGGCTTAAATCATGCCCATTATTTACAGGTGAGAAAAAATACCCATGACCAGCGACCAGTGACCAATGACCCATGACAAATAACAAATGACTAGTAATATAAAACCCATTGTGGCCCTCGTAGGCCGCCCAAATGTAGGAAAATCAACCTTATTTAATCGTATTATTGGACAGCGTAAAGCGATTGTTGAAGATTTAGCTGGCACCACCCGTGACCGACTCTATGGCGAGGGCGATTGGGGTGGACGAGATTTTATTATCATTGATACCGGTGGCTTAGAATTTGACTCACCGTTGCAAGGCAATGATAGCCTGACCAACCCACCGCCCGTCGTAGGTTTTCAAGCGGGCAGCAGCAGCCGTCTCTTTATGAGCGAGATTCGACAGCAAGTTTCGGTAGCGATTGCCGAGGCTAATGTGATTATTTTCTTAACCGATGGGGAATCGGGCGTGACCAGTACCGATGAAGATATTGCTCAATTATTACGCCGCACCGATAAGCCGATTATTTTGGCGGTGAATAAAGCCGATAATAAAAAACGCCATGCCGAGACGTTAGAATTTTTTGCGTTAGGGTTAGGCGACCCCATCCCCATTTCAGCCATGCACGGCCTCGGAACGGGCGATTTGTTAGATAAAGTGGTGGAAAATTTCCCGCTTTCCGATGAAGTAGAGGTTGATGATGAGTCGATTAAAATTGCCATTTTGGGGCGACCCAATGTGGGGAAATCCTCGCTCTTGAATAAATTGTTAGGTGAGGAACGGGTGATTGTCTCAGAAATTGCTGGCACAACCCGCGACGCGATTGATACCCAAATTCGCTATGGTGATTTGGATTTAGTTCTCATTGATACGGCGGGGATTCGCAAACGGGGTAAAATTGAGCCAGGGGTCGAAAAACATAGTTTTTTGCGCGCCATCAAGGCTATTGGGCGGACAGATGTCTGTTTATTACTGATTGATGCCAACATCAAAGTGGCCTCGCAAGATGCCCACATTGCGGAATTTATCCTGAATGAAAATAAAAGTGTGGTGGTGGTAGTCAATAAATGGGACATGATTGAGAATAAAGATACCAACACCATCAATGAATTTACAAAAGCCATTCGAGGTGATTTACAATTTTTGGATTATGTGCCGTTCGTGTTCATCTCGGCTAAAAGCGGGCAGCGAGTGGATAAAGTGCTGCCCCTCGTGTTACAGGTGCAAGAGCAACGGTTACGGCGTGTTTCTACGGGTGAACTTAACCGCCTGCTCAAAAAAGCAGTGGCGGCACACCCACCTAAAGGCTCACATCGCCAACGGCTCAAATTTTTCTATGCCACGCAAGTTACCGTTAGCCCGCCCACTTTTGTCTTTTTTGTTAATGACAAATCCCTCGTCCATTTTACCTATCAACGGTATTTAGAGAATCAAATTCGCGAGACGTATGAATTTTTAGGCACACCGCTGAGAGTTATATTCCGTAATCGCGGCGAGAATGATGAATTGGAAGTGGTCGAGTAGAACGCGAAGGGTGCGAAGCTGAACGCGAAGGGCGCGAAAAATACGAAAAAACGAAGGTTTATTTTTTACCTTCGTTTTTTCGCGTCTTTCCCGTTTACTTTCGCCCCCTTTCGCGTGCCACCTCAAACGGATAACTTTCCTTAAGCAATAATGGCAAATACGTGGTGGGGCGGATAATTCTCAGCGGCGCGCTAGGGGCGGTCTCAAAGACAAAAATATCATCTGCTGAATAAGCCTGTAACGTAATATCACGGGTTAAACGACCTGTTAGGTCAAACAGCGTGACTGTATACGGCACAATTTGCGAAACAGTTTGCCCCATAGCTAATTCTACTGTATTAAGATTAATATAGCCTAATTTGGTATAGCTATCGGTCAAAAATAACCTGGTTAAAGTTGTATTGCCCGTATTGGTCACTTGATAGGTAAACGTAATACTCTGCCCAACCACCGCTTGGCTCACATTAGCAACTTTACTCATAGTTACGGCAGGATAAGCCGCGACCATGACAGAAAATGTTTTAGTTATAAGATGAGGTAATTCAACGGCTGTAACCGTTAAACTATTGGTCAGCCGAGTATGAGCAGGTATTGTAGCGGCAATCGTGGCAGGCAACGTCATGGTTAAAGCCTCGCCTTTCATCAAAGTGGTTTGGCTGACTAAAATATTACGTGTAATAACTAAATCTGTCGGCCAGAGGGCGGTCAACAAAATGTTGTTTAATGTGGTAAGACCACTATTTTTCAAACGAATGGTGTAAGTGAGGGGCTGTTTCGGGCTAGGATTGACAGTGTTGACCTGTTGCGTTAAAGCAATATTTGGCAATAAAGCCGCATCAATTTGGATTCGAGGCTTGGTCAAACTATTACGAGAGTCAGTGACGGCCATGCCCGTATTCGCCAACGTACTATAAATTTCATCAATGGTGGCGGTGGGGAATTTAGATTTGAGAATTGCCCAGGCCCCCGCCACATGCGGCGAGGCCATGGAAGTCCCCGATAAAGGGGCAAAGGTGTTGCCAGGAACGGAAGAGCTGATTTTATAGCCTGGGGCTAGAAAATCAAGGAAATTGGCACTATTAGAGAAACTTACGACAGTATCAGTAATATAAGTCGCGCCCACACTCACCACTTG
>JAIFLK010000275.1 GCA_020049115.1 Chloroflexota bacterium | reverse complement strand
TCGTGTTTTTTGGGGATTTTAGGGGCATGGTTAGACCATAGTGGATTTATGCAGTGAAGGGCTGACGGCGGCGGGGGAATTGGTCTGATTTTAGGTGAAAGACGCGTTATGGGGTATAATGGGCTTTATCTAGGACTTTTGCAACGAATTACACGAATTGGCTTGTTTTTAATTCGTAAAATTCGTGTAATTCGTTGCAAAAGCAGTTTGTTTGCGTAAGATATATATCAAAGTTCAAGGAACAATTCAATTGAGGTCATCATGCCAAAACAAATTCCTTACGGTATCGCCAATTATAAAGAAATTGTCGAGAAAGATTGTTATTTTATAGACAAAACGCCTTACATTAGGTTACTAGAACGGGTTTCTAACCCCATATTTCTGCGTCCGCGCAAATTTGGCAAGTCGCTCTGGTGTCGTCTTTTGGAATGTTACTATAATATTCAACAAAAAGAGGAGTTTGACGCGCTTTTTGGACAAACAGACATTGGGCAAAATCCCACGAAATTACACAATAGTTATTTTATATTACATCTCGATTTTTCAGTCATTGACCCTAGTGGGTCATTAGAGGAAATTGAAGCGAGTTTTAATTATGTTTGTAATTTGAAGTTACGGTTGACTATCGGCCATGCAACCCCCTGGCTTAAGCAACTTTATGAGGTTGATGAAACTAAAAGTGTTAGCGCAAATTTAGATGCCTTTTTATTTGCCATTCAGCAGCAGAACCTGCCTCAACTCTATGTAATTATTGATGAATATGACAATTTTGCTAACCAACTGGTTAGGGCAAATAAAGACGAGCAGTATCAGCGGCTGGTTGCCGATGATAGTTTTTTCAAAACCTTCTTTAAGACACTGAAAGAGGGGCGCAAAACGGGCGCGATTGCTAACGTGTTTATTACGGGTGTGTTACCCATTACGATGGATGATATGGCTTCGGGCTTTAATGTGGGAACATATATTACGCTACATGAAAAATTTGAGGCTATGTTGGGTTTTACCCAGGCTGAGGTAGATAATTTATTGGATAAAATTTATCAAGATTACGAAATTGACCCGCAAAACCGTGATGAAGTTAATATGATTATCAAAAATCATTACAATGGGTATCAATTCGTTAAATATAGCCAAATGCCTGTTTACAATTCAACGATTTTGATGTTTTTTTTAAGCCAATTTTGTGATAATAAAACTATTCCTGACCATTTGACTGATTTTAATTTGAAAACGGATTTGTCATGGGTGCGCCGCTTGACCGCTTCCAATCCACAAAAAACCGAAGCCTTTGTCAATCAATTAACCTTGCATGGCACAATTCCTTATAATAGTAATTTATTGCTAGAAAAATTTAACCTTCATCAATTTTTTGATGAGGGCTATTTCCCCATTTCTTTCTTCTATTTAGGGATGTTAACCCAACATGACCATTTTACGTTACGGTTGCCCAATCTAAATATCAGGTCTATCTTTTTGGAATATTTCAATGAGATTTACCACATTGACATGACGACCCGTTATGCCGAAATGATGCAAAGTTTTATCAATCAACCCAATTTGGAGCTATTATTTAAGGGTTATTGGGAAAAATATGTGTCCCAATTACCAGAGGTTATCTTTCAGCAGGTCAATGAGAATTTCTATCGCACCACTTTTTTCGATTTATGTCGGCAATTTTTGTCACATTGGTTTACCTGGAACGTGGAACGCTCCTATCCGCAGGGCAAAAGTGATTTGGAATTTGTGGGCAAATACCATGAAAAATTCGCGGGCTTACGGTGGGTCATTGAGTTTAAGTATTATTCCAATACAGAGTTGAAACGAAGATTTAAGACCAGCATCAAAAATTTTACTTTACAGGCGGAGGATACGGCGCAAATTAAGGGGTATGTCGAGGGATTACGTGAGGAATATCCCAAAGCCAATATATCATTATTTGTCATTTATTGTTTTGGTAATCAAGGCTTTAGAGTGTTTGAGGTAAATTAAAATGAATGTTAAACAACTTACACCTAAACTATCATTGAATAAGGCTTTTTTGCGTCTAAAACCAACGCGCCTAGAAATTGACCGTTTTAAAACCCACTTAACCTGGTTGCTTGACCAAGTCACTGAGGCGGAGTCGGAGGAGTTTCATAAGAATCTACTGGCTGATTTCCTTAAGAATACATATTACGCGCCCAACCATTTTATCAATACCAAAGGGCGTAATGATTTAGTCATTCATGGGGGCAAGGAGGCCAAAAGTGCGGTTGAGGTCATTATGGAGGTAAAGCGGCCTAATAATCGAGCCGAGATGTTAAGAACGGATAATTTGAATGTGAAGGCGATGCATGAATTGATGCTGTATTATCTGCGGGAACGGCTGACGGGGAAAAATTTGGCACTAAAATATCTAATTGTAAGCAATATTTACGAATGGTTTATTTTTGATGCAGCGGTGTTTGAGCAAGCCTTTGCTCAGGATAAAGCGTTAGTGAAACAGTTTACCGATTTTGAGGCGGGGCGATTATCTGGCACAAATACCGACTTCTTTTACCGTGAGATTGCTCAACCTGCGTTGGCAAATCTTACGATGGAGGTGGCGTTTACCCATGTGGATTTGCGTCAATATGAACAACCTTTAAGAAGTGAGGCTAAAGATGATGATAAGGCGTTGATAGCTTTGTTTAAGCTTTTTTCGCCTGAACATATCTTAAAATTACCGTTTGCTAATGACAGCAATACGTTAGATAGAGGATTTTATAACGAATTATTGCATATTGTTGGCCTTACGGAAATGAAGGATAGTAATAAGAAATTGATACAACGGAAGCCAACGGGCGAACGGGACATGGGTTCTCTATTGGAAAATGTCATGAGTCAACTTGATGATTTAGGCAAAATTGGACGATTGCCACAGCAACAATGGGGGGCAACCTATCAGGAAAGATTATTTAATGTGGGGTTGGAGTTGGTGCTAACGTGGGTCAATCGGATTTTATTTCTTAAGCTATTGGAAGGACAATTGATAACGTATCATCAAGGGGATAGCCGCTATTCGTTTTTAAATATAACGCTTTTGCCCAGTTATAGCCAAGTGAATAACCTCTTTTTTCAGGTGTTGGCGCGTCAACCTGATGAGCGCCATCAAGGGGTGCGGACACTTTTTGCCAAAGTTCCTTATCTTAATAGTTCTTTATTTGAACCGACTGAACTGGAGCAGATAACATTATTTATCAGTAATCTGACAAGTGACGCGACTTTGCCCCTTTTAGCGACGACCGTATTAAAAGATAGTACGGGCAAAGGTAAAACGGGGACAATGAACACGTTGGCCTATCTGTTTGAGTTTCTTAATGCTTACGATTTTGGCAGTGAAGGGGCGGGGGAAATTCAAGAAGAGAATAAACCCCTGATTAATGCGGCGGTGTTGGGCTTGATTTTTGAGAAAATTAACGGTTATAAAGATGGTTCATTTTTTACGCCAGGCTTTATTACGATGTATATGTGTCGGGAGACGCTTCAACGGGCAGTAATTCAAAAATTTAATGAACAGAAAGGCTGGAATTGTCAGAACATTGAGGCGTTGCATAATAAAATTGAGGATATTGGCGAGGCCAATCAGATTATTAACAGTCTCAAGATTTGTGACCCTGCGGTGGGGTCGGGTCATTTTTTAGTCTCGGCTTTGAATGAAATTATTGCCTTGAAACAGCAATTAAGAATATTACAAGATAGGCAGGGTCTCCGTTTGAGAGGGTATTGGTTGGAAGTGGCGAATGATGAGTTAGTTGTGCTGGCTGAAAATGGCGAGGTGTTTCAATATAATTCTAAAAATAAAGAAAGTCAACGGATTCAAGAAACTTTGTTTCATGAGAAACAAATCCTGATTGAGAATTGTTTGTTTGGCGTGGATATTAACTCCAATTCGGTGAATATTTGCCGTTTGCGGTTGTGGATTGAATTGTTAAAACATGCCTATTACAAGGCCGATGGGCAGTTGGAAACCTTACCTAATATTGACATCAATATTAAGGTGGGTAATTCATTGGTAAGCCGTTTTGCGTTAGATGCGGATTTGCGTCAAGTGTTGCGCGGCAGTCAGTGGAGTATAGAGAGTTATAAAAAAGCTGTACAAACCTATCAACAGTCTACTAAACGTGAGGAAAAGTGGGCTTTAGAACAACTTATGACTAATATTAAAAATGATTTTAGAATAGAAATCGATTCCCATGACTCGCGAATGAAGCAATTGCAGAAACTTAAGGCTGATTTGGTCACGTTGAATCATCAGAAGTCGTTATTTGCAGAAACGTTTAAGGAAAAGAAAGTTCGTGAGCAAAAGCAAACTGAGTTAGAATTAGAAATAAATAAACTTAATGCCGAAATTGAGACCGCGCAACAAGACCCTGTTTATCGCCATGCGTTTGAGTGGCGGTTTGAATTTCCGCAGGTATTGAATGATGAGGGGGATTTTGTGGGGTTTGATGTAATTATAGGTAATCCTCCGTATGGGGTAAAATTAAATCAAGCTCATCAAGCCGCCTTAATGAATATGTATGATTTTGGTACGACAGAAACCGCTATATTGTTTATCAAAAGAGGGTATACTCTCCTCAAAGCTCAAGGAGACCAATCTTTTATTATTCCAAAATCGTACAGTTATGCCTCAAATTATGCCCGCATCCGTCAGGAAACGTTACATGAATTACAATCTTTGGCTGATTGTGGCAAAGTATGGCAAGATGTAAAATTAGAGGTATGTATATTTCATTTAGTAAAGAATCAATCCACTTTGGCGTATCGTTCACTGAAGCGATTTGATAAAGTGATGGCGCAACTCGGTGAAATTAATAAAAATTTATGTATGGAGTTTGATTTTTTCCTGAATGGGTTGACGGTAGCAGAGATTGATTTGGGGCAAAAAATTAAACATGCGGGCATTTCGCTTAATGAGTTGGCAACCAATCATCGAGGGGGCATGTTTCAAAAATATGTCGGTCATCAGGGTGATTTAGAGGTCATTGGCGGGGCAGAGTTAGCCCGATATGTTTTGAAAGATAAACCGAAGGAGTGGGTGAAGCAAAATAACTTGTCTGACGCAAAATGGCGGGTGGTTGAAAATAGCGTATTAGTGCAAAACATTGTGGCACATATCGAAAACCCAATTGACCATGTGAAGATAATTAGCGCAATCGTTGATAACCATGATAAATTAGCCATTTTAGATACGGTCAATCAATTAATTCCCCTTAATGGCCTGTCTCATAAATATTTAGTCGCATTACTTAATTCCAAATTAATCAATTGGTATACTTACCGTTTTGTGTTTGGCAAGGCAATTCGTACCATGCATTTTGATAGTAATACCACCGCAAAAATATTTTTGCCCAACTCTATTCAGGAAACGTTACTTTTGAATATTGAGACGAATGTTAGCCAAATTTTTGTTATTAAACAGCAAGACCCCGCTGCTGATACCACTGCTTTAGAGCAAGAAATTGACCAGTTGGTCTATGCGTTATATGGCTTAACGACGGCGGAAATTGACTTGGTGGAGGCAGCACTACCATGATTGTCCTAGAAACCACGCGCCTGACCATTCGCCGCTTAACCGTTGATAACGCGGCTTTTATGTTGGAGATGTTCTTTTCTTCGCGGATTCTAACATGGCAATGTAACGATAAATTGACTCCCTTGCCCTTTGCCCGCACTTTTGGCCTCAATCTGACCGCCATGCGCCTCAATAATCGCCTTAACAATTGCCAAGCCTAATCCTGTGCCGCCTGTCTCGCGGCTGCGAGATTTGTCGGTACGGTAGAATCGGTCAAATACCGCTAATAATTGTTCAGATTCGAGGCCATCACCGTTATCTTGAATGATTAACTTCATTTCATGTTCTTGCAATGTGCCAAAAATCGTAATTTTACCGTCAGGTGGCGTGTGGCGTAAGGCGTTGGTCAGCAAATTAAATAGCACTTGTCGCATGCGAATGGTATCTACCGTCACT
>JAIFLK010000193.1 GCA_020049115.1 Chloroflexota bacterium | reverse complement strand
GTTATTGCTAGTAATGTTGGTGGCTTAAATGACATTGTAATTGACGGTGAAACGGGGCTACTTGTCCCACCAAATAATCCCAGCGCATTAGCAAACACCATTCAGCGATTTTTCAGCGACTTTGCCCACCAAAATTGGCAAGCCAATATCAGGCAACACAATCAAAAATTTTCATGGCAAGCCCTGGTCTCGCAAATCACACATGTAGTTAAGCCTTTATAAGGTTTTAAACCTTATAAAGGCTAACAAAACAAACCAATTCGTTTAATAGGATATAACCATGACCACCCAAACAATTAGTCAAACCATTCAAGCACATTACGAAAAATATGGCTGGCGGCGGCGTGAGAGTGGCGATTTTGAGGATTTTCTACTCCTCATTGATAATCGCCCCCTCATGCGGCCTTACTATGAACACTCTTATCGCCGTTTAGACCATTATTTTGAAACCAATGGCAATTATTTCCTAGATGCAGGCTCAGGCGGCAACCCCGCCCAAGAATATTCAGGTCAATTCAAGAAACATGTCTGTGTGGATTTTGCCTTAGCAGGACTGCTGGAATCAAAACAAAAACTTGGCAATAAAGGGCTATGTGTGGTCGCTGATTTAGCCCATTTACCCTTCAAAGATAACAGCTTTGCGGGCGGTATCAGTGCCAATTCCCTCTATCACCTGCCACCTGACCGCCAAACGTTGGCTTTGGCCGAGTATCACCGCACCATGCAATCACACGCCACCTTTGTCATTATTTACATTTCTGGCTATGTGCTGGGCTTAGGCAAAATTGGGCGCAACCTGTGGCGCAAATTAACAGGCTATCAACCACCCCTCGCCATTCAACAAAATCCCGACATTTCCACCCCGCCATGTTGGGCAATGTTACCAGGCTGGTTCAGCCAACAACTCGGCCCACAAACGGAGGTCGAACTAACCACCTATCGCCTGCTCCACCGCCATATCTCTAGCCGATTTATTCCCAATAGTTCGTTAGGTGAGCAAATTTTAGCGGGTTTAACTTGGTTGGAAGCCACCTTCCCCAAACTGTTAATGCCCTTTGGCTATTATGTAACGGTAGCCTTTCGCAAAAAGTAACCTGTGCCAACTAAAATTAAAATTTATATCATTTTGGCAACAGTCATTTTAGGCCGCGCCACTATCGGGCTAGGCTTACTTTATCAAGCTGAATTACCCTTTTTGCCCCTCTCTTTTGACAGTTTCAGCCGTACCATGTTCGCTTATCGCTGGAATTATTGGGTCGATGTGTGGCTGCCTGCGCCCATGCTCATCACGGGTCTCGTCATGCGGCTCGCCCCATTGGATTGGGTGTATGCCCCATTGGTAGTCAATTTGACCGCCTCCAGTGTCAGCATTGTAATATTATATAGCCTCAGTTATCAGTTATATAATGAAACCACCGCCGCCTTAATCACCATTTTATCTATCACCGTCTGGCCGTGGTCAATCTGGTTGAGCATTTCGGGGTTAGCCGAAAGTTTATTTCATTTATCTGTCATGATGGGATTATGGGGGTTGCTGCGCTGGCTTGAAACTCGTAAGGAATCGTATTTAGCCTTAAGCGTCATGGCCTTACTCTTGGCTGAGTTCACACGCTATGAAGCATGGAGTTTGGGCGCGCTAGTGTGGGGCTTGGTCATTTATCAAACCCGACCTTTAACAATCAAACGGTTTGAAATGATTGGTAATTTACGTCCCACTTTCATCGCCACGCCGCTATTATTAGCCCCATTACTTTGGCTCACCTTACAATTTTGGTTTCATGGCGACCCTTTTTATTTCAGCCATTTTGTCCAACAACAGGCAGGCAACCCACTCCCCTTGATAGACCGCCTGATTTTATATCCTAAAGAATTTATAACCCTTGCGCCTGCCTTGTTGTTATTAAGTTTGATTGGGCTGATACAATGGCAACAACATGCCGCAACAAAAACCATTGGCCTGACCTATTTGGCTATTTTTTTATTATGGTTTCTAACAATTATCGGCTCGGTTATCGCGGGCAATCGCCCTAGCCATTTACCTGAACGGGTGGTGATTGCACCTTTATTATTGCTTATGCCTTTTAGCGGCTATGGACTGAATTATTTAATAAAACGATATGGACACATCGGCACAGGACTCGCTATACTACTACTAACAATTGTAATAATTAGTCAGTTACAACAATTACCCCATTATCCCGCCACCCTTAGCCCCACCCTAACCCAATTAATTCATGGCATAACCCGCCTCCAACGCGCCCATTTTTTCGCCCCCACCGACCAAATTCTCATGGAACGTCGCGGCTGGGATTACATTCCCGTTCAAGCCTTAACCTTACAACCTGATAACGTCTGGGTAGATAGCAGTCCACCGTCAGGCTTGCGGGTGCAAAACTCCCCCTTAATTTTAAGTCAAGGACAAGTGACTTCCACCGAGTTACAAGCCAACCAATTCAAACTGGTCATTGCTCACTCCCTCACTGCCACCCACCAATTGAGTCAATTTATGACCCCCATAGCCACCTTAGACCCCTACCAAATTTTTATCCACCCTAACGACCTGTCGGCCTTTCAAGCCGCGCACTCGGCAGGCGAAACCGCATGGTAGCCCATATTACGCAACCTAATCGTCAGATAGCCACCAACATTATTATGCTACTGGCAGGGGCAGTCGTCACCCAAGCCTTTACCTTAGTCGCCCTACTTTTGACCGCCCGTTATTTAGGCATTGATGCTTACGGTCAATACACCGCTTCCTATACTTTACTCAGTCAGGCCGTTATTTTGCTAAATTTTGGCTTAGACACCTGGCTATTGCGCGAAGGGGCTAAATCTAAACAACTATTAATCCAAACCGCCAGCGACTCCTTATTATACAAATTACTTTTAGCAGGGCCATGGCTCATTCTCGTCACCATTGTAGCAACTTATCTTAATCCAGAGGTTTATTTATCGGCGATTATTTGGGTGGTTGCCCTCGGCTTTATCTTACAATCTATTGGCACATTGATTCAGACCGTGTTCAAATCGCAACTCCATAATGGCATTACTTTTTGGTTGCAAATTGTTAATAGTGGCATTTTACTATTACTCACCTGGTGGCTCACCCAAAAAAATTCAGGGCTGGCTGAATTTGTGTGGGCGCGGACAATTTCTTTAGCAGGCATGGCCGCTTTAGGGCTATATTTTTTTAAGCAACATTACGTTTTTCAACCCTCATGGGGGCATTTACGCGGGGTCATTCGCCACAGCGCGCCCTTTTTTATGGCCGAAGCCCTCTCCTATATCTACGCCACCGCCGATGTTACGATTATTGCGATTTGGCTCGGCAAAACTGATGTGGGCATCTATGGCCCCGTCATTGTCTTGCTCAACGCCATTCAAATTATCCCCACCGCTATTCATTCTGTTATGTTACCCGTCCTCAGCCGCGCCTACCATACCGCCCCCGCCACCACCCGCAAACCCGCCCTGCTGCTGATAGCTGGTTTGGGCATGATAGGCTTTGGCCTGAGCAGCCTCACCTTCATTTTAGCTGAACCATTAATCAACCTCTTATATGGCCCCGCCTTTCATCAATCGGCGGTCATTCTCATGCTGTTGAGTCCAATAATTGGCCTGAAAAACCTTAACTTTGCTTTTGGCACCATCTTAACGGCCATCAACCGCCAACGTGACCGCGTCATGGCTCAAACCATCATTGCCGTTGCCAACGTGGGGCTTAACTTACTCATTGTGAATAAATACGGGGTCATGGGTGTGGCGTTAGTTTACTTAATTACCGAATTTGGCCTGGTCATAGGCTATGGCAGTTTTGCCTGGCGCAATAGTCAGGGCTTTCGTTTTTTAGTCATCCGATGACTTTCAGTCATCGGATGACTAAGATAAACAATATTTTCATGCCAAACTTATTATGTTGTCCTCATTGTAAAGGCGAACTTACTTTCGCCACCACTCAAGTCAATTGTAACACCTGTCAACAATCTTGGCCGCAAATATTAGGCATCCCCGATTTCCGAGACCCAAATATTCTATATGTGCAACAAGATTTAGTCCAAGCCGAAGCGTTGATGGCTGAATTTACCACCAAAAGTCGGGCTGAGTTAGTGGAGTTATCGGTCAAATTGGGCAGTTTTTACCATGATGACCAAGCCTCAGCCAAACTGCAACAACAACGCATTCGTGGGCGGCAACAATGGCAAATTAACTCTCACGTTATTGATACCCGTTTAACTCAATTAAGCGCATTAATTCCTTTAACGACCAGCCATGTTGCGGCAGATGTCGGTTGCGGCTCAGGCTCACATCTACCCGCCTTAAGCCAGCGTTACGAACAAGTGGTCGGCATGGACGCGGCCTTAGCTGAACTGATTTTGGCAAAAAAATTGTTGGTTGAGCTAGGCATTGAGAATGTGCAGTTAGCGTGCGCCTTTGCCGAACAACTCCCCTTCAAAACCCAATCCATTGATTTAGCTGTTTCATTATATGTATTGGAACATGTCCACTCCGCCCAACTCTCGCTGGCTGAGGTTTATCGCGCCTTAAAGCCGCAGGGTCATTTTTATTTTGCCGTACCATTTCGTTATACGCTCATTCCGCCTGAGCCACACACCCATGTTTGGTGGGTCGGTTGGCTGCCCCGCCAATGGCAAACCCGATATGTCCAATATTTTCGCCCCAACTTCGATTTTGACTCAATTCATCTTTTTTCATATCATGAAATTAACAGGTTAGCCCAAACCATTGCCCCCAATCAGGTGCAATTTTTTGACCCAGGCTTTGACCGCCGCTTTCCGCCCGTGCAACAAAATCAACGCGCCTGGCAATTATTACAATATTCGCCGTTATTACTTAAAATTGCCCGCTTCATTTTTCGCAGGAGTATCCATGCCATTGTTACCCGTTTATCCTAAATATCATTATTCTGTCTTAATATTACTAACATCGTTGTTTGCCTTATGGTTGGTTTTACCCTTAATCAGCCAAGCGCAAAATAACGATTTCTGTACTACCATCACCCAAATTCCCACCACTGAATGTGAGGGCTTGGTCGCCCTTTATGCCACGATGGATGGTCCCCACTGGGGGGTAAATTGGTTCAGCACCCGTCAACCTTGTAATTGGACAGGTATTCATTGCACTAATGGGCATGTAACGACCATCAGTTGGAATGGCGATTATGTTACGGAAACGCGTTCACGGGTACGGGGTAATATACCCGCCGAAATTGGTAATCTTATCTATCTGGAGCATTTAAGTTTCGAGTTAGCCCAAGTGCAAAGCCTGCCGCCAGAAATAGGAAAGTTACAAAAATTACGCCGATTAGAGTTAACCGTTAATGAACTTACATCATTGCCCATAGAAATAGGCCAATTAAAGAACTTAGAACGGTTATTGTTAGGTTATAATCAACTTAAAACTGTGCCTCATACTCTGGGTGAACTCACAAATTTAACTGAATTACAACTATACAATAACCCTTTAGTTGCTATCCCTGCTGAAATGGGTCAACTAAAACGCATAAAAACATTATTACTGTGGAGTAATCAAATCTCCTTCATTCCACCAGAATTGGGTCAATTACGAACATTACAAATTTTGGCGATGGGTTATAACCCGCTGAAAGGTTCAATTCCGCCAGAATTAGGTAATCTCATCAATTTGCAAGAATTTGATATAAGTAACAGCTTACTCAGCGGGCCTATGCCCTTAGAGTTACTGAATTTGGCTCAACTTAATAGTCTCTCTACTTACAATACTCAACTCTGCCAACCTGATGAACCTGAGTTTCAAAAATGGCTTAAGAATATTAATTCTGTTTCACTCAATAACCTTTCCTGCAATGTAGTCCAACTCATTCCTGAAACGGGTGGCACGATAACCAGCACTGATGGGCGAGTAACATTGGAAATTCCGCCCCATGCCCTCACCCAATCAACCATCATTACCTATCGTTACCGTTATCGTGAACCTGTGTCAGGGTTAGCCAGTTTAGATTATTTCTT
>JAIFLK010000245.1 GCA_020049115.1 Chloroflexota bacterium | reverse complement strand
TAAGAAACCGATATGTGTGCAGGGTGATGAGATGAGCGCGACGGTGATATGTAGCTACACGAACCCTGTATTTGTGCCACCCGTGACAGGGCCGTATGTGGGCGGCATGGGCAAAATTACGATTACGGCGTTGGGGCCTGACCAATTATCTAAGGTGACGAAATGTGGTAAAAAAGCGGTCATGCTGAAAGGGACAACTTTTCAGGCGCAATTTCAAGTAACTATTCCTGCCATGGCCCCTTCGCCTGGCGGCCCCGTGCCTGATGTGCCTGGGGCGTTCCCTGGAACGGGGCAATTTGTGACAACGAATATGACGGTGAAGGATAGTAAATAAGCAAGTCAGTCGGTCAGCGCGTCAGCGTTCAGCTAAAAGCGGCTTTGGGGCTTGGCGTTGAAATTTTAACGCAGAGACGCAAAGCCGCTAAGAGGCTAAGAATTTTAATTTGTTACCTCGCGTAATATAGCTGACTAGCTGAACGCTGATTAGCTGAACGACTAAAAAGGATATGACCATGCCCAAACAAAAACAAATCCAACCTCAAGGGAATCAGAAAGATGAAGAGCGCAAAGTTGACCCGAACCAGAAACGGGAAGAGGAGCGCGTTGAGACCTCACAGTTAAAGCCCATGCCGCCGATTGTGGGGGGCGATATAAGTTCGACGAATGGTCAGGCGGGGCGTTTGGCAGATGGTCGTTTTGCGGTGGCGCAGCGGCAGGAACTGGCGGCGCACATTGCTGAGACGCAGGGCAATCAACACATGGTCAAGGTGATGACTTCATTGAAGCATAACGGCTCTAACGTGAAGGCGCGCCCTGAAACCAAAGGGGCTGAGGCTGAAAATGGGGCGGAGATGGGCGAGGAGTTGGGTTTGGGTGGAGGGCATGGTTTTAGTTTGGCGGGGAGTCCGCTTGCCAAGCCTACGGCGGGGCAATTATTACGGTCTACGAAGTCGATTGAGTCGTCTAAGGTGATGATGCGGAGTTTACTAGATGGCGCACAAGCCATTGTCCAGCCGAAGTTGGAGGTGAATGAACCTGGCGATGTGTACGAGCAGGAAGCTGACGAAACGGCTGACCAGGTGATGCGGATGGCGGAGCCTGCGGTTGTGGAAGATGAACCTGAGCAGGTGCAACGCGCTAGTCATGCGGCGGGGGTGGAGCTTACAAATACTGACAAATTTAAGGATTTGGATTCCGAAGTGCAACGGGCGGGGGTGACGGTTACGCCTGAGTTGGAACAGAATGTCCAATCATTACAAGGACGCGGACAAGCATTACCTGAAACAGAGCGTAATTTTTTCGAGAGTCGCTTTGGGGCGGATTTTAGTCAGGTACGGATACATAACGATAGTCAGGCGGGGCAAACTTCGCGGGATTTGCAGGCGCGGGCCTTTACGGTGGGCAGTGACATTGCGTTTGGGGCGGGGGAATATCAGCCTGGCACGAATGAGGGGCGGCGGTTGATTGCCCATGAATTGACCCATGTGGTGCAGCAAACGGGCGCGGTGAGCCGTGAGGTGGTAGATGAGGAGGAAACGGTAGCGATTCAGCCGAAGTTGGAGGTGAATGAGCCTGGCGATGTGTATGAGCAGGAGGCTGACCAGGTGATGCGGATGACCGAGCCTGATATTAAAGAAGATGACTCTGTGGGCGTTCAACGGGCGAGTGTGGGGCAGCCGTTAATTGCTCACATGGTGACTCCCATGGTGAACCGTTACAGTTTACATCGGTTGGTGGTGCAACGGGGCGGTGGGGCGGGTGGCGGGCAACCGAGTGCAGATACACAGCCGAATGCGAGTACACCTGGTCAGGCCGCGCAAGGGGCGGTTTATTTTGGGGGAGTGACGCTCATGCCTGACGCGGCACTGGTGCGGGTGGCCTTAGAAAATATTGTGAAACAAGAGGGGTTGAAAGGATTGGATAAATTTGTGCAAGGTTTAGAAGCTGACCAGGAGAATAAATATGCCCCTCAAACCACTGTGTCTGATGAAGCTGGCCCTGATTTAGCTAAAAAAGTGGTGCAGCTTGTTAAGAGTGAAGCCGATAAAATTAAACAATTGCAAGAACGGTTGGTGGCTTCATTTGAGTCGGCGGCGGTGACGTATACGGGGGCTTTACTTCAAGAAAGCCGTAAGACGCTGGAGCAGGAAAAAGAGAAATATGGCTTGGAAAAAAATGCGCCCTCTGGCGGGGGTGATAGCGTGCCTAGTGGGGGCGTGGGCGCGCCTGATGCACCGTCACATAGCATGGCGGATAATGACGCGACGAGAGGTTTGGTGGCGGCGGCGACGGATTTGCACGCGCAAAAAACGGAAATTGACCGTTTGCAAGGTGAACTTAATGCTGAATTGCAGCCGTTGGAAGGGCCAGGTGACCAGGGCGCGGAGGGTGCGCTAGGGTATGACCCGCGCAGTGAAAGTGATAAGGCTAAACGGGAAGAGCTTTTAAATGGGCCAAAGAGTACCCATTTAGAAAACTTAAAATTTAAGTATAAAGTGGCGCGGGCGGCGGCGGAGTCGCAATATCCCATTTTGGCAGCTTATGGTGATATTGATAACCCTGAAGGTTTGGCAGAAATTGCTAAAGGGGCGGGGTCGGCGGCGACGACGATTGGGCCGTTGATTGATGAAAAATTAGCGAATATTGAAAAGGTGGAGAAAGGGGTCGGGAAGATTATTTGGAAAAATGAGCTGATTATTAAGGGAACGAAAGCCCAAATGGGTTTGGCGGCGGGTTCTCTGGATGAAAAATTAGTAGAGGAATATAAGAGTGATAAGGAAAGTGACGAACTATTGGCAAATTTGGCGGTGGGAATTATTGCGATTGCTTTAGGGTTGATTGCGGCGATTCCGACGGGCGGGGCAAGTATGGCAGCGGCGGCGGCCACGACAGCGGCGGCGGCGGGTGGCGCGGCGATTAGCATGGTGCAAGCGGTGAAGGCGGTGGAGCAGTATCAGTTGGAAAAGGCGGCGACAGGAACGGATGTGGATAAGGCAAAGGCGATTTCGCAGGAAGAGCCGTCCATGTTCTGGCTGGCGTTGGATATTGTGGGCGCGGTGGTGGATATTCATGGGGCTTTGGCGGCGTTTAAGACCTTGAAGCAGCAAGTGCGGGCGGTGATGATGATGCGCTCGCTGGCGAAAGAGGGTGAGGAGGCCATGAAGTCGGCGGAGATGGTGGCGGAGTTGGATAAATTGAAGGCTCTGACGGCGGATAAGCCTGGTTTGTATGAAAAGGTGTTGGCGCATGTGGGTGAGGTGAAGAATGAGGCCGCGCCCGTGTTGGCGGAGGCGGAAAAATTGGCGCGGCAACAATATAAGACGTTGGCGGAGGCGGGGCGGTTGAAAGAGATTGGCGATATTCCAACGGAGGCGGAATATTTGAGTAAGTTTGCAGATGAGACGGAAAGATTGGCGGCGGCGGAAAAATATAACTCGTTGGCGGAGTCGAATAAGTTGCATGAGTTGGTGGAAAAAGTGCCAACAGAAGAGGAATATATTAAGAAATATTTATTTGGCATGAAGCAGCAAATCGTGGTGTCGGGGGAGAAGGGGATTGCGCGGGCGAAGGCGATTAATGAGTTGATGAATCCTGATAATCCGTTGATTAAGAGTGTGTTGAGTGGCGATAAACAGGCCATGGATGGCATGTTGATTCAATATGGCAATTGGAAACAGTTGATGACCATGTTGGATAGGGGGTCGCCTGAGATGCGCCTGGCCGCGCAAAAATTGATGGAACGACGGGCGTTTATTGAGAAAGAAGTGCAGGAGTTCTTCCAAGCGAAGTTGGTGGGTAAGCCAAGCACGACGGCGGTGAGTGATGTGGATAGGACGACGGCAGGGGTGGATTCGGGCGAGATGATGAGGATTGCCGAGGAATGGGTCAGCCAAAAGTATGGGCCAGGGTGGAATGAGGTGTTGCGAATGAATTTCTATACGGATATTACACGGCTGACGCAATATGAAGATGTGATGAAGCATTTGAACCCTGAGCAGGCCGCGAAATTGTTGGCAAAAACGACGGAGCAGACGGAAATTTATAATATTGCGAAGATGATGCACCAGGGGAGTACGGAAGAGGCGACGGCTCTGGCGAAAACGTTGAATATTAACCTTGATGACCCGCGTATTGCCGAGGCTTTAGCCACGTTGAAGTCGGGTAAATCCATTGAGGAACGGAATAAACTAGTTGAGGAAATTGATAAATTGGTTACAAAATATAAGAGTTTGCCTGACGGTTCGCCTGAAAAGTTGCAGTTGGCGGAAGAAATTACGGCGCAACAGATGAAGGCGAATCTGTTTTCGGATGAAGCCTACATTGGGCCAGGCGCGGGGCGGATGATTGCGGGGCAGGTGAAGGTGGTGGGGCATGAGGCGTATCAGGCCGCGTTGTCACAAATGGAAATGGTGGCGCACCAAATTCATGAAAATGCGGGAGATATTGCGGTGGCGATGCGCCAATATGAAATTTATAAATATATGAACCGTTTTGCAACGGCGGCGGAGATGAGTGGGGTGAAGACGGAGGGGATTGATTTTTGGAAGGCTATCTCTCATTATGTGAATAAAACAGACCGCGCGGCGGCTGAGGGGGATATTACGGATGAGGCGTTACGGTCGTTGTATGGCACATGGCAGGGTTTTTCGCAAAAGGCGTTGGCGGATATGAAGAAGGCGGCGTTGGATAACCCTGCGGCGTGGACTCCGTAGGGAGTAAGAATTAGGAGTTAGAAAGTAGAAAGGCGGTTTATCGTGAGATAAGCTGCTTTTTTTGTTTTATAGCCTGAGTTCGGGATAGAGTTGCCTGATGCTAAAGCGGTCAGGCTAAAAAGACAAATTACTAGGACTTACGCAAAACGGCCATTTTTGCGGAGTGACACACGAGGGCGTGTGTCACCGTTAGCACGAGGGCGTGCTAACTCCTCTATTTTTGCGTAAGTCCTAAGTACGCTAAAGCGCACTCAATTCGCTTCATGGCGTGGCTTTTTAGCCTACTTAAGTAGGCTTTGTCTTCTTATACTCCATTTCGTTTGAGACTTACACTTTCAAATCTGGAGTCCGCAATTCTTTGCGGGCTGTCCGCAAATGATTGCGGACTCCTATGCCAAAAGTGTAGTTTTCATTTGAAACGCAGTATAGCACAATGGCTTTAGCCTTGTGCCACCTTATCCCAAACTCAGGTTTTATAGCCATGTTTCCTAACATACGCTCAGAGATTTGTTACATTTTTGACTCTCTCTCTGATTTGTGCGACAATTACGAGCAAAATTAGTGCTATCATGAGGACTTTATGACTGAACAATCATTAAATAAGATTTCTAGTGTCACCAATAAGCGTAAATATGCCCCAATTATAGTTATCATTATTATTGGCCTGTATGTAACGGCTTTGGGTTTTAATCTGACCTCTCGTTTTGAGAGGGATAGAATCGCGGCGCAATTTAATTTGGAAGCTAAGGAACGCGACCAACTTTTACACCAGCAAATTGATTTCGACCTAACGGCACTGAAAGCGATAGGTGGATTATATGCGGCTTCAGACAATATAGCACGCAATGAATTTCAAATTTTTACAGAATTTTTAGCGATTAAAGGGAGCGTAACCAGTTTGGCTTGGCTACCTCGGGTTACTGCCGCGCAGAAATCCGCCTTTGAAAAACAGGGGCAACAAGAAGGCTTGCCTGAATTTCAAGTGAGGCAATTTAATGATAAGCATGAATTAGTGCCGATAACGGAACGGCTGGAGTATTTTCCGATTTATTTCTTTGAATCAACCGAAACTAACGCGGAAATCTGGGGGCTTGATTTGGGGGCGGACCCCATCAATCAACGGGCGTTAGAAACGGCTCGCTCAACGGGTGAATTGGCTTTAACGGGGCGGACACAAGCCTTAGACGAGGTTGCGGAAGATGACGATTTTGAGGCTTCGGCTTTTTACCCCATTTACCGTAATGACCTGCCCCATGATACGGTAGAGGCGCGGCGGCAAAATTTAATGGGCTATGTGGTGGCAAATGTGCGCTTTGATGATATTTTTGACCGAGTGGTGCAAAAAAGTACCTCTCTGGGCATGGATATGTATTTATTTGACCTCTCTGCGCCTGAAGGGAAGCAATTTTTGGCTTATCACCGTTCACGTACCTCGACGACAGCGGTTCGTTCTTTTGAGGAATTGAGTGCCTTAAAATTAACGGCGGTGGAAACGGCGGGGTCTGTTCGCCAAACGTTGAATGTGGGGCAACGTGAATGGGTGATTTTATCTATTCCTACGCCCGCGTTTATCGCGGCAAACCAAACTTGGCAGCCCTGGGGCGTTTTGGTGGGTGGGGTATTATTTACGACTTTATTAATTATGTATGTTTTTAATTCAATTAAGCGTAATGCTGAGTTAAACCGTGAGGTGACGGAACGAAAACAGGCGCAACATGATTTAGAACTGTATCAAGCCACGTTGGAAGAGATAGTGGCTGACCGAACCCTAGAATTAGAGAGCCAAGTTAAAGCCAATCAAGAGTTATTGGCCCGCCAACAAATTATTTTTGATACTGTTCCCATGGGCATTATGACGGTTAAAGAACACAAATTTATTTGGAGTAATCGCGGCTTTACTGAAATCATGGGCGTTGATTTGGAAGAGGTGGGGGCTTTAAGTACCAGTGACCTTTACGCCAATCCTGATGATTTTGACCGTTTTGGACAGGAAGCCTATTCATTGATTAATCAGGGTAAAATATATATCGGTGAATTACAAATGAAAAATAGGCGAACGAACATGCCTGTTTGGTGTAGTTTAAAGGGTCAAGCCATTGATATTAATGATTTAAGTCAGGGTTCAATTTGGTCTTTGGAAAATATTACGGAGCGTAAACAGGCGCGGGAGCAACTGCGCGCCAGTGCTGAACGGCTGAACGCGGTGGTCAATGTGTCGCCTGATTTGATTTTCTTGCTAGATGAAACGGGTTTATATGTTGAAGTTTATACTTCGGCACAAGATAAGTTGTATATGGAATCGACTGAATTGAAAGGCAAACGGCTGCATGAGATTATGCCTGCTGAGAACGCTGATTATTTCTTGGGCGTGATTCAACGGGCAATTACTACCCATGAAATGCAGGTGGTGGAGTATCCGTTGCCCACGTTGGCGGGCATGCGGTGGTTTGAGGGGCGGATTAATCGCTTTAGTTTGGAATTAGATGGGAAGCAAGCGGTGGTCTTTGTTTCGCGAGATATTACGGAACACAAAGAGGCAGAGGCAAGTATACAACGCACAAATGAGGAATTGGCGGCCAGTAATGAAGAATTACGAGTGACTAGTGAGCAACTTTTTGCCTTAACAGAGGATTTGCGCTCAGAAATCAGTAAAAAGGAACAGGCTGAAATTGCCCTTAAGCAAGCCAATGAAAAACTGGCGGCCAGCAATGAGGAATTACATGCCACAGGCGAGCAACTGTTTGCCTTAACTGAGAATTTACGCCAACAAATTACGAAACAGCAAGAAACTGAGACGATATTACAACAACGTACCAGTGAACAAGAGGCGTTATTGTCCTCTATGCCCATGATCGTCTTCTTTAAGGACAAAAACTCTAACTTTATTACCGCAAGTCGAAATTTACTTGACCTACTACACTTAGAATCAGTGGACGAGTTACGCGGCAAAACAGATTACGATTTCTTTCCTCCAGAGCAAGCCGAACGGCTGCGGCAAGATGATGCTAGGGTCATGGCTTCACGTCAAGCCGAATTAAATGTTGAAATTGAGCAAGCGGTGACAAATGCGAAGGGTAAAATAACTTGGGTCTCTACCAGCAAAGCCCCCGTCTTTAATGCACAAGGCGAAGTGATTGGCGTTGTGGGCATGAGTTTGGATATTACCGCGCGCAAACAGGCGGAACTCGCACTGAAACAAGCTAACCTTAATCTCAGCGCAATATTGGAAAGTACCAGCGATATTATTTTTGCGCTGGATAGTAACTATAGTTACATAGCCTTTAACTCGGCCTATAAAGCCACGGCGGAATATATGTTAGGCATACCGATTGCGTTAGGCCAAAAGCCCGTCGAATTACTGAAATTTGAAGAAGACCGCGTGAAAACGAAAGCGGCCTTTGACCGCGCGTTGGCGGGTGAACGCTTTACGGTTGAGGAAGCCTACGGCAATGATGAGCAAAATCGGGTTTGGTTTGAGCTATCTTATAATCCCATTTTCGATAAAGACCAAGTGATTGGCATCACCTCCTTTACCCGTAACATTACAGAACGCAAACAAGCAGAATGGCAATTACAACAAGTTAATGAGGAACTCGCTACGAGCAATGAAGAATTACGAGTGACAGAAGAGGAACTTTTAACGTTAACCCAAGATTTACGGGTACAAATTAGTCAAAAAGAACATGCTGAAGCGGCAATTAAACAAGCTAATCTTAATATAGTAGCCATCTTAGAAAGCACTCAAGATAGTATCTTTGCCTTAGATAGACACTATTGTTACACGGCCTTTAACTCGGCGGGGGCGTTAGATTTCAAAACAACCTTTGGCAGGGACATTTACGCAGGGCTAAATGTACTAGAGGTAATTAACGATGAGGCGGCGCGCGCCAATACGAAAGCGGCCTTTGACCGTGCTTTAGCGGGTGAACGTTTTACGGTGGAACAAATCTATGGCAACAAGGGACAAACACAATCTTGGTTTGAGTTAGCCTATAGCCCCATTCTTAATGAAGATGAAGTTGTGGGGACAACCGTATTTGTTCGCAATATTTCTGACCGTAAGCTGGCTGAGGTTGAACTTCATGAGAGTGAAGAAAAGTTCCGCGTTATTCTGGAAAACGCACCCGAAGCCATCATGTTAATAGATAAACAAGGCAAAATAAGATTAGCGAATGGCAAAACCGAGCAAATGTTTGGCTATTCCCGCGAGGAACTTTTGGGGCAAGCCATTGAACAGTTAGTGCCAATGGGGACGCGTAAAAATCATGCTCAATTGGTGCAGAACTATTTTGACAAACCTTACACTCGCCAAATGGGGCATGGGTTGCAACTCACGGGGCAACGTAAAGATGGCTTAGTCTTCCCCATTGACGCGGGCTTAAGTTCAATTGAAACGAAAGATGGCATGTTAGCCACCGTTTTTATCACCGACATTAGCCACCGACGGAGCATGGAGGAAGCAATACGCCGAAACGAAATGCTGCTTAAGAATATCATTAACAATACTCCCACGATTATTTATGTTAAAGCGGCGACGGATGGGCGGTATTTGCTGGCTAATCGGGCGTATGAGGAATGGATAAATTTAACGGCTGACCAACTTTTAGGGAAAACCGATTATGATTTTATGCCGTCAGAGATTGCCCGAACTGTTCGTGAGAATGATTTGGAGATTATTCAAAGTAACACTCTGTTAGAACGAGAAGAAATAGTCCCATCTCCAGACGGCGGTTTGCAAACCTATATTTCGCTTAAATTTCCCTTACATGATGAGCAGGGACACGTTTATGCCCTGGGTGGCATGTCTACGAACATTACGGAACGCAAAAAGTATGAGGATGCTCTCCGCCAAAGCGAAACCCGTCAACGGGCGTTGCTAGATGCCATGCCTGATATGATGTTCCAAATAAATCGTGAGGGGATATTCTTAGATTATCGCGGGGCCAGAGAAGAAACCTACATTACACCCGAAGTAATTATTGGTAATAATATTAAACAGGTGATGCCGCCACCCTTTGCCGCCTTGGTGATGACTTATGTGGAGCAAACCCTAGCCCAAAACAACATGCAAACCTTTGAATACGAATTACCCGTGCCTAGCGGGTTACAAGAATATGAAGCGCGCATGGTACCATCGGGAACGGATGAGGTTATGACCATTGTTCGTAATGTGACTAACCGTAAACAGGCTGAACAACAATTAAAGACTTTATATCACATGAGCCAAGGGTTAAACTTAGCAACGGATGAGCAAGCCTTACTCAACGTCATGGTCGAAAATTTCAAAGCTGAGGGCTTTGCCTCAACCCTGTTCCATTTCGAACTGGACGAGCAAAATCAGCCGATTTGGGCGGTGTTAGTGGCCAGCCATGCGGCGGAGGGGCAACCCGTTGCCACGTTAGGGATACGTTATTACCTACCTGAATTTCCCTTTTCCGAAATTTGGTTAGCCAATCCTGATAACCCTATTTTGATAGAAAATACCTTGACCAACGAATTGCTGGATGCTAATACACGTGCTTTATTCATTCAGTTAAATATTGGACGATTAGTGAACATTCCCATTCGGCTGAATAATCGTTGGGTCGGGATTTTAACCTATCAATGGCAAGAATCACGCCCCTTCACCCCGCATGAAGTGGAAATTTACCGTACGATCATGAGCATGGGCGCACCCGCGATAGATAGCCGCCGTTTAATTAAGGATTTGCAAGCGGAAATCGTGAGGCGTAATCAAGCGGAAAAGGAAATGCAACAGGCAAAAGAAGCGGCTGAAGCGGCTAATCGGGCGAAGAGTGAGTTTCTCGCCAATATGAGCCATGAACTGCGAACACCACTTAATGGCATTTTAGGCTATGCCCAAATTCTCAAACGCGATAAAGGGTTAATGGAACATCAACTGAATGGCGTTAATATCATTCAGCAAAGTGGCGAACACCTCCTCACGCTCATTAACGATATTCTTGACCTGTCCAAAATTGAGGCGGGACACATTGAAATTCAATTTAATGAATTTGATTTAGTCAAATTCTTACAAAATATCATCAATGTTATTCGCCTACGAGCAGAGCAAAACGGCTTAACCTTTACCTACCAACCCATGGCTGATTTACCCATGGCCGTTACAGGAGATGAAAAACGGTTGCGTCAAGTCTTAATCAATTTGTTAGGCAATGCCGTTAAATTCACCAAACAAGGTGGCGTAACCCTGAAAGTCGGGCCACATTACGGCAAAATTCGCTTCCAAATTGAGGATACGGGCGTGGGCATTCCTGAAGACCACCTTGACCTGATATTCCAACCCTTCCGCCAAGTCGGTGAAGTTTACATGAAGTCGGAAGGTACAGGCTTAG
>JAIFLK010000173.1 GCA_020049115.1 Chloroflexota bacterium | reverse complement strand
GCTATTTATTACGATTATTTCCTAACCGTTGCCGTTCTAACCGTAATTCTTTCTTCATCAACTCATACACCTTATCTGCCAACGCCCGCAAATCAATCTGAGGCGCGGCTTGCGGCGCGGCCTCAGTTGAGCTATTTGTTGTTGTCCCTGCCATAAATCACCCTCCATGCCTGAGAACAGGATAACCAGAATAAACCGATTTCATTATCCGCTAATTCTGGTTATCCTGTTATTACATTTAACTTACGATTTATTTTAGCCACTTCCTGCACCCATTCTAACCGTTCCAAATGTTCAAAATTCATAATGCGTTTATGTGACCAATGAAAATGATAGGCAATGTAAGCTACCTCCTCCCGCAAACGCTCTAGGGGGTAGCTTACGACTCCCCCAGGCTGGCTAAATCAACCGCCACTTCCGCCTGACATTCGGGGCAAGTTACGGAAACATGACTCTGGCCTTCCTCATTAATCTGCCGATAAAATGCCTGTAAATAAGCCAAATCCGCCGCAAAGAGATTTTCAATGATTTGAGGGGTCATTTGCGTAATCGTCCCCAAACGCACAATCACCCGCGAGAGCAAAATAATGACCAAATAGGCTTGGTTGGAGCGCACCCGCAAATCACGCAACGGGGCAATTTCATCCATGGCCGTAGCCAAGCGCATCACCCCATTTTTATGGAGCGTTCCCGCTTCATCCACATACCCACGCGGCAAAGTAAATTCAAATTGTGTATACATAATGAAATAGGCTGGCTGACCTGTAAGGTTTCACCTTGCCCTCACCCCAACCCTCTCCCAGAGGGCGAGGGAGTAAAAATTCTCCCCTCTCCCATTGGGAGAGGGGCTGGGGGTGAGGGGCAGTTAAACCTCACAGGTTAGCCACCTTACGACACCCTCTCAATAAAGGCATGGACAATGGTCAGTTCTTCAATCCCAATGTCATTGCTATCGGCTTTCGGTTGCGGGCCACTCACTTTCGCGGGCCAAGCCCCCTCAAAATTCCAGCGCGCCACCTCTTTGCCTTCCTGGTCATACATCATAATAGAGCCGTTTTTACGCGCCCCCTGCACATCCCCTTGCTCGACCTGTTTACGCCACTTCCAAATATCCAGGTTCGCTGTAATGCCTCGTTTTAAGGTAATGTTATCCCATTTCAGGCGGCCAGGCACTTTCTTCACCACTTGCTGCCCCTTCGGCCCCATCACCTTATGCTCTACCACTTCCGTTTCAGACCCTAAACCCGCCACTTCGGTAAAAAACCCTTCAACCACGCCCATAATTTCTAGGCCAAAGTTAAACGCCACCAAAGGGTCTACGGCATTATCACTAATTACTTGCGCCATAACAATTCTCCATAATAGTCTGTCAGCTATCAGCTAGTCAGCGTTTAGCTAAAACCGACTAACTGGCTGAACGCTGACTAGCTGACAGACTGACTAGCTGATTTTACACTGTTTCACTCGTCTTATGCATGATTTGGAAAATTACGAACTCGGCGGGGTACACGGGAGCAATCCCAATTTGCACATATAACCGCCCTAACTGTTGCATCTCACGCGGGTTAATTTCTTGGTCGCATTTCACAAAGAACGCCTCTTGCTCCGTTAAGCCAAATAACGCCCCGCTACTCCAGACCACCCGCAAAAATTGCGTAATATCACGGCGAATCCGCGCCCACAAATCAGGGTCATTGGGTTCAAAGACCACCCATTGCGTACTCCGTTCGATAGATTTCTCCACAAAGTTAAATAACCGCCGCACGTTCAAATATCGCCATGACGGATTGCTAGAGAGCGTGCGTGCGCCCCACACGCGCACCCCGCGCCCAGGGAAACTGCGGATACAATTCACGCCATTGGGATTTAACACTTCCTGCTCGCCCTTCGTTGTTTGATAACTCAAACCAATCGCATCACGCACAATTTCATTGGCGGGAGCTTTATGCACCCCGCGCGTGTTATCGCTGCGCGCCCAAATGCCTGCCAAGTGTCCACATGGGGGAATGTCCATTTCCCGTTTGGAAACAGGGTCCATGACCTTAATCCAGGGGTAATACATGGCCGCATAACTAGAGTCGAAATTCGCAATGTTCATGCGCCAATTGTTAATTTGTTGCGGGCGCACCATTTGCGGTGGCGCATCCAAAATCGCCACGCGGTCGCCCATTTTTTCACAATGCGTAATCATGGCGGTCTGCACGGCCTTAATATCTTTCAAATCTGGCTCTAATTGACCAGGGCGCGGGGTCATCAAATCTGGCACACACACAATCGTAACATCTTCTAACAATTCCAAACCCGCCACGCCCGTCCGTTCCGCCACATCACCGCTAAAATCGGGCGCGCTCACGGAGGGCAATTGCGCGGTATCAATTTGCAGCCGAGACTCTTGTTGGCGCGGCCATAAACTGGCTAATGGCGCATCGGTATCGGGAATTTCCAACGTGACCCATTGGGGCATGCGGCTGGCATATTGCACCCGCACCTTCTTGGTTTCCACATCTTCCACCAACTTAACTTCCCGAATCGGGGCTTCTTTTTGCACCCAACCACCCGTCATGGCCTCTTCTTCCACGAACAAAGTAAAGGCTTCAGGCGTACCACCCGCTTTAGGCTCAGGGGCAGGCGCGCCTTCCTCACCCGCAACGGGAGGCGCAGCCATATCTTCACCATAACGCGGCTCTATGCGAACCCGCATGAGTGAGCCGTCCATACCCGCTTGCTTGGATTGCACAATCAACTTGGGCTTGCCTTGTTGATTGAGCAAGGCTGATTTAGCTTTCGGCATAATCTGTACGCTAATGACATAACAGCGACTGCCACCATTTTGGAAATAGCCATAAACCGCCAAGGGCAAATACGCCCCACTCACAAAGCTACCAAATTGTTCCACATATTGCGTCCAATTGGTAATCAAAAAAGGCGTATTCATTTGGTCAATCGTCACCACTCGCCCATTGACGCGCTTGGTTTCTTGCGGCACTTTCTCGGTAAAACCAATAAAAGCGGCCATGGATGTTCCCACACCCTCAATCGGTTTGGGGCCAGTATCCAATTCTTCAATAAAAACACCTGGGGCTAAATATTCAGGCATGTACTAATGCTCCTTTAATTATCTAAGTTATTTAAAGCTTGTCAGCTTGTCAGCGAGTCAGCATTTAGCTGACTCACTGACAGACTGACAAGCTGATAGACTGATAAACTGACTAGCTGACTTTCGGCTCCATTTGAATTTCAAAGCCCTTAACCAACGGGGTTTCAATCGCCACAAAGGGATTGAGCGCAATGCTTATCACACAAGAGAGCGAGGGCCGTAACTCATTATCCAAAGAACTCCACAAATCGGACGGATTGAGAAACTCCTCTGGCTCGGCGATTAACATGGGAATGGGGTTGGGTTGCGCCTGCAAACTTTCAGGCAAAAATTCTTTCGGCAGATAGGCATAACGACACAAGGCCAAAATTGTACGGGTTAGCAAATAATGTTCATCATCTGGCTCTTCTGTCCAAATCGTAATGATGTAATGCAAATCAAAGCGCAATGGAGTTCGTTTAAGCGCAACCGACTCATTGCCATTGCGGTTCGTTACCTCCCATTGCTTTTGGCGCAACTTATTCTGCCGCACATCATGCAAATAGCAATTAATGGTGGGTTTATTCCAACGTGAAGTCACCTCCCGTTTCGGCTGGTTAAAATTAAGCTCAACCTCATTATTTTTAATCGGCAACTCTTGAATGAGCAACCGCCGCAACGCTTCATCAACTTCATTTATCACAGGCTAACTCCACAGACAAATCAAAGTAGCAGAAGGTGAGGATTTATGGCACTAAAACCAACCCACCTTATCATCAGCCGCAATTAAATTGGCCTCAGCAATCACTTCTGCCACGCCCTGCGCCATAGGATTAAGGTAATCTTTCAATTTCCGAGCATGGTCAACTAAACTACTCTCAGGTTTACCTTGCATATATTGACTCATGGATTGAACCATTTCCGCCGAGCCAAACCCTTTATTATAGGCGTGCCGTAATCGCCCATCACGACTAATAAAGCCATTAACCACCGCACTCATGACCTGCCCCATCGCATTATGTAACGGAATAACACATTCTTGCACCTTGCGATAATAAGCGTCAGCTAAAGCCTGCTGAATGGGGTCTTCACTCGCGGATAAAAAGGCATATTGCTCAAAGGCCAGCCCAAATTTTTCCGCCTCACTCAAAGCACTTTCCGCGTCGGCCTGAAAGCCCTCAATTTTAGCCAATAAAACTTGGTCTTGAATCGCCTTCATAGACTTACTCGTTTGCACCAAAATATAGCCCGCCGCCGCGACTTCCGCCATGAGCAACCCGCCAATAACCGCTATCGGCGAAGCCGCCGCACTCGCCCCCACCGTCCCGCCCATGCCCGCCAGCCCTGTACTCTCGCCCAAAATCAGCCCTTGCGCCGCCAACGTATTCGCCGCCATTAAACCACTCCCACTAAAATACATGCCCAAACCCGCTGTCCCCATTTTAAGGCCACTTTCCATGCTTTTTTCCGCGTCATTATTTTGAATATGTTCAATCAGGCTAGGCAACTCAGTCGCAATCGTCACCCCACCCGTTAATAAAGATAAATATCCCGCCACAGGCCCGACATAATTACCCAACGACTCACTAAATTTAATAAATTGCAAGGCTGCCCGCAAAGAGCTATCTCCCGTAATCAGCCCACTCCGCAACGCCCACGTCAGCCCATTGGACATCTGGCCTAAAATCGGGGTCAACCCATCATTCACCAAACTCATCACATGGTTCGCCACATCATACCAAGTTTGCACCGTATCAGCCAAAGAAACATTTTCGGCCTTAAGTTTCTGCCGCGCTTCAGGAATAGTATAACTCGCCTCTAACGCCAGCTTAATGCGTCCACTCCAGCCCAACATTTTTTCTAATGGCTCTATCTCCGTAAATTGATTAACCGTCGTCGCCGCACTCCCCGCTTTATCCAACACCCCCGCCAATTCCTGAACTTTACTTAAGCTATCCGTTAACGCTTTTTTCTGCTCAATCCCCCCCAACACATCCGTTCCGCCCGCCAACTGACTAATTTCAAGTTGTAAGCGAGGAATCATCTCCACCATCTCGCTATCAACCGCCCGTAAATTATCCTGCACTTCCTGAATGAGCGTTGTATCACCGCCTAATTTTTGATACTCCGTTAACATGGCTTTATAATCGCCCCGCGCAATCCGCCATAAACTAACCGCATCCGTATACCGATTTAATTGCCGTTGCAGCTGCTCAATTTGAAATTGTTTCAAATTATCATGCTCCTGAAAAGGCATCATATCCGCCACTGCCGCGCCCACAAAATCCCCCAACGTTTGCCATTTACGAAAAGCCTTCGCCTCCTCCGTCTCCACCTCCGCCCCCCAACGCAACTGTTTCGCCTCAAATAACATCCCCAAAGGCAACTGAAATTGAGCCTCATGGCTCATGGGTTTCTCAGGGGGCGCATTTCTTAAATTATATTCATCTCGATAGCTCGCCAAATCATTAAACTCCTTCAACCCCAAAGCCAACGACTCCGCCTTTTTATCATCAGTCTCAGGCGTTAATTGCACCGCCGCAGGTTTCCCCCCGCCCAACATCTGCGCCAAATGTTGATTGCCATATTGTTGCCCCATACCCGCCGCCATCATTTGCCGTTCCGCAACAGAAAATCGCTCGTCCAGCAAAGGACTAAGCTGCACTACATCATGGGTGCGCGCCGTATTTTTGGCTGATACCTCACCTCTGGCCGAACTATCCAATTCTTTTTTAAGGAGTGGCTGTCTAGTCATAATTATAAAAACAAACAACGACATTATTAAAAACAATGCCGTTATTTATTCACCTTCAATTAATACATCATCAGTTGAGTTAGCCACTTCAATCCAACGGCCTTGTTGGCGTAATAAAGTCTCAATATAATCAAAACCAGCTTTCATTAAATGTTCTAACGGCCTTGTTGGCGTAATAAAGTCTCAATATAATCAAAACCAGCTTTCATTAAATGTTCTTTCCCTTCCACCACGATGACTTGAATAGAAGGGTCAGCTAATAATTGTAACAATTTAGGGCGAGTTTCATTATCGTCAGCCCTAATTTCTTTCACCGTTTGGTCAACCTGCCACCCTTTATCATGACAATAATTTTCTAATTGCTGTGCTTGGAGATGTAATTTTTGTTCTTTTTGCGGAGAAGTTACGTGGGCATAAATCGCCACTTTATGAGTCGAAGAAAGTTGAACTGTTTCATTTGAGAGAGGTAAATCTTCAGTCACAATCACCGTGCCAG
>JAIFLK010000238.1 GCA_020049115.1 Chloroflexota bacterium | reverse complement strand
CCCTGTAATATTTGCTCCTCCGTAAATCGCTCGGCCTGCTGATGAAAACGCAGCCAAATGGTGTGTGACGATAATTGATGAAACAAATCCACCAACAAGGGCGCGTCACTCGGTTGGATGAGCCGCAGCCGCACTTTATAACCTGCTATCGTGATATTTCGATTAAATTCTGCCATCATGCCTCCTGATTAAAGCTAGATTCTGATACATTCAGGCAATTCTGGCAAGCGGACGGGGGAGACATGACATAAATCAAAAAAGGAGTCCTCAATCCTTTGAGGACTCCTTTTTACAAATTTCAAACTATTTCAACTCAAACCCTATTTCTGGCCGTTAAAGCCTGACCAAACCCCCCGCAAGAACACGAAGCCAAAACCTATAATTCCCGCCAAAATAGCCAACCGTATTAAACCACCCATCAGCATGAAGGGTAAACTGAGCAAACCGCCGCCACGATGAGGGCGTTGTTGTCCGTCACGTCCCATATTGCCGCGTGGGTCAAACTGACCTGGTTGACCAGCCCCTTTTTGATACCGAGGGGCATCATTACGAGAACCATTATCATACCCTTGAGCAAACCCTGGTTGATATTGTGGCGCATTATTACGAGGGCCGTTATCATACCCTTGAGCAAACCCTGGTTGATATTGTGGCGCATTATTACGAGAACCGTTATCATACCCTTGAGCAAACCCTGGTTGATAGCCTGAGTCATAACCACCATTGCCTTGAGCAAAACGGCCACTTTGTTGCGGCTGTTGTCCACCAATCACCCCTCGGTCAGGGATACCGTCGCCATTATCATCCACTAACCACACGCTCATGCCTTGATTTCCTTGCGCCCCATAATTTTGGTTAGGGTTAAAAGGTTGTTGATAAGGCATATTCTGAGGGCCATATTGTTGGCCTTGATTGCCACGATTACCTTGCGGCCCATAATTCGAGTTCGGGTCAAATTGCTGATAAGGCATATCAGGTGCGCCAGATTGCTGTGGTGGTTGCTGGCGAGTTTGCGATTGCATATTTTGCCGCATCATCCGCGCCATGCTCATAAAGCCAAACATCGTCATACACACCAACACCACGCCCAATAAAAGACTTATCCATTTAATTCCACGTCTCATACCAAACCCACGATTTTCTGTTTTCATATTAGTAGCTCCTTTAGCTATAACTAACTTTATTTACTTGATTGTTTTCATTTTATGGCAAAATTATGCAAAACTTTCGCAGAAGTTATTTAGTTTCTGTGAACTTTGAGAATCCACGAAGGACGCTAAGAAAAGCTAAGTTCTCGTTTTTCTTAGCGTCCTTCACGTGTCTTAGCGGATTCTGGCTTTAGGAATAAGAAAAGCTAAGTTCTTGTTTTTCTTATAGGACTGGACTTACGCAGGAGTCCGCAATTCTTTGCGGACAGCCCGCAAATGATTGCGGACTCCTACCACAAATGAGCCATTTTTGCGTAAGTCCTATCTTAGCGTCCTTCGCGTGTCTTAGCGGATTCTGGCTTTAGGAAGTAGTTACAATTTGACAATCCCCTCATTTGAGAGTAAACATTAAACCTCAATTGTAATTACTCACTAAGGCTAGAATCCACTAAAATAGGCCAAGAAAGCGGAAGAAGAAATAAAAACTTAGCTTTTCTTAGCGTCCTTCGCGGATTCTGGGTGAGGAGTTTCCCATGATACGTGCTACTTTAGCTCAAACCAACCATTTTATCTTACGAAAAAATTACCTCACCGCCCATAAAGCAACCACTCTAACCAATTTACTCGGCGATTTAATTGGCCTACCTCCTAGCAACCCATTGTTCGCGGCGCAACTTCGCCTGCCCCAATTGGCCTCTGATGAGTTAAACAAAGCGTTATATAAAGAGGCCACCCTTATGGAAGCAACGACCATGCGAAATGAGCGTTATCTCATTCGCGTGGCTGATTACCCCAACCTTTATATCGCCACCTTACGCCAGCGCAAGCAGGAATTTAACGCCCAATTTCGGCTGTGGGGTGTAGAAAATGAGGCCATTGAGCAACTTGGCGAACAAATTATGACGCGGTTAGCTGACCAGCCCCGCACTCAAACTGACCTCATGGCCGTGTTGCCCAATGTCCAGCCCCTCAGCCAAACCAGTCGAGGCGGACGCACCACCCACACCACCAATGTGGCGTTAGCCCTAGCCTGGTTAGTCGCGCAAGGTAAACTCGCCACGCGCCCACAGCTTGATAAAACAAACCCATTATATCTGCCCATGTCGCAAGCCTATCCTCACCTTGACCTCAGCCAATTGCCGAGCGAAGCCGACGCGCAATGTAATCTAGTACGGGCTTATTTGGCGGCTTTTGGCCCCGTGAATGAGGCCGATGTCAGTTTATGGACGGGCTTGAGTAAAAGCGAAACCGCCCGCGCCATGGGCGCGCTCACCACCGAAACTACCCTGGTTTTAGTGGAAGGCTTGCCTGGTATGTTACTCTTACTTAAAAACCAGGCGGAGGCGTTGACCACCATGCCACCTTTTACTCAAGACCTCAACCACCTATTGCCCACCAATGACCCCTATATTACGGCTCACCGCGCCAGCCGAGGGCGTTATTTCACCAACCCGAAACATTATCGTCAGGTCTTTAATAGCGCAGGCACAGCCCAACCGACCATTCTGCTCAATGGGCAAGTAATTGGCACATGGGACACGTCAGCCAACACTTACTTATTCATTGATTAGAGACGAGGCAAAATTACCCATTGACCACTCAAACTCCTTTTCCCAAAGCTCACCCTAGCCATTATGTAATCGTTTTTGGTATTTGGCTGGCAGGCGTAGGTGGCAGCTTCATGCCCTGGCTGTGGCGGGATGCCGTCGCCTTGCAATTAACTGCCCCTGGCTTGGCTGAGTTTGTTAAATTTCTGCCTGAAGTTCGCACTGTGCAACTTTTCGTCACACGGTTAGATTTTCTACAGCCCCTCTTCTGGGCCATGATAGCTCTGCCACTTATCGTTGAAAATCAAGCCCTTCGCCTGCCCATATTTTGGCGGTGGCTATTGCGCGCCAGCGTCATGCCTCTCGCCCTGGCCAGCCTCTCGCCCGTTTGGACACCCACCACCTTAACTAACGAAGAATTTCGCCTACAAACCATGCTCGCCGTAGTCGCGATGGGGCTGACGGTGTTCGCCCCCTTATTCAAACGGCTGCCGTTATGGTTACTGGTTATTGCGATAACGCTCGGCGGGATTAGAGCCATTGTGTTAGCGGGGCTGCAATTTAGCTTAATTCAAACCTCGTTAGCCAACGTCTACGCTGAACCCGTTAGCCTCGGTCTCGGTTGGTGGCTCACGATGGCGGGAGTTAGCCTGAGCATCATCGGCGGCGGCTGGGCAGTTTGGCGCGCGCCCCAATCACCCTCACCCCCGTCCCCTCTCCCAAAAGGCGAGGGGTGACATTTTACTCCCTCGCCCTTTGGGAGAGGGCTGGGGTGAGGGTGTCTGTTGATAACTCTATTTTTTATGGGACGGTTATTTTCTTGCAACGGCTTAAAGCCTTATAATGGTTGATTAATACTACAGAACAAACCATTAGGATAGTCTTAATGAAAATTCGTTATAGTTTCCTCGTGCTACTATTAAGCTATTTTGCCCTCGCCAATTACGCCACATGGCAAATTCCCCTCTCGGCGGGGACCGATGAAGTGGCTCACTTTTTATTCGCCCGTTTCCTCTACCGTGAAGACTACTTACCTCTTAATGATGATGACCGTAAGGTGGCGGGTTATAAATCTGACCAACCACCATTGAATGCAGCGTTAATTGCCGCCACCTTATTTTGGTATCCTGACGGCGACCAACGACCTTACGTTAAATTAAACGAAATCCTACGCCATCAACTTATTATAGATGACTTTAACCTGCCCAAACTAACCGCCATTAACACGATTGACCCCGCGACGGGTGAAATTTTTATCTGGCGGTGGGGGCGTTGGCTGTCCATTTTATGTAATGTTTTAACCCTAACCATTCTCTACCGTGCTGCCCTCACCTTTTTTCGCGGCTGGCCGAACCGCCCCGATTGGGCTGTTGCCACCGTGATGAGTGTGACCTTTTTGCCGTCATTTATCTTTATTAGTGGCGTTTTGACGTATGAAAATTTGTTGGGATTATGGTTGGCTCTCTATTTATGGCTGGCCTTAAGATTGTTAATCCGCCCCGATTTTTCCATTAAGCTAACTTTTTGGGCAGGCATCTTCATTGGCTTGGGCATGGTCACAAAACTGAGTGCCTTAGTTGCCCCCGCCAGTTTCCTCATGCTATGGGGCTTGAAATATAAAACCACGCCCAAACCTTATCGCGCCCTCCTAAGTGGTTTGTTAGGCATTTTATTGGCAGGCGGCTGGTGGTTTGGCTTAGTGGTCATTGAGCTTAATCAAGTGAACCAATTAGGTTGGGTGGCGGGCTTGGCCGCGCCCATCATCAACGCCGATGGCAGTGATGAAACCTCCAGCAAAATTCTGGCGGGGGCTGATTTGAGCCAAATACCTGCTTACGAATTATGGCGCAAAGGGGTCAACCGTTTATCTCAAACTCTATGGGTTAGAAACCCCGATGAGTTTTACGCGGTCATGCTATGGCTAACACGAGCCGCCCTAGTCGGCCTGATTTACGTCATCATTCGTTACCCATATCAACGGCGAATGATTATTTTCTTAGCCCTGCATGGCCTCCTCTTTACCATTTTACCCCTCATTCGCTTAGGCCTGACCCAACAAATTAGCGTGGCGATGCAAGGCCACCATGTCTTAATGCCCGCGTTAGGGGTTTTTGCCCTCTTTTTAACCGTCGGTTTAGGTGGTTGGCACCCTCGGCGCGGCTATTGGGGCGGGGTCATGTTAGGGCTAGGTTTGGCCTGGTATAGCCTGACTTTAATCGGGCAAATCAACCATAGCCCCATCTCTATCCGCACGGTTGCACCTTATTTACCCACCACCGCCACCGCGCTCGCCAAAGAATTTTCGGCCATAGAGCTAGTCGGCTATCAATCTGAGTTACAGCCTCATCGCCTTAGCCTCATGCTTTATTTCCACGTCAATGATTTGATAGCTACCGATTATTTAATTTCCACCCAATTGCTGAATCAACATGGCGAAGCCGTAAGCGCATGGTTAGGACATGGTTTAGATGGCCTAGCCCCCACCCGCGCTTGGGAGCCAGGCGACGGCATTTATCAACAAACCTGGCTGCCGTTAGTGGGCTTGCCTGATGGTAAATATACCGTAACTATGAAGATTGCGGGGGTAACGCCTGAGCCTGTCATTTTAATGACCTTCAATCTAACCGCTTCACCGCCTCATTCCACCATCGCCATTTGGCAACATGGCGAAATAACCATCACGCCCGCCACCTTTCGGGAACGCGCCACCATCCAACTGACCGCCAACGAGCCTATCACCTTAATAAACCCACAAGGAATTTCCTACCCGCCCAATTTGGTCACGGGCAATACCGCCATTTACATTGTTGACCCGTTATGGCCGCGCGGAAATTATCAAATTAAGGCAGGCAACAACTCGGCACAACTGCAAATTTATACCAAACGTCGCCAAACGACTACCCCTCCTAATTTATTGCCTCAGCCTTTTAACTTTGCCAACCTCATTTCGCTCATCAGCTATGAATTACCCCAGGCCAAACTACCCGCCCATCAAGCCATTCCCATGCAGCTTTATTGGCAAGCTATCGAAACTATTCCCGCCAATGTCATCATGTTCGTCCGCGTCCATGATGCCCAGGGGCAAGTTTGGGGCGGCTATGACCGCCTCCCCCAAGAAACTTACAGCCCCTTACTATGGGCAAAAGGGGAAATCGTCCCCGATAATTTCACCCTTAACCTAAAACCCGACACGCCCGCGGGACAATATTACCTTGACCTCGGTTTTTATCTGCCCATGGGGGAGGCCGCCATTTCGTTGCCGTTAGTAGAAAATGGACAACCAACTGCTAAAACCAGTATCACGCTGGGGCCGATTATGATTACTGATGATTAATATAAGTGTAAGTAAGTGAGCAAAAATTCTGCGGCAGACCTTTTTAATGATTTTCGTAGGGGCAGGGCTTGGCCCTGCCCAAAACGGGGCAAGCACAAGGCATTGCCCCTACGAAATGCCGCAAAACTTTTGCTTGGGTACTTAACCATGAGTGCAATAGGCTACAACCCATTACCAAACGGCGTAAAAACGTTTGACTCCAGGTCACACAGTTTGCCAAAAATGTACCATAGTGGTAATATTTATCGCTATTGAATCTTTACGTTGGAACTATTTTACAGGAGGATTACGTTGGCTAATATTAAATCAGCAGCAAAGAAAGCGCGTCAAAGCCTGAAACATCGTGAATTGAACCGCTATTTCAAAACCACCACCCGAACTTTTGTTAAACGGGCAAACACGCAGATTGAAAAGAAAGAGTTAACATCAGCTGAAGATACTGTCCGCCAAGCCATTAAAGCCCTGGATACCGCCGCCCAAAAAGGCATCATCCATCGCAATAACGCCGCTCGGCGAAAATCTCGCCTCATGAAAGCTCTTAACCAAGCTAAAGCTGCCACCGCCTAATTGTAACCGTTAAAACGCAACTTGGTGGATAACGCCAGCGTTTTAGCAGCCATTGGCTAAAAATCCCCACCTTTTATGTGGGGATTTTTTCGTTATACTGAGAACGGTTGAATTATGGAGTCCAAATCTTTAGATTTGATATATCCAAATCTAAAGATTTGGACTCCATAAGCGAAAGCTCAGAGTTACATGAATTTTTATTTCTCACTTCTCACCTCTCACTTAAAGCCGTTCATAATGTTACCCTTACTCCTCATTTTTATGGGCTTAGGGCTGCGTTACGATTTTAATGTTCCGTTATTTGAAAAACCCGACGAGCTAAAACATTTCGCCGTCATTCAATATATCCAAAACCACCATGCCCTCCCCATCGTCATTGCGGGAGTTTACGAACCCTGGGACCAAGAAGGCACGCAACCCCCGTTCTATCACCTCCTCGCCGCCCTCGCCACCAATAGCCTCAATTTAAGCCATTTCACCGAACCACCCCGCAACCCCCATTACGTAGATGAACGCTCCTTCATCTGGCGAGAACGGGGCAATAATAACCTCTATCTGCACCCACTCCATGAAAATCAAGCCACCGACCCCGTAATTCTTGCGGCACGTCTGGCGCGCTGGCTCTCCCTCGCCTGCGGCCTACTCACCCTCAGCCTAACCTACGCCCTCGCCCGCCTCGTCTTAGGCCACCCCCGCCCCGCCCTATTCGCCGCCGCCCTCGTCGCCTTCATTCCCCAATTTCTCCACACCAGCACCGCCATCACCAATGACAGCCTCAGCACCACCCTCGCCGTCGCCGCGCTCTGGCTCTTGGCACGTTGTA
>JAIFLK010000308.1:4751-12013 GCA_020049115.1 Chloroflexota bacterium | reverse complement strand
GAAAATATGACATCGCTAAAGGTGTACATCATCGAATGATAGGTATTCATGACCATCATAAAAATAATGCCCGCGCCGATTAAGCTGATTTCCGTCAGGATAACCCGCTTTTTATTACGAAATGTATTGCCAACGGTTAAGCTAATGAGGCGCGGTAACGCATCAAAGTGCGCCATGAGGCGGTCTAGCAAATTGGCCTCCGCACTGAGGCCATAGCTGCTGACGGCCTCCCTGACGGTCACGCTCGCCCCAGAATAAATCGGCATGATGGCACTCAATAGTGGCGAAATAAGCGCAATGCCCGTTTGCGCCATCGCCGCGCTGATAGAAATTTCAAAGGGGCCAGGAGTCATGCCGATACGGTTGCCAATCATAAATAATCGTAAGGCATGAGCCGCCACCGCGCCCACAGGAATTGCCAGCAATAAGGCCAACACGCCATAAACAATCACCATTGTAATATATACAAATAAAATTTGATTAAAACTCGCGCCAATCGCCTTCATAATGCCAATTTGATTGACCTGTTGCACGATAATGGCATTAACGGTGTTATAAACTAAAAACAAGCCTAATATCAGCGAAAGCGTTGCCATAATGCTTAAGATGGTAAACACGCCATCAATCACATCTTGCGCGACAAAACGGTCAGGGTGAACCACCCGCAGCTTAAACCCGCCAGGCGCAAACAACGCGGGCGAGACCTCAATATTTACTTTTTCTAACTCAGCCTGCATTAAATCGGCGACGGCGGTGGCTCGCGCGGTGCTATAATTAGGAATAGTTGCTAAAATTAAACTGTAATTGGCCTCACCCGTCAACTCGGTAAAATGTTGGCGCGTGGTAAAAAACATGGGGTCAGGCGAGGAGAAAATCGGCGGTAGGGCTGTATTATATAATATTCCGTTAATTTTCGCGGGATACACCTTATCGTTAATTTCCAAATCGGCTTGGTCATTGAGGGCAAAGCCGCGCCCGCGTTGCACACCCATCAATTTTCGTGACGGCCAGTCACCCTTATCTTTTGTAACTTTACGAATTTCTTGCTGAGAATAATCATCTAACGCCACCAACGTCGCCGTTTGCCAGGCGGCGGTGGAGTCACGCCGATAACGAATTGAAATTTGAAACCAACCCGTAACTTTATCTACGCCTGATAAATGACGTAATGTTTCAATCATGCCATCATCAACGGTTGGCTCAACTTCCAGCCCAATCGCTCAACTTCCAGCCCAATCGTGGCGGGCGTGGAGGCTTGCCAGGTGCGCGATAAATCCTTGCTAATGAGTTCCTTGCTGCCAATGACCGCGCCCACCGCAAACGCGCCTACCGCAATAATCAAGACCACGCGCACCGTTCGCCCGAAATTTTCCCATAAATCATACCAAATTTTATACCAAATAACGCCCATGACCACACCTCAGTGAGTAGTTACTCATTTTTATGAGTAGATGCTCATTTTAGCACATAACAGGTAAAAGAACAAACCTGGTAGAACTCTATTTTGTATTTCATCTCGTTTGTCCTACAATATCGCTATGTCAGAATCAGCCCCCTACACCAAATGGGACACGATTTTTGCGGCCATGTTACGCGAATTGCTCACCTCATTACAGATTATGGTGATTCCAAGGATACGCTCCTACAAATCTTGATATACTCAGTATATCAAGATTTTGGTTCAACAACTAAATTTCCCTCACCCCCGCCCCTCTCCCACAGGGGGAGGGGAGACAAGAGACTCCCTCGCCCTGTGGGAGAGGGCTGGGGTGAGGGTGACAAATCTTGAAATACTGATACTGCTACTTGGTAAAATTATTGAGTCTAACCATTAAATCTTTTGGCCTAATAACGTTATGCACCGAACCCGCGAAAAAAGTATCACCATTAACGCTGCCAACACCTCTGAGCTATTTTTATTACGATTGCGCTACAAAGAAGGGCGGCTCATCGACGCAGGTGGAAATAGTCCCATTTTGCTTAATAACCCTGAGATGTCTTGGGTCGTTTATAGTGGCCAGGTGGAGTTATTTATTGTGCCATTGGATCGGGGGGAAATTGCTGGGGCGCGGGTTCATCTTATGACTGTGCGGGTGGGGCAAGTAATATTTGGCTTTGATTTAGAACAAATTAATTCGCAATTAGGCTTACTGGCTTTGGGCGTTGGCGAAACAAAACTTATTCAAGTTAAAACGGAACGACTGCTTAAAGTTAGTGCAGAGGCCACTTTTAGCAAGCAAGTGATTAACATGGTGGAGGTTTGGGTGATGAAACTTTCGGCAGCCGTCGCGCCCAATACGCCGCCACGCCAAGTTAAATTAGTGATTAAATTGGTGCGGGATGAGGAAATCACCCTTAGCCGTGACATGGCCGCGATTGCCCGTAACCAAATCATTTGGGTGAAAAATCTCATGGGGCGGGCCTGCTTCATGGGTCAGCCTGAACTTGCCCTGTCACTAGAGATTTTTATGCCACTCACTAAACAAACTTGGCTAAAATCTCAAGGTACATGTTGGCTAGAAGCAGCTAATTTAGGGGCAGATGATAAAACGCCCGTGCAACAAGCCGATATCTGGCCAGGTTTAGTTCAATTTCATCAATTAATACTTAAATTCATCTTTCAAGAGTTCCAAAGCTATCAACAGGCCGAGCATGAACGGCTGGATAAAAAACAACTAGCCGACCAAGCCACCATCAACTATGCCTTAACCAGTTTAGCCACCATTCTTGAAGCCAAACCTGCCAGCGTGTTAGGGGTGGTTGATGCTCAAACTCACCCGTTATTAGCGGCGGTGCAATTAGTGGGCGAAGCTCTACAAATACCCATTCAGGCGGGTCATCAAACCAGACAAAATATCGGCCACTCCTTTCAATTAGAAGAGATTGCCAAAGCCTCTAACATTCGTACCCGACAGGTGGCTTTGCGGGGTGATTGGTGGCATTATGACGTTCAACCGTTATTGGCCTTCATTGAACCCATCAAATCAGAGGAGGCGAATGAGCAAAACCCCTCTTTCATCCCCCCTAAATCAGGGCTAACAGAGGGGGGGCCGCAACCTCGCAACCTCACCCATTCGCTCCATGAACTTGCCAAAACCCTCACCGCGCCCCGTCCCGTCGCCATTTTGCCCGCACAGAACCAAAGTGGCTACGAAATCGTTGACCCCATCGCGCAAACTCGCACACTTTTAACCCCCGACGCGGCAGAATTACTAGCCTATTTTGCTTACAGTTTCTATCGCCCCCTGCCGAATCGCGCCTTAACCCTCATGGATTTAGCCCGCTTGGGGGCATTTGGCCTCCAACGGGATTTATGGACGATTTTAGCCACCGGCGGGTTGATTGGTTTATTTGCCCTAGCCACGCCCATCGCCATTGGCGTGCTGTTTGAGTCGGTCATTCCTAACGCTGAAATTGGTCAATTATTACAACTCACCATTGCCTTAATTATTATCACTCTCGCCACCACCTTATTGCAATTAGCTCGTAGTTTCGCCTTCTTACGAATTCAGTCCAAGGCTGACGCGGCCATTCAAGCGGCGATTTGGGACAGATTGTTACGTTTACCCACCACCTTTTTTCGTCAATACTCCGCGGGTGATTTAGCGGTACGCGCCAATGGGATTAATACTATTAAAGAATATCTCACGGGGTCAACCATGAACGCGCTCTTTAGTGGCGTGATGGCTATTTTCTACCTCGGATTGCTCTGTTATTACAGTTTATCACTGGCTTTGGTGGGGGTAGGGCTGGTCATGGCCGCAGTCATCATTACTTTATTAGTCGGTGTAATCAAGTTAAATCAGCAACGGCAACTCATTGATGTTGAAGGGCGCATTTCAGGCATGGTGTTTCAGTTTATTGGCGGTATTGCCAAATTTCGCGCCTCTGGCACAGAAAACTGGGTTTTTGCGACTTGGGCGCGTGAATTTACCCAACAACGACAACTCGCCTTTAAAGCCGAAACCGCCGCTAATGGCTTGGTGGTCTTTAACAGCAGCTATTCTATTTTAGCCTCATTGGTTATCTTCTTAGCCTTTACATATTTTAATCCGCGCCTCACCGAGGATTTATCTACCGGCCATTTTTTGGCTTTCTATTCTGCCTTTGGTTTATTATTAGCCGCAGCCCTTGATTTAACCAATACTGTCATCGGCTTACTTAATATTGTTCCCGTTTATGAACGTCTGCAACCCATCTTACAAACCTTGCCAGAAGTGACTGAGGGGCAACTCCACCCTGGTGAGCTAACGGGGGCGATAGAGTTGAGTAATGTGGTTTTTCGCTACCAAGCCAATGGGCCACGCATCTTAAATGGCCTATCATTACAAATTAAAGCAGGTCAATTTGTGGCCTTTGTTGGCCCGTCAGGTTCGGGCAAATCTACCATTTTGCGGTTGCTATTAGGTTTTGAGCAAAGTGAAGCAGGGGCGGTTTATTACGATGGGCAAGACCTGAAAACCCTCAACATTCAAGCGGTGCGGCGACAGATAGGCACTGTGTTACAAAGTGGCGGCCTCATGCCGAGTACAATTTTTTCGAACATCGTAGGTTCATCGCCCCTCACCCTTGATGATGCCTGGAAAGCGGCGCGCCTGGCGGGGTTGGCGGAGGACATTGAACAAATGCCTATGGGCATGCACACCACCATCAGCGAGGGCGCAACCACTTTTTCGGGCGGACAACGTCAACGTTTGCTGATTGCGCGGGCGATTGTGAATAATCCGCACATTTTACTATTCGATGAAGCGACCAGCGCACTTGATAATCGTACCCAAGCCGTGGTGAGCCAAAGTTTAGAAACCTTTCATGTCACGCGCCTTGTTATTGCTCATCGCCTCAGCACAGTTGTTAATGCCGATGTCATTTTTGTCATTGATAAAGGGGAAGTGGTGCAGCAAGGCACCTATCAGGAATTGGTCAATCAACCTGGCCCTTTTGCGGAACTCGCCAAACGGCAGTTGGCTTAGAGGTCATGGGCGATACTTGTGCTTTTTGGAGTGTAAACCTTTAGGTTGGCACTCTTGTTTATGACAAAGGACTCTCTTTCATGAAAACTCCCGCAGGTAAAGAGTGCAAACATTATTATGAAGACTTTCGGCGCGGCAGCAATGTGCAAGAGTGCCGCCTGATTGAGCAAAATCGGGAATCAGCCCCATGGCAGTCCAATTTATGCCAAAATTGCCCCGTGCCTGACATTTTGCGGGCGAACCAAGCCAACACGCTGAAATTGGAGGCCACGGTGGTTAAAACGTGGTTTGGCTTTAAGCAACAGGTTCAAGTAACGGGCTGGTGCAGTAATTGTTTTAGTGATGTGCCAGACCCCCTTAAGGGCTGCCCCACCTGCTCCCCCAAACGCCCCTCCATTTTTGATTTACCCGAAAAGCCCAATGAGGATTGATAACGTACCATGATAAACCTACATCTGCGAGGGCTGGGGTGAGGTGTTTGCGTAAGTGCTATAATTGGGGGATACGGAGTCCAAAGCCGTAGGCTTTGACCGACTCCTCAAAGCCTACGGCTTTGGACTCCATTGCTATCACCTGAAAAATTACAGGTGGCTTTTTTTTACCCCAGCGGCGCACCTTCAGGGAAGAAGCGATAGCCCACCCGATGCTCAGTTAAAAGGTAACATGGCTTGGCTGGATTGGGTTCAATTTGTTTCCGTAAATGACGAATGGCTTGCTGAACAGCCTCTTTACTCACGCCGCTACTATCATCCTCTAGCCAAGCCGCGTCAATCAAATCATCAATCGAATGAACCGCCAAGGGATGGGTCAAAAAATGACGTAACAATTCCATATCTTTGAGTGAAAGGTGCGTCAACTCGCGCTCCCCTTCCCAGAAACGATGGGTGCGCGGCTCATGCCAGATGCGCCCCGCACTCACCCCTTCCATGTGCGCTACAAAATGGGCTAACAATGGGCTAAAGAGTTGCCAGCCTTGTGTCGTAAAATAGCACAACCGCTTGGCTTGCAATCGCTGCAACGTTTCATTATATTTTTGCTCAATTTGTCGCAAACTTTCATTTCGTTGCGGTGAGGGTGGTTGGTCTAAGGCTTGTTGTAAAATCGCTAACGTGGCCTCTTCCTCACCTGTCAGGCTCAAACGCATGTCCCGTAGGCGATTTTGAATGGTTGGTTCAACGGCTAACCTATCTTCCCATAACGCCATATCAGGCAGAGGGGAGAGCCGCGCCCGCCATAAACTGGCCGCCCGTAATAATGCAGGATACCCTCCCGTCAGGCGGATGAGTTCCGTGACGGTGGCTTCATCAAAGGTTTGCTCGGTGGCCGTCTCCACTTGGCTAATGACCCAACGGGCATCACTCGGCTCCATCGCCCCCAACCAACAAACATGGGTATCCACAATTTCGTACAATTCGCCCAACTCCAACGGGTCACGCAGATAACTGACGGGGCGGCGTAGGCCAACAATGTAAGATAGCGTCGTTTTGAAACTATCCCGCAAGCCTCGTAGATTATCAAACATCGCAGTGGTGGCACTTTGGCAAAAAAAATCAAACGGGTCTAGGATGAGGACAAGGCGAATTTGTTGTGCTTTACATTGCCCTAACCATTCGCGTAAGGCACTTTGTGCCAAAAATGGGTCGGTTTTATCCTCTACTTTACGATAGAGTGTCTCTAAAGGTTGATGTAAATTCTCAGGAAAACTTGCCTGTGCTTCGAACATGGCGCGCAAAATCACCCGAAAAAAAGTGGCTAAATCGGTGGTAGGCAGATTATTCAAATCCACCTGAATCAGTGCGAGTTGCGTCAGAGGTAGCCCAATCGCCTCTGACATAATTTCGGGCTGACGGAATAAAAAGCCTAGTAAATTCGATTTACCCGCACCAGCTAATCCAATGAGGGAGCCGCTTTCACCCGCCCGAATCCAATGTGCTAACTGTTGTACCTCGCGGGCGCGGTAGTTGGTGGGGTACACTTTCCAACTTCGTTTGGAACTGTTCATGGTTAAATTCCTTTAATTATTCAATGAATTTCGGAGTCCAAAGCCGTAGGCTTTGCTCCACTACTCAAAGCCTACGGCTTTGGACTCTATTAAGTATAGCACAAATAATTTCAAATGGCTTGAGTAGGGTTTGAGTCATGGTTGAGTCAAATTTGAATTTTTAGACCTCACAGATACTACTGGATTGTTCACTTAATTTCTATACTCCATTTCGTTTGAGACTTACACTTTCATTGTAACAATCTGGAGTCCGCAATTCTTTGCGGGCTGTCCGCAAATGATTGCGGACT
>JAIFLK010000308.1:0-4740 GCA_020049115.1 Chloroflexota bacterium | reverse complement strand
ATCTGGAGTCCGCAATTCTTTGCGGGCTGTCCGCAAATGATTGCGGACTCCTATGCCAAAAGTGTAACTTTCATTTGATACGCAGTATAGTATCAGTATCAGTATTTCAAGATTTGGGTGCAACTACTAAATCACCCTCACCCCCGCCCCTCTCCCAAAGGGCGAGGGGTGACAAGATACTCCCCCGCCCTTTGGGAGAGGGCGAGGGGTGACAAGATACTCCCTCGCCCTTTGGGAGAGGGCGAGGGGTGACAAGGATACTCCCTCGCCCTTTGGGAGAGGGCGAGGGGTGAGGGTGACAAATCTTGATATACTGAGTATATCCGAACAGACAAGAATGTCTGTTCTACCATTGGTAGGTCGGACATCCTTGTCTGACCATGTACTAAAAACTAAATGAACAGTCCACTACGTTGATGTTAAAACTTTATAGGTCTTGGAGACCTATAAGGTTTGAGTGAAATTCCAACATACAAGGTTTTGGAAACCTGTGAGGTCTTATTTGCTTCCGTAGGGTGAGCGTAGAGTAGACATAATGTTAGCGTCAAGCAGCGATTTTGCTAATCGGTTATACTGTTGACCATAATTAAGTATAAATCTCTCTTCTCCTCCTTTTGAAAGACCACGTTCGGGCAACGTGGTCTTTTTGGTTTTAAATTCAGCAAGTAGTTTGTCAGCTAACTGCTTTTAACTGAACGCTCAAAGACCGACAAGCTGATTGCTGACCAGCTCAGTTTGTGGTAAAATGAGTAAATACTCATAAAGATGAGTAACTACTCACTGAGGTGCTAACCATGAACGTTATCTGGTATAAAATTTGGTATGATTTATGGGAAAATCGCGGGCGAACCTTACGCGTAGTCTTGATTATTGCGGTGGGGGCGTTTGCCGTCGGTACAGTGATGAATTTGGTCTGGTTACTCATTCAGGATTTGAACCATAATTGGTTAATCTCTGCGCCCGCGACCATTGCCCTAGAGGTTAGCCCACCTATAGATGACGCGATGTTGCAAACTCTCGAAAATATGCCAGAGGTAGAGGTGGCGATAGGCTGGATGCAGCAGAAAATCCAATGGCGCGCCCAACCCAGCGATGACTGGCAGCCCGCCTATCTCATTGCGGTAGATGACTATGAAGCGCAACCTATCCGTAAAATAGTGCGTGATGTGGGCGATTGGCCGACCCGTAAGCTAATGGGCGTGCAACGCAAGCGCGGCCTAACGGTTAATGACCAAGTTTACATGGAGATTAAAAACCAAACCTATCAAGTGGGGCTGAATGGGATTCTCTACAATCCCGCCACGCCACCCATCATTATTCAACCTGAGCCGACTTTTTTTACGACTCGCCAACGTTTTGAGCAATTGACGGGTGAACCTCACTACAGTTTAGTGCTGCTCACCATTCCCAATTATTCCGATGAACGGGTTAAAATGGTGGCGGACTTGGTGCAGAATGAGCTAGAAAAACAAAATATTGAGGTTTCGCCCGCCATGCCGTTGCCTGGTGGTTTCAAAAGCCGCACCGCGCCCGCCGACCGTTATGTTTATTATGACTTATTTGAAATTATATTTTATCTGCTCAACTCGTTAGCCGTGCTTTGTTCCATTTTGGGCATGTTTCTAGTTTATAACACCATTAACGCGATTATCGCCCAGCAAATCCAACAAATTGGCATTATGAAGGCCATTGGGGCGCGCTTCCATCATATTGTGCAAATTTATCTCAGCCTAGTGATTGTCTACGGGGTCTTAGCCTTAATGATTTCGTTACCATTAGCCGCGTTAGTCTCCAACGGGATGCGTTATATCATGATAACTTATATCGTCACCATGATTGCGGCCCCATTTAATATTTCGATCCCTTCGATTATTATGCAAATCATCGCGGCCTTTATCTTCCCTTTGCTCATTTCAATTCTGCCGATTTGGGATGGGTCGCACATTACAGTGCGGGAGGCCATTGCTAGTTATGGCTTAGGCGGCACATCTAGCACGTTGGATAAAGTTTTGTCTCAATTAGAAGCCCTGCCGCGCATGGTCGCGCTCACCATTAGCAATACATTTCGTAATAAAAAACGGGTTATCTTAACCCAAATTTCGCTCATTGGTGCAGGGGCGATTTTTATAACCGTAACGAGTCTTTATGCCTCCATGGTTCACACCTTTAGCGATGTGGTTTTTTCGATTATTCAAGCCAATGTTTTGCTGGATTTGAAAGAACCGCAACGAATTGAGGAAATAAGCCGTTTAGCTCTCAGCCAACCCGAAGTGAAAACCATTGAAATGTGGACGATTGCTCAGGGTAAAGCCCACCTACAAAGCCTGCTCGAAGGTAACAGTGACCATGACATTAAATTACGTGGCCTACCCGTACCGTCGTTGATTTATGTGCCTGATTTGCGCCAAGGGCGGTGGCTTGTCCCCACTGACCATGAGGGCATGGTATTGAATCAAGCCTTGGCCACTAATTTGGGCGTAGGCGTGGGGGATTGGCTGACAGTGAAAATAACAGGCAAACGGGATTCGCAATGGCAAGTCATTGGCCTGGTATTTGAGCCATTAGAGCAAGCCACCGCCTTTGTAGTACAACCAAGATTACAATATATTACCCACCAAAGTGGTCAGGGCCAAGCTATTTATGTCCAAACTTATCACACGGATGCCGATATTGAGGCAGCGGTAGCGGCAAAATTACACAATATTTACGAAAACAGGGGCTATGAGGTGGTGGTGACGCTATCGGATACGGCGCACAAAACGGTCTTTTATCGGCTGCTACAACTCGCCATGGCTTTGACCATTCTCAGTTTAATGACGGGGATTACCGCGCTCGTCGGTACGATTGCCTTGAGTGGGACACTGTCCATTAATGTATTAGACCGCACCCGCGAAATTGGCATGATGCGGGCAATTGGGGCTTCAAGTCGGGCGATTTCGGGGCAATTTATTGGTGAGGGTTTAATGCTAGGTTGGCTGAGTTGGTTGGTAGCAATCCCCTTAAGTGTGCCGATGTGTCGGTTTATGTTATACAACATGGGGCATATTTTGAATGTATCGATAGTTTACAAATTTTCAGTCACAGGCATGGGGTCATGGTTTGTCATTATTACCTTTCTCGCCATCATCGCCAGTTGGTTTCCCGCCCGCAAAGCCGCTAATACCAGTGTGCGTGACAGTTTATCTTACGCTTAATATAAACTATATTCAGCGCGCTGAGTATCAGTAAGTACCTAAACAAAAGTTTTGCGGACTAATTTTAGCCTTTATAAGGCTTGAAGCCTTATAAAGGCTGCCGCAGAATTTATGCTCATCTACTTATATCAAGATTTTTATATCAAGATTTTGTCGTAGGGGTAGGGCTTGTCCCTACCCACCAGGGCGACCACAAGGGTACGCCCCTACAAATCTTGATATACTCAGTATTTCAAGATTTGTCACCCTCACCCCAGCCCCTCTCCCAAAGGGCGAGGGGAGACAAGAGACTCCCTCGCCCTTTGGGAGAGGGGCTGGGGTGAGGGGAATTTAGTTGTTGCACCCAAATCTTGAAATACTGCTACTGAGTATAACAATCACATCCCACTCTGTTGTAATGTCAATATATCTCGTAATTTTATGCTGTATACTCTTGTATTTTGATGTATACAAGAGTATACAATTCATCTTGGCTGATATTGCCAGGTTTTTAGCTCCCAATCCTGTCCTTCTATCACTAGCGCAGCCGTATAGCCAGGCCCAACTGCCAGGGCTTGCATTGTCCAGCGAGCCGCTTCCTGGGGAGCATGGTGTGTTGCTAAGAGCGCGGCGGCTTCATTGGGGCGAAGGGACACTTCAAATTGACTCAGGGGGATGGTTGTTAAACCATCTCCTGTTGCTTTAAGATAGGCTTCTTTGCGTGTCCAACAGGCGTAAAAAGCAGTGGGCTGTTGAGCGGGTGGTAAAGCTAATAAAGCCATCTGTTCAGCCTCGGCAAAGAAATGTTTGGCAATACCATGATAATCTATATTGGGTTTATGATATTCCACATCTACGCCGATAAATCGCGTACGCGAAAACGCGTAGAGGGCTACGGTTTCAGAATGTGACACATTGAAATGGAGGGGAATAGGGGCGGGGAGGTTGGGTTTACCTTGCGGGCCATATTCAAATTGAATCGCTGTGGGCGATTGCGCCAAATATTGGCCTAAAAGCAAGCGTAAAATGGCGCGCCCTACGGTAAAGCGATGACGATGATGCTCAAAATGAAAGCGAGCCGCGCGTTGTTGCTCGTCGGTAGATAAGAGATTGAGGTAGAAATGATACACCTCAAGTGATGATTCTAATGAAGCGCGCCACACATGCACCTCAGATTCAGGCAATGGGATGGTGGCGGAGGGGATTTGCCAAGAAGGATAAGCCATGTTACTATACCTTTGATTACCTCTGTTTTCAAATGAAAACTTTTATATACAAGTGATTATAACAGTAAACACATGTATACAGCAAGAGGAGTCCGCAATCCTTTGCGGATTGTCCGCAAAGGATTGCGGACTCCTACACCTTACAATATGACCAAAATTATGGCGATTGTTTCCCAAAAAGGGGGAACAGCTAAAAGTACCTCCGCTTTTAATTTGGCGGCAGCCTTAGCGGAATTAGGTAAAACGGGGCTGCTCATTGACCTTGACCCCCAAGCCTCATTAACCACCATTTGTCGGGTAGATTTGCCTGAGTTTGGCTCCATGGCCGAGGTGCTAACGGC
>JAIFLK010000240.1 GCA_020049115.1 Chloroflexota bacterium | reverse complement strand
TGGCCGCGCCCGTGATGCAACTCGTAAGGTCACGGCTAGAGTCGGTGGCTTCATACGTGACGGTATGGCAATAGTTGGGGTCGGAGGCAGAGGTGAAGGTAATGCTGAGACTGTTGCTAAGTTGCTTGGTTGAAGCCCTGCCACTGAGTCTCGTTACTACCGTACTCACAGTTACCGTGTCTGTTACAGAGGGAGAGGAATTTGTTATGCCATTGATAGCCATATGAAGGTCGGGGTCTCGCTCAAATTCTAGAATCAGGCTGTAGCCGTTTGTTTCTGTTATATTCAGTTTGGTTCCAATTTTAAGGTCATAGTAGTAAGCTGTTGTCGTTACCGGTGTTATAGATGAGATGTTGGCTACTACACAGCAGAAATTTGAGTTGTAGTCGGAGCCGACTACTATTGAATCCCCTCTTATAACTTGACCCCCTGAGGAACCTTCTACACTTATACCGTAAGACATTGTACCGTTTCCGTCGGGGATGACGAATGCCCTCATGTTTTGTTCAACGAAGACAGGGTCGTCTGCGTTGGTTGTTGTATCCATAGCCTGCACCATTGCATCATGTCTTTTTGTACTAATCAGGTTGGCTTGCGTGAAAAGTGACGCAGGGGTATAGAAGAGATTGGTTTTGTCATCGCTCCAAGTTTCACCTGGCTTTATTTCATATTGCCAATGGCCTGTCGTTAGGTCAATGTCTATCCGTCGGGTGCTATCATTCGGCCAATTACTGTCATACACATAAATGTAACCTGTATTCCCATTTTCCTCAGTGCGATAGGCCACCAGGTTATGGCCTGAGTCACCTTGATAAATAACAACGCCCATAGGTTCTGGACTGGCTTTGATAGCTTGGTAGCTTTGCAAAGGGGTGTCATCGAGATGGCGGTTTTGAGTGACCCATTGCCCATTGACCCGTTGTGGGGTGCCAAACCACCAAGTAAGATATTGTTCACTCAGTTGGCGCGCCTGATACAAATGGATATAATCTTTCACATCATTACTCGCAGGCCATTGATTGACGTTGGTAATGGCTTGATTAGCGGAGGACAGTAAACTCGGCTCGACGGTTTCCGTCAAGCCCAGATAGCGCACCAAACTTGCGCCCGTGAACCCCGCAGAATTTCCGCCCTGACCTATACTTTGATGCATTTCGTAATACAACAACGCCCCCTTACGGCGTTCTCCCGTAGGAAGTTCCATTTCCGTATCGGGGAAAGTCTTTTTAAACTGTTCCCATTGGGCCGTATCGGTTAAAGTGGTGTTATCATAGCTAAAGTTTTTAAAGCCGAAACCATCTCGCCCCACTTGGAAGGTTTTGGCGTTAGGTGTTAGCGTGGGGGTTGTCGTCGCGGTATTGGTTGGTGTGGCGGTATTGGTAGCGGTTGGGCTAGAAGTTGAGGTTGCGGTATTGGTAGCGGTTGGGCTAGAGGTTGGGGTGGCAGACGGGGTAAATGGTGTGGCTGTACTGGTTGGTGTGGCAGGTGGTGTCGCGGTGGCTGACAAAGTGGCTGTTGCCGTTGCCGATAACGTCGCCGTTGGTGACAAAGTAGCCGTAGGCGTGGGGGTGGCAGGACAAAGTACATTGGTTCGTCCTAAGTTGGTGATGCCACTTAACCATGTCTGAAACGTGGGTGATGAAGGTTCACAAATCGTAGTACCCGTAAAATATAAGTACGTTAAAGCAGTTAATTGAGTTAAACTGTCAGGAAGTGGGCCGTTTAACGGGTTATTAAAAAGGGAAAGAGTCGTCAATTGGGTAAGATTGCCAAATTCAATCGGAATCGAACCCGTTAGCTGATTATCCGAAAGGTTAATCGTTTGCAGGTTGGTTAAGTTGCCCAACGCAGGAGGAATCGTGCCGCTTAACTGGTTCTTAAAAAGATAAAGACCCGTCAATTGGGTAAGATTGCCAAATTCAATCGGAATCGAACCCGTTAACTGATTATCTCCGAGGTGAATAATTTGCAAGTTAGTTAAATTACGCAACCCAGAAGGAATAGTGCCAGTTAACTGATTAGCCATAAGAAAAATCTCGGTCACATGCCCCGTGTTACAGGTTATCCCCTGCCAGCTACATGGGGTATTTGTGGTCAACCAGCCCGTTTTGTTCGTCCAGCCTGACCCGTTGGTGCTGTTGTATAGGGTGACTAATTCGTTACATTCTGCTTGGGGGATTTCGCTAACATTACTACAGCTAAAGGCTTGCGCCTGCGCGGGCGCGGCGGTGTGGCTGCTGAACATGAGGGTCAGTAGCAGGGTGCAAAAGAACATGGTTTTGATGATGAGACGGCTTTTCATTTTTGGTTCTCCTGTGAAAAAAGATAAGGTTGATTTTAAGCTATTATAAGGTTTCAAACCTTATAATAGCTGACTAACAAAGTTAAAAATCGCGGAGTTAGCACGCCCCCGTGCTAACAGTGACACACGAGGGCGTGTGTCACTCCTCAAAATGAACGGTTTTGCGTAAGTCCTAAGGTTGAGTGAGTTTGAGTCATCAGGTGACTTGAAGTCACCTGATGACTAGGGACGAACATGCGGTTTGCCCTGCAACCTTGACGGGAGGGCGGGTGGTGTAGAGACAGGGCATGCTCTGTCTCTACTGTGACAAATCTAAAGATTTGGACTCCGCGTGTGGCGATACAAGTTGGTTATGACATGGCTTTAAGCTATAATTCAGCCCATAAAGGAGCTAAAGATGACAACTTTAACCATTGAATTACCCGATACATTATGGCAACAAACCCAACAAGTGGGTTTATCACCCCAAAAATTAGAACACCTGATTATTCAGTTTGTACAACTTTCTGTCCAAAAATGGCCGCAGCAGCCTAAATTAGAGGGGCGACGCTTTGCTCAACAACTCATTCAGCAAAATCGAGCCTTGTTTGAAGAGTTAGCACAATTATGAAGATATTGCGGCCTGGTTTGAGCAACTTGTGGCATAAATAAGCGGATTGCCTTGCAACCTTGACGGGCGCGGCGGAGTCCAAAGCCGTAGGCTTTGTGTTTTTGGGGTCAAAGCCTACGGCTTTGGACTCCGTGTTGGCGACAAAAAACGCGCTGTCCCATGAGGCAGAGAACTGCTTGGGCGCGGCGCGCGGGTAAAACCAAAATAAATAGTGTTAATTTTACGAAATATGAGGTAAATATAATATTGTTGTAAGTATGAAATTTTCAATTAACAAATTTGATTTTTATATTATTAAGATAAGCCTGACATAATTTAATACCATGCAAGGATTTTGTCAAATGGGTGAATATGGCCTGGGAAGCCATACGGTGCGAGGGCATAAACATGGAGTCCAAATCTTTAGATTTGACGGTCAAATCTAAAGATTTGGACTCCATGTTTGGACTCCAGGGCGAAAATTCTACCTGCAAGAATGATTGACTTTAACAGATGAGGCCATTATAATTTCAGGTAAGTTTTATCTCAGGAGATAATATTATGAAACGTTCCATTATTGACCCTAACCGCAGTTACAGTTTTAGTGATTATTTTGAAATGAATGTGCCAACGCGTGAGGTATTGGCTTATTTTGGCTATAGCTGGCGCGCCGAAAGTTGTATTTTGCCTAAAACAGCCATCAACTTAGATTATTTTCATGGTTTGAAAGAAACTTTGGATGCCAATTTACGGGTTGTGCCGTTGACGAATGAAGCATCGCGACGGGAGATTTTAGTTGCTCCTATTTTGCTTAAATTGGGAGCATACTTGCAATTTACGATGGATATTGAATATTCCTTGAATGTAACCAAACAGTTAAAGGGTAAGATTGATTATTATCTTCAACACAAAACCAATTTGCTCATTATTGAGGCCAAGCATGATGATATGACGCGCGGCTTTACGCAGTTGGCAACGGAGTTGATTGCCCTTGACCAATGGTTAGATGATGATGAGAAACCGTTATATGGTATTATAACGATAGGTGATGCTTGGCGGTTTGGGGTGTTAGACCGTGTGCAGAAGCAAATTTGCCAAGACATTCGGCTGTATGCCATTCCGACTGAATTAGAGGAATTATTACGGATTCTCATTGCCATTTTAACGGGCGAGGAAACACCTTAATCATGAAACATTCCATTATTGACTCTAACCGCAGTTACAATTTTAGTGACTATTTTGATATGAATATACCCATAGATGAGTTAATGGCTTACTTTGGCTATAGTCGCACCCGACAAAAATATCCCTTGCCTCGTAGTGAGGGTGATTTGAGTTATTTTGCGGGCTTGCAAGCCCAATTAGAATCTTATTTTTATTACGCTGACCCTACTTCTGAAACGGCCTTGCGAGAAGTGTTAGTGGCCCCGATTTTATTAAATGTAGCCGTCTATCTTAAAATACCGATTCGAATAGAATACCCCTTACGCGTCACTCATCAATTGAAGGGCAAGATTGATTACTATTTGTATGGTAACAATTTGTTAGTCATTGAGGCTAAAAATGGTGAATTACAACGCGGTTTTATCCAATTAGCGGCTGAGTTGATTGCCTTTGACCAGTGGCTTGATGCGGATAGTAAACCGATTTATGGCATGGTTACAATTGGTAATGCTTGGCAATTTGCAATTTTAAATCGTGTTACCAAACAGATGACGCAAGACCCGCGTCTTTATCGGGTGCCAGATGATTTAGAGGAATTGTTACGAATTTTAATTGCCATTTTAACGGGTGAGGAATCAAATTAATCATGAAACGCTCTATTATTGACCCCAACCGCAGTTATAGTTTTCGAGATTATTTTGAAATGAATGTGCCAATAGATGAGCTATTAGCCTATTTTGGGTATACTCGCCAAAGCCAAGCCTGCTCTTTGCCTAGAACACACCATGAGATTGCTCGATTCGCTTTGTTAAAAGAACAGTTAGCAGAAAATATGCTTTATGTGGATTTGACGGGTGAAGCGGCGCGGCGTGAGGTTTTGATTGCCCCGATTCTTTTAAGTTTGGCGCGTGACCTTAAGATAAAAATACACATTGAATATCCGCTTCATGTGACCCATCAATTGAAAGGTAAAATTGATTATTACTTGAACCAAGCGAATAACCTTCTCATCATTGAAGCGAAACATGATGATATGACGCGGGGTTTCACCCAACTAGCGGTGGAACTCATTGCGCTTGACCAATGGCTTGATGATGATGTGAGGCCATTGTACGGTATTATTACTATTGGTGACGGGTGGCGGTTTGGGGTGTTAGACCGCGTGAAGAAACAAATTATCCAAGATACGCGCCTTTACGCTATCCCTACCGAAATCGAAGAATTATTACGAATTTTAATTGCCATTTTAACGGGTGAGGAAACGTCCTGAAATATTAAAAAGACCTCACAGGTTTTCAAAACCTGTGAGGTCTTTTTTTCATAAACATTAGCCTTTATAGCGTTTCAAACGCTATAAAGGCTGAATAGATTATCACGGGAAAATGCCGCGTTGTTCAATGGCATCGGCCACACGGGACACGCCCAACATGAACGCCCCTTGCCGCAGCGAGACATGGCGGCTATCGCTCAAGTCACAGACTTGTTGGAAAGCGGTGTCCATGAAGCGGCGCATATTCTTACGCACTGTGTCTAAATCCCAGAGGAAGGCTTGTAACCCTTGCACCCATTCAAAGTAACTAACCGTAACGCCCCCCGCATTAGCCAAAATATCTGGCACGGTGATGATGCCCCGTGCATGGAGGATTTTGTCTGCCGTTGAGCTAGTGGGGCCGTTTGCGCCCTCGACAATATATTTGGCCTGAATATGGTCGGCATTGAGGGAGGTAATTTGGTCTTCGAGCGCGGCGGGAATGAGTACATCACACTTAAGACATAATAATTCTTCATTGGTGACGCGTTCTAACCCTGGCACGCTATAGCCCTCTAGGGTGCGGGTGGGTGAGCTTTTGGTATATTTCAACATGGCTTCGGGGTCGAGGCCGTTGGGGTTATAATAGCCGCCTGACACATCGCTTATGGCGATAATCTTGCAGCCATCTTGCGCCAAATAATGCGCCGCCCAATAACCCACTTTACCAAAGCCCTGCACCACTACCGTCGCGCCCTCAACCAATTCGCCATACCGTTTCAGGGTACTTTCCGTAATAATGGCAACCCCTAAACCCGTTGAGTCGGCGCGGCCTAAGCTGCCACCGAGGGCAATGGGTTTACCTGTTACAATTTCTTGGGCGGCGATGCCTTGCAACATACTGTAAGTATCACTCATCCAGGCCATGGTGCGTTCATCGGTATTGACATCGGGGGCGGGAATGTCCTTTTTCGGGCCGATAATGGGCATGATGGCATAAGTATAACGGCGAGTTAAGCGGCGGAGTTCTTTCTCGGACAGATTTTGTGGGCTAACTGAAATGCCCCCTTTCGCGCCGCTATAGGGCAAATCTAACACCGCACATTTCCAGGTCATCAATTGGGCTAAGGCCGTTACTTCATCTAATGAAACATCGGCATGATACCGCACGCCCCCTTTGCCAGGGCCGCGTGCATTGGTATGTTGGACGCGATACCCGGTGAAAACTTCAATTTCACCGTTATCCATTTCAACGGGGAGGGCAACTTTGAGGGTGCGTTCACAACTTCGTAATACGCGGTGAATACTGGGGCTGAGTTGCAGTCGCTCGGCGGCATCATCTAAATGGTTGAGTGCCGTGTAGAGCATTCGCATGCCAGGGCTGTCTTGAATGGTGGCGGTAATTGTGCCACCTTCTCTGGTTACGGGGGGTGCTAAAGTCATATCAATCTCCTGACAAACGTCATTGTTTGCTGATTGGCATGAAGTGGATTGGTTTAGGATTTTCATTTACTGTTCAGATATTGGAGTGCAAACCTTTAGGTTGCACTCCGTAAGGAGTTACGCAGAACCCTCACCCCGACCCTCTCCCACAGGGCGAGGGAGTAAAACTTCCCTCCCTTTGGGGGGGATTTTGCCTTTTTGCGTAAGTCCTATCCGTAAGCGAATATCCTCATCAACCCACTAAATGCTAATGGTCAATCATTGACTCAAATGCCTTTATCATGGTACACTATTATTATGTAAACTTGATTTGCGGGGTGAGTAGTCACCTTGAAGTCTATTCTAGCATAGAATAGCCAATTGCGCTATAGAAGTGAGGGAAACCATGACCATATCCTTGGATTTAGCTATCGCCGCTATTCAATCTAATCGTCGAGAAGAAGGACGACAACTGTTAAATCTACTCATTCAACAAAACCCTAATGATGAAATGGCCTGGTTATGGATGAGTGAAGTGGTGGAAAAAGAGGAGCAGCGCGCCCGTTGCTTGTATCATGTTTTGGCAATTAACCCCCATAGCACGGTGGCGCGGCAAGGGTTGCAACGGCTCGGCATCGAGATTACCGCCTCGCGCCCCGTGACGGTGGAACAGCCTAAAGAGGAAACGAAACCTGTTCCTACGCAACCCCCGCCCATAGCCGATGAACGCCACCCTAAACGGCTTGACCCCAAAGCGATTACCCAAGCCATGCCGCTAAATTCACCTTTTAGCGAGACGGCAGTAGCAACTCCTGCCGATGAATCAGCCCGTAAGAAAGAGTTATCGAATACCAAACAGCGTTTACGTTTCTTAACTCAGGCACTTGTTGAGCAGCAGCTAGGGCAAGACTCCCGCCCTGTTCCCGTGATGAATGGTAATGTACCTCTGCCTGATTTTGATGCGGCTTTAGCGCAGGTCAATCAACTCCCGCTAGAAAAAACCTTCATGGTCGCGCCCTCACGCCCCATGAAATTACCGCTTAACCCTTCGCGCCCCAGCCCTGCTTTTGCGGCGTATGCTGCGCCCTCGCAACCCATGCGACCCATTGCTTTTAATCAAATGGGCTATGATAACAGTATGTTTACGCAACTCACCCGCCCCTCCCAACCGATTGGCCTGCCCCACGCTCAAACTATGGGCATGCAATTTCAAAGCCAACCCATTCCCGTTGTCCATGCCAACACCACTTTGGGCATGCCTTATCCAGGGCAAATGGCCTACGCGGGCAACAACGGTTTTCATGCCAATGCCACGTTAGGCATGCCCATTCAAGTCGGTGGCTATCAACCCATGCCGCAACCCGCCCACTCTGACCGCGAATTGATTGCCGCTTATCAATCCGCCAACCAACGACTAAAATCATCTCAGGCCGCTGAGGTTGATGAGGATGATGAAGAGGTCAATGTGGTGGCTGTCTTTATTCTCGGATTTCTCTTTATTACTGCTCTCGGCGGTATTGGCTTGTTATTCTTACTTTTTCTGACGACGGGATTTTAAGCTCAAATAACAAAATAAGCCGCTAATTTCACCTGAGATTAGCGGCTTATTTTGTTGCGAAATGTAAAAAATCGCGGAGTTAGCACGCCCTCGTGCTAACAGTGACACACGAGGGCGTGTGTCACTCCTCAAAATGAACGGTTTTGCGTAAGTTCTACCTATTTTGTTTTGACTAGAGTGTAGGAATTGTTGTAATAATTTCTAATCCAGTAATCATTTCAAAATCAGTCGGATTATGGGTGACTAATGGTATATCGTGTTGTAAGGCCGCCGCAGCAATCCAGGCATCTTGTACGGAAATTGGCTGACCCCTGGCTCGGCGTTGATTTGTAACCTCTGCCCATAGACGGCTTGTTTCAGTATCAAACAATAAGATGTCAAAATTATCATGCATCCAACTTTCCATCTGTTGGATACGTTTTACTCCCCATTGGTATAACTCTGCTACATTCATCAAGCAAATAGCCCAAATCTGGTTATCTAAGTAAGGCTTATAACCTTCGATTCTGCTATCTTTCTTAAGTAGAAATGAAATGATGTTAGTATCTAGCAAAATCATTTGACTAGATTCTCCTGCCGTTGTTGGTACGTAAAGGTGAGAAAATCATCTACCGATTCATCTTCGGGCCAAAAGTCGGCTACAGCTTGGTCAACCGTTTTAAGTCGAGCAGTGGCAATATGGGGTCTAATCTCAGCCATATTTTGAATGCCTAGCAATCGCTGTAAAAGAATCACTATTAATTGAAACTGTTCTTTAGGTGAAAGAGCTAAAATAATATCCAAAATTGGCTCTGTTTTAGTTGATATTTGTTGGTTTAGCATCATAATCTCCTTTTTTATTCATCCGATTACGAATGAATCGCTATAGCTTATATTTTACCCGCTTATATAACAATTGGTAAAATTAGCTCAACTCTAAATCAAAAAGTTACTTGCTTTTGCTTGCGTCTTTATAGCAGGTAAATAAACCTTAAAGGTGGTGCCTTGCCCCACCGCACTTTCCACCCCAATATGCCCCTCCAATTGTTGCACAATCCCAAAAACAATTGCCAGCCCTAGCCCCGCACCCTGCCCAATCTCTTTGGTGGTAAAAAATAAATCAAAGATATTTGTCTTAACATTTTCGGTCATGCCCACACCATTATCGCTCACTTCAATAAAAATATATTGACCCAACTTGAAGCCCATTGGCAGTTCAGCATTGGCAGTTGTCGCTTCAAAATCGGTGATATTCACTTGAATCTCCCCCCCCTGGGGCATGGCATCATACGCATTAGCTACTAAATTAAGTAATATTTCTTCTATTTGCCCTGGCGTGGCAATAACCTGAGCCAAATTAGGCTCAATTGTGACGGTTAATTCAATATCGGGGTGAGTAAAACGGTTGAATAAATGGCTAGTATCCACCAAAAAACGGTTCAAGTTGATGGGATGAGGCTCAGATAAGGGATGACGAGAAAAATTAAGCAATTGTTGCACCAACGTCGCAGCGCGGTTAGCCTTACGTAAAATTCCTTTTAGGTCGGCCTCTATCGGACTCGCAGTCGGTAAAGTTATTAAAGCAAGTTCGGCATAACCAATAATCGTCGTTAATAAATTGTTAAATTCGTGCGCCACGCCGCCCGCGAGTTGTCCCACCGCCTCCATTTTTTGTGATTGTCGTAACTTAATTTCTAATTGATGCCGTGTCGTTATATCATTAATCATAATAACGACCCCCACGATTTCACCCTTCGCGCTCACATGGGGACTATAACGACTAATTAACCAATGCGTTTCGCCATGAATTGAATAAACCAAGTCTTGGCTACGGCTAGCTTGGCCGTTAATCGCTTGTTGTAAATGGTCATTGGCTTCGGGGTCAGGCAAAAAATTCCTTATATCTTGTTGCATTACCTTATCCGCTGTTACACCAATTAACTTCTCCATGAATTGATTCCATAATAAACATTGTAAATTTTGGTCACAAACAGCTACCCCTTCCTGCACACTGGAAATAATCGTTTTATTAAAATGCTCCGATTCTAACAAAGCCCGTTGAATCATCTTGCGTTTTGTAATATCACGAGCAATACCATGCACTTTTATGACTCCCTGGTCATCTTTCACTAAACGGCTTTTTATTTCTAAGGGAATCAATTGTCCATCTTTGGCTATGGCTTCAATTTCATACGTTGTCTGTGGCTCACCTTGTAATTTTGCCTGAAACTTGGGCTGAAATGCGTCAAGCGAACTGGGCGTAAAAAGTTCGTTGAGGGACATAGTGATAATTTCTTCGCTTGTATAACCTAAAATATCTTCAACGACTCGATTTATTGAGGTAAATAAACCAGTGGTGGGGTCAAGGGTGTAGATAATATCGGTGGCGTTTTCAAACAGATGGCGATAATTTTGCTCTTTACGTTGGTAACTTTGTTCTAAAAAACGAGCATAGCTGCGCCATTGGATGTAAATTAAGCCCACCATGAAGCCAAAAATAGCGGATACAGTTATAGGCATAAGATATATTACGGGAGATAAAGCGATGCCTAACACAACTTTTGTTTGGAACGCGGCAAGTAGACCACCAAAAAGGGCTAATAGAATTGCCGTAATTAAACAAAATAATAGCTGTGGTAAAGTTAAGCTAGGCCGATAATGAATTGGGATGGGTTGTTGTTTCATGAGTTCACATTGTTCTGAACAAACCTAAAAGTTTGCGCTCCGTAAATTTAGACTCAGTAGACATTATACCGATTTAATGATTTTCGTAGGGGCAGGGCTTGTCCCTGCCCGCAATGGGGGCAAGCACAAGGTATTGCCCCTACAAAATGCCAACAATTTTTTAATTGGTATAAACTCTAGTACACTTGGGCGTAAATGACTAAGCAGTTCAAAACCCACACCTACAAGGTCTTAAAGACCTTGCAGGTGAAATCACGTTACACCGAC
>JAIFLK010000316.1 GCA_020049115.1 Chloroflexota bacterium | reverse complement strand
AACGGGCAATAACCTGGATGATGGGGCGATTGCCCTCATGCCCCATTTGGTGACGGGGACGGGGGCTTTGTTGGAATATCAGACCACCGATGATGCGGCGGAGTTGGCTTTATTACGGGCGGGGCGGGTGAGCAGTTTAGCCAGTTTTCCGTTGGTGGTGGATAAGAAATTGGCGGGGGCGATGTTGGTGGGGCTGCAAAGTGCGAGAGGTTTTCGCTCCAGTGAATTGACTTTTCTCATGGCGGTGAGCCAAGAAACGGCTATTGCTTTAGAAAGTTTGCAATTGCGGGAACGGTTATGGCGAGTGGCGGAATCGTTGCTTCAGCAGGAAGACATTGACCCAACCAACCTGGATTTAACCCTGGCGAATCCCATTAATTTGCCTGATATTGTTGACGTTGAGGTCACCCGCGAAAATTTGGCGCAGGCTCTGCCCGTTGTTAGAATGGAGTATGAACTCCATCAGCAAAATACCGATTTGCAAATTTTGATGGCGTTATCGGAAATGGTCAATCATACGCTCAATTTAAGTGAGATTTTGCAATGTGCCGTTGACCAAACCAAAGCCATTTTGAATACGGATGCGGCCTGGCTTTATTTGATAGAAGAGGGCGAACTTAAAATCCAGAGCCATGCGGGGCTATCGCGTAATTATGTGCATGGGATGCGCCGTCTTAAGGCCAATGACGAATTGGAGGGCGAAGTTTTTAGCACCAATAAACCATGTTTTGTGGCCTCCATTTTTAGTCGCCCCCATAAAATTTGGGTAGATAAAGAAGGCTTACGGGCTATGGGGGCCGTGCCGATTACGCGGCGTGCTAATTCACCGATTGAGGGTGGCTCAAGTTGGCAGGTGATGGGCGTGTTGGCGACGGGGATTCGTAGCACCCATGGCTATGAATGGAGTTTGCATGAGATGGATTTACTCATTGCCATTGCCAATCAAGTGGCCTCGGCGGTGGAAAAGGCCAAATCTTACGCTATCATTCAGGATAATGAAGTTTCGTTGCGTGGTAGCAATGAGATTTTGCGGGAAATTAACAACATGTTGATCCAAAAGAACGCTGGCTTTGAGCGATTTGTCCATCAAACCTTAAAACCCTCTTTAAAGCAGGCTAATGACGCGGTTGCTATATTACAAAATGCAAAGTTAAACCCACATCAACGGGAACAATTCACGAATTTAGTTGAAAGTATTGAAAAATTATCTAATTCTAGTAAGGATGTGTTAAATAGTTAAATAGTCCTTTGTCATTGGTCATTTGTCCCTGGTCATTCGTTATGTGTCATTTAACGAATGACCAATGACCAATGACCAATGACCAATGACCAATGACCAATGACCAATGACAATAATAAAAAACTTTTGGCAACGTTTTGATGGGCCAACGCAAATTGGCCTCTTTTTCGCCTTTTTAGGCATCACCTTAACCATTATTGGTATTATGCGCGACCCCAATACCCCCGTCACCATGTGGTCACTCGGCATGGGCAGTTTGATTGCGGGGGGAACGTGGGGCATTGTGAGTTGGGCCATTGCCTTCGCCACCGTCGAAGTGGAAAATGATGTGCGCGAAGCGGAAATGGCCCCCAAAAATCAAGATGAGTCACTCTAGCCTCATTATCACCAGCCTCATGGGGTTGGTGGGCGCGGTTATTCTAACGGTTATCTGTCTTTTTATTACGACTATGGGCTATCTGCCGCCGTTACTGGTCAATCCCATTTTTGTGGGTGGCCTGTTTGCCTTTTTCCTCGCCCTCTCGCTGGCCGAAATTCCCGTGATGATTTTTGGGCTGCGTTACATGGTACTTAGCCCCAACCCCAAAGCGCATTATGCCGTCGGGCTGACTAACTTTGGCTATCCTCTTTTTGCGGGAGTTTATGCGGCGGTTTTCATCTTGCTGACGGCCTATTTTTGGTTAGGGTTGCTTTTAGGCAGCCTTAGTATAGTGCGATTTATTACGGCTGTGGTTTTCTTGAGAAAGTGAAACTTTTAGTCATCCGATGACTATGACTACTACTGGTGGAGGCCACCTATCAAACCGTCATCTAAACATGCCACTCGCCCTGGGTTAGTCACCGCCGTTGGTTGGCTGTTGATTTTACAGGCGGGTGGTTTTTTTCTTTTTGGGCTATTGCATTTGCTCACCCTCAGCCCCTGGCATGATTGGTTGCAACTGCCCAATTCATTATCAAATCAATTCAATTTGGGGTTGATAGGCCATGTTTCTCTGGGCGTAATTTTCATTCCCCTGAGCTTATTAGGCTTTACCGCCGCCATTGGCATGTTCTATTTACGGCGTGGCGCGTGGCTCATCGCTCTATTGGTGCAAGGCTTAAGTTTATTTATGGCCTTAATCATTTATCTGGAAGACCGTTCACCTTATAGTTATGTCGTCATGGGGACAAGTACCTTTTTAGTCATCTATCTACACTATTCCGATATTCAACTCCTTTTTCGTTCCCGCAGTGGGGGGGATGAATAGTTATTATGGACATATCACCCTCTGACGCTGACCGCGCCCTGTTGCGCCGCTTTGAGCCGATTATTCGCTTTACCCAAGGCGAGCAATTTTTCCCGATGGAGGTCAAAGATTACCTGCGCTATTGCAGCTTATGGGTGCAACGCCCCCATCGACAGCCCTATTGTTTAGTGCCAATAGGGCAAGTCACCCTAGAAAAATTAGCCGCGCCGCGCCATGAGGATTTTGAAGCCACCTATTTTCTCAAATTTAGCGAAGCCGTCAACTTGGCACAGGTGGCGCAATATCGCTTTCAGCAGGGCGGACGGCGCAGTAGTGGTTTCCATGTGGGGCGGGGGCGATTGGCACGAGTGGGGCAACTCTCGCGGCTGATGGACGCGATTTTTGCGTTGGGGCTATTTGCGCGCGGCCGCGTGCCAGGGGATACGGCGGTGGGGGCGGCCTTGCGTTATGAAGAAATTGTAACGCAATCGCCTTACTATTCCTACTATGGTCGCGTGGTGCGCTCCAATGGCTGGATTGCTTTGCAATATTGGTTCTTCTATGCCTTTAACAATTGGCGGTCAGGTTTTTATGGGGCGAATGACCATGAGTCCGATTGGGAGATGGTTTACATTTACCTTTCGGAGACGGCGGAGGGCGACGTGCAACCTGAATGGCTGGCATATGCCTCGCATGATTTCAAAGGGGACGATTTGCGCCGTCATTGGCATGACCCCGAAGTGGAAAAAATGGGCCAACACCCCATCATTTATGCGGGGGCGGGGTCACATGCCAGCTATTTTGCGGCGGGGGAGTATCTGCCTGAGATTGAACTGCCTTTTTTATTGCCGTTGGTGCGGCTGGTGGAACGGCAACAAAAATTTTGGCGCAAAATTCTGCGTCAATATAGTGATGATAATAACGACTCGACGGCTGCCCCTTCATTTAATATCTTCAAAATTCCCTTCGTGGATTATGCGCGCGGCGACGGGTTAGCCATTGGCCCAGGGCAGACGCAAACTTGGCAGGAACCCATTTTACTTGACCCCACGCCACCGTGGGCCATGCACTATCGCGGCTTATGGGGACTTTATACCAATGACCCCTTCTCAGGCGAGGACGCGCCCGCAGGCCCCGTTTACAATCGTGATGGGAGCGTACGCCGTTCATGGTATGACCCTCTCGGCTGGTCGGGTTTGGATAAAGTGTTGCCGCGACATCAATTGTTATCCAAAACGCTGGCGCGCTGGGAAGATTTGGAAGAACGGCAAAATAAATTAACCGCTAAAATTGAAACTAAACAACATCAATTGGCCGATTTAGGCATTGAATTGGCGGCTATGCAGGGGCAGCCCCACTTTCGCAAAATTTATGCCATGAGCCAAAAAAAGGTGATGCAGTTGTCAGGCGAATTAAATCAATTACGGGCGGAATGGGCTTCTTTAGAGGCGATTAAAGAAGCCCTCGCCCTCTATACGGCGCGGCTGAAACATGGCGACCCACTGCCCATGCGGGCGCACATTCGGCGGGCGCACCACCCCACCAGTGAAATAGAGTTGCGCCTTGACCGCCTCACCGAGTTGTGGGCAGCGATTAGTATTGGGTTACTCATGATTAGTTTGGTGTTGCTGGTCATTTTTGCCCGTAATTATCTGATTTTTGGCTTAGTGACGTTACTTTCCTTAATCGTGTTTATTGAGGCGAGTTCTCGTAAGCAACTGCAACGGCTCATTAGCAGTATTACAATTTCTTTGGCCGCAATTTCGACCCTGATCATTTTAGTAGATTTTTTCTGGCCGATTATTACGGTGAGTGTCTTAATTGCTAGTAGTTATATCATGTGGCAAAATTTACGCGAGTTATGGACTTAGAAACCTGTTACTTATTTTTAACCCCATTTCAATCAACTTCGCCCTGGGGCAATTTATTGTCCGTGCCGCCGCCGAAAGATGCGCCCTATTTTTTTGACCTGGACATTGAGTTTCGCACCCTAGAAAAGCGGCTTATCATGGTTGAGCAAACGGAAGTAACGATTCATTTCCAATCATTAGATGGTTTGGTTTGGGTGGCGGAGTGCCGTTATTGGCTGTTTGATGCCTTGAGTGAGACGGCAGTCACGACCAACCGTCATCTTCAAGCGCAACTTAAACAGTTGCTACAAACGGAAATGCACGCGCAAACCGCTTTAACTGAGGAATATACGGTGTTGCTTTTGGCGGAGGCCAAACCCACGCCTGATGAATTTATTGACCACCATGCCGCCATTTTAGCGCGCTTGTTACGCTCCTGGACAAAATCTTTTAATCGGCTAGAGGCGAATGAAATTTTGGAAGCGCGGGCGCGCTTTTCGGAACATGATTTAACGGTCGTGAATTGGGGCGGCGCGCTCATTATTGCCGAAAAAAGTGATTTCCAATCCGATATTGAATTGTTCAAAATAGGGATTTATCAACTGTTAAGTTATCGCATGTTAGACCAAACCATCTCCCATAATTTAGAAATATTACGTCAACACGTGGCTCAAGTACGCGGGATTTGGTATCCTTGGTCTAACCGAACCTTACAGGTTGCGGTAGAGCAACGCCTCTCCCTGTTGCTTGATTTTGAGAAAATTGACCAATCCTTACTCCTCATTGGTGATTGGTATTCAGCCCGTTTATATCGGTTAATGACGGAACAATTAGGGCTGACTAATTGGAAAACCCTCGTCAGCTTCAAATTGGATAGCCTCGCGACCATTGATGGGGTGGTGCGGGAACATTTAGTCTTCTCATGGCGACGGTTTTTTGACTTTGTTACCGTCACGGGTTGGTTTATTTTGCTCATTGGCTATTTTGTGCTATTTTTTATCAGCTTAAAATGAATTAGGAATTAGGAATTAGGAAGCAGTAACTACCTAATTCCTAATTCCTAATTCCTAATTTGACCATGATGCAATACTTTGACCAGGCTTATTTGGCGGACTTTGCCGATAAATTAGTCGCCATTCAACATAATGATTTAGGGTTTCGGCTCACAGGCACCGAGTCGGGGCGGCGCGCCGCTGACCTGATTGCCGCAGAGATGCGCCATTTAGGGCTGGCCTCGGTGCGCCAAGAAGCCTTTCCCGTCCATGCCTGGGATTTTCAAGGGGCGAGTTTACAGCTTCATGCGCCCCCCAAAATGAGTTTTAAGGCCACCTCTTTTGCGGCCTCCGTTGGCACGCCTGGCGCGGGGCTAACCGCGACGGTGGTAGATGTGGGGCCTGGCACGGCGCAGGAGTATTTGGGCAAAAATGTGCGCGGCCAGATTGTTTTAGTCCATTTTGATTTTGATAAATTGCCCTGGCTCGGCAGCGTGGCGCATGAGGCGGAACTTCATGGAGCGGTGGGCGTGGTGGTTTATTACATTAATGGCAAAGCGCAACATGAATCGGGGCAGGCCTTGAATGTGGAAGATGGCTTTTTGCGCCAAACCATTCCCATTATTCACCTGTGCCGTAATGATGGTGAAATATTGGCGGGGCAATTGGCACATGGGGCAGTTGAGGCAACGCTGCATTGTCATGTTACTAATAATCCACAAGCAACGGGTTATAATGTGATTGGCTCTATTCCTGGCACACTTTA
>JAIFLK010000311.1 GCA_020049115.1 Chloroflexota bacterium | reverse complement strand
AGTTCAACGGGAATCTACGCCTGTGGAGAGAGTGTAAGCCCTGATTTATTAAGGCAGTTCTCGCTGAAGCAGGAATTAAACATCGTTTATGACCCCGTGTCATAAATGAGTAAGTTTTTTAGAACGGTGAGGTAGCCTACAAAGGAGGACACAGATGAGCGTTTTGGAATTAACCTTAAATCCGACCATTGAAGCAGAAGATGATGATGACGAAGTTTCCCATGCGGGGCGGTATGTTTCAGAGGCGGACTATTGGGCGCATTATTATCACAATGATGGGGAAATTTGTTACGAGTGGAATAATGGTATTTTGGAGGAAAAGCCTGTGTCCGATTTTGCTGGCTCTTTGATGTATTTGTGGTTTGTTGGTTTGTTACGGCAATATTTGGAAACACGCCCCATAGCCAATGTGACCGCATTGGATTTGGGTTTCAAATTGAAACTAGGCCACCAAGAAACGATTCGGCGGCCTGATTTGGGGGTGATTCGACATGATAACCCGATTCAAATGGCGGCTGATGATTGCACTTATAAGGGGCTGTTTGATATGTGTATTGAGGCTATTTCTGACTCTAAGCGTTCAGAAATTGAACGGGATATAGTGACGAAAAAAGCGGAGTATGCGCGCGGGGGAGTGCAGGAGTATTACATTTTAGACCCTAAAAATCGCCACATGACTTTTTTTCAACGGGGGGCGCGGGGTGTGTATCTCCCCATTCAGCCCATCAATGGCGTGATTCACTCTAATGTTTTGCCTGGTTTCCGTTTCCGTCTGACCGATTTACACCGCCGACCTTCGCTCATGGAGATGGCCGAAGATGAGCTTTATCAGGACTTTATTTTGCCCGAATATCAAGCGGAAAAGCGACGCGCTGACCTGGAACAGGCGCGGGCTGATATGGAACAGGCCAAAGCCGAGCGACTAGCGGCGAAACTACGCGAGTTAGGGTTCTCACCTGACGAAATTTAAGGGGTCAAAAAAGCAGGATTTACAACCTCGACTTAGGCTGCTCATCCTGCTAGAATAACCATATTTTAAGGTTGGTGAGGTAAAGTAATGTTATTGGCTCACGGAAACATCAAAACTGGACGCATTGTTAGCTGGAGCTTGAATGGTGGCGGGTGTGCTAATGATATGGTTATGGTTGATGGGGTGGGCTTTTTCAGGGACTTGGCCTAGCCCAACTTGGAGTAATAAGCCGATGACAAAGGCTTTTAGAAAGAGTTGCATTGTTTGTTTTGCCATGTTAGTTCTCGCTTTATAATGAAGTAAAACTCTCTTTTTAGTTGTAATTATTTTACTGCTTAAGTCCCTAGAAACTCAATATGCCCTTGGTACTGATGGGGTTAGCCAAATTTCCTATGCCATTGAGGTTATCGTTTAATTGCGCTTTTCTGCTACAGATATATCTATTAGCGGCCATTTAGGTTAAATTAATTTAAGAATAGGGGGGGACAATTGTCCCCTTGCAGTGACTATAGATGAATGATATACTGTTCCTACAATCCTTAAATATCTTAAGACGGTATGTCAATATGCCAGCATCAATCCATGAAACAGACATAAAAATACGCCCTATCAAAACCTTATCCGACTTGCGTAAATGCCATGAAATTCAACGGGCGACGTGGGGCTATACGGATTTAATGGTATTTCCCTACACCCAACTCATTTCAGCAGCGCATAATGGCGGGGTTTTGTTGGGGGCTTATAATGGCCCAGATTTAATTGGCTTTTTATATGGTTATTTGGGCATGTCAGGCAGCAAACTCTATCTTTTTTCTCAGCGGATGGGAGTCTTGCCACAATATCAAAGCCTGGGTATTGGTCACATGTTAAAATTGGCCCAACGCGACCAAATGTTACGCCAAGGCATTGACCTGGTGGTTTGGACGTATGACCCATTATTGGGCAAAAATGCCATGCTCAATATTGAGAAATTGGGTGGTTTTGTGCGCCATTATGCCCGCAATATTTATGGGGCGGTTGAAAATCCATTGCAGGTGGGTTTATCTACTGACCGTTTTATGCTAGAGTGGGAACTTATGAGTAATCGTGTGCGGGAGCGGATTCGTAATACTGCGCCGCGTCCTTTGGCGAAGGATTGGTTGGTCGATAATAAACATTCATTGGTCAATTATGTCGCTTGGGAAGGCAATATCCCGCGCCCAATTGCCACTGAACTAGAGTTAAATGACAAAGTTTTATTGGTTCAAATTCCCCCCGATTTGAATTTGATTAAAAAAGTTGACCTCAATATTGCTCGTGGTTGGCGGGAGTCAACCCGTGATATTTTTGAAACATACTTTCAACGTGGCTATGCCGTCACTGGTTTTGCCCGCAGTTCTGAACCGCAAATTCCTAGTATCTACCGCATGGAAAAAGGGGAAATATCCACTTCTTCTGACTTTCCTTCTTGGGTGCATGGGGTGCAAAGCGAAGATGATGAATTTGCTTAGACCGCGTGTATCTTACTTTTGATTAACTACACCTATTCTTCAATGACCCAAACTCATAATTTATCCCCAACATTATCTAGATTGACCGTGCGTTTTGCGACTGAGGTGGATTTACCTCAAATTGCCCACATTGCCCATGTGACCTGGGACGCGACTTATAGTGAGACCATTGATGCTGAGAATCGGCGTGAATTTTTGGCGCGCTCTTATAGCATAGAAAGCCTCGCCACCTCCATTGGTGCCCCTGGCCAATGGTTTTATGTCGCTGAGTTTGAGCAAGAAGTCGTCGGTTTTGGGCATTTTGTGCGCCGCTATCATCCCACTCATGGGCGGGCTGAGTTAGTGCGTTTTTATGTTTTGCCCGATTATCAAAACATGGGAATTGGGCGCGCTATCTTAAAAACGGGTTTTGCTGCCTTAGCCGAGGCTCGGATAGACCGTTGCTCCGTGTCGGTTCAGGCGACCAATGTCCGCGCCCAAAAAATCTATGAGCAACATGGCTTCACCTTTTATCGTAATCATGGGCAATTTTTAGGCACCCAAATTATCACCCTCAGTCAATTTATTCGCCCCATTATCGCCGAAGATTTAAGACAGGATTAACGGGATTTTTCAATAAAATCAATCCTGTTAATCCTGTCTTATTATGACACCATGAGCCAAATTTTAGACTATTTACAAAGTCAACAATCCGCCATGAATGAGATGTTAGCCCAATGGGTTAACCAGGATTCGCCGACCTATCATAAAGATGTGGTCGATAAGATGGGGCAAATGACCATGCAAGCCTTTTTGGAAGCGGGCGTGACCTTGGCCACGACTCATACCCAACCCAAATATGGCGACCATTACACCATGCATTACGGTGAGGGTGGTAGTCAAATTTTAATTTTGTGTCATTTTGATACCGTTTGGGCGTTAGGCGAAGCCACTCGCCGCCCCTTCACCATTGAAAATGGCATTGGTTATGGCCCTGGCACGTATGATATGAAGGCAGGCACGTTGATTGCCCTCTTTGCCTTAAAAGCCCTGCACCATTTGGGCTTAAAGCCGCGTCACAAATTGGTCTATATGCTGACGGCTGATGAAGAAATTAGCAGCCCCACTTCCCGCCCGTTGATTGAGGCCGAGGGGCGGCAGAGCAATTATTGTTTAGTTTTAGAGGGTTCAGTCAACCATAGTATGACGACGGCGCGCAAAGGTATTGGTCGTTTTACCATGCACATTACGGGCAAGGCGGCCCATGCGGGGGTTGAGCCGCAAAAAGGCGTGAGCGCGATTGAAGAATTAGCACGCCAAATTCAAGCCTTGCATGCTATGACTGACCATACCAAAGGCGTTACGGTTAATGTCGGGGTGATTTCAGGGGGTGAACGACCCAACATTGTCGCGCCCCATGCCTCAGCCGAGATTGACTTACGTATTGTAACGCAGGCCGATGCCAAAGCCTATTGTCAGAAAATTCTGAGTTTACAGCCCTTTTTGGAGGGTTGCCAATTAGAGGTCTTGGGGTCTATAACCCGTTGGCCTTTTGAGGAAACCGAGGCGAACTTGGCCTTGTTTGAGCAAGCCAAACTTATTTCTGAGCAGTTGGGTATGCCCACTAACCACCGACAATCGGGCGGGGGGAGTGATGGTAATTTTACGGCGGCGTTAGGTGTGCCAACGTTGGACGGATTGGGGGCGATTGGGGGCGGGGCGCATGCCCTGACCGAGCATGTGGTTTTGGAGTATCTGCCTAAGCGGGCGGCACTCTTGGCGGAACTCATCATGCGGCTGTAACTTCTATTGGTAAAAATATAGTTTGACCGTTATAATAAACCTCGAAAGTTTGATGACTTTTGGGGTTTTGTTGTTTATATGATATTGGAGGCGTGATTTTATGACAACTATTTCACTTGAAGTGACTATTCCATCTGACCTTTTTATCTTACAAAAGCAATCCGCACAAGAGTTAACGCGGCAACTTCAACGCTGGATTGCGATGTTGTTGTTTCGCGAATATCATCTTCCCGCAACCAATGCGGCTGATATAGCGGGTCTCTCATTGACCGATTTTATGATGATGGTGAGACAATATGAACCATTATCACCTCCACCAAATAAAGATAACCCATTGCTCCAATTGATTGGCATTGCGACTGGTGAGCCATTTGCTGAGAATATTGACGATATGTTGTATGATGCGGAGACGGTATGAAACTGTTTATTGATACCTGGGGTTGGTTAAACATTTTTAATCAGCACGAAAATCATCACCAAATAACGGTTCAATATTACCAAAATTTTATTCAGCAAGGTGGACAAATTTATACTACGGACTATATTTTAGATGAAACTTTAACCTTGCTCTCTAAAAGACGACCTTTTTTGATTGTACAGCAAACTATCACTACTTTAGATGCTGCCATAGATACCAATTTTTTAATAATGGCTTGGATGACACCCAAACGCTTTGCTGAAGCGAAACAATTACGCTTGAAATTTCATGATAAACTTAATATTTCGTTTACAGATTTAACCTCAATGATTGTCATGCAAGAATTAGGTATCTCTCAAATTCTAACGGGAGATGCACATTTTACCCATGTTGGATTTGGATTTCAAATTGTACCTACTCATTGATATTATAAATTATAAAGGATTGCGCTCATGTCCAAAATAGAAATACCTTCCTTATCGCACCCCCTTAACGCCACCGTTGACGTACCTGGCTGTAAAAGTATTACGAACCGCGCTCTCGTCATTGCCGCGTTAGCGCAGGGCGATTCCTTCCTAGAAAAAGCCCTATTTAGTGAAGATACCGATTGGTGTGAACGTTGTTTGCAAAAACTTAATATCCCCGTAACCAGTGACCCCGTTGCCACTTCCTTTGCCATTTCGGGGCGCGGCGGGCAAATTCCCGCGACGCAAGCTGATTTATTTGTGGGCAATGCGGGGACGGCAGCGCGCTTTTTGACCGCGTTAGTGGTTCTCGGTCACGGCGATTATCGTTTTGATGGGATTCCGCGCATGCGCCAACGCCCCATGGGGGATATGTTGACAGTGTTGCAGGAGTTAGGCACGCCGACCACCTTTGAGGGCGAGGCGGGTTTTATGCCCTATACGCTGCATAGTCGCGGTTTTGCGGGCGGACATATTCAGATTAAGGCTGATAAAACGAGTCAACAATTATCGGGCTTACTCATTATTGCGCCGTATGCTCAACAAGATACGACCATTGAGGTGGTCGGCGAGTTGGTTTCTAAACCGTATATTGAGATTACCTTACAGGTGATGCGTGATTTTGGGGTAGAGGTGACGCAACATGGTTGGGAGAAATTTGTCATTCCTGCGGGGCAGGTGTATCAGGGGCGTAATTATTTGATAGAACCCGATGCCTCTAATGCTTCCTATTTCTTTGCGGCGGCAGCGGTGACGGGCGGGCGGGTGCGGGTCAATGGCTTGACGAAATTTTCTGGTCAGGGTGATGCTCAATTTGTGCAGGTTTTGGCGCAGATGGGCTGTCAGGTGACGGCGACTGAACATTATACGGAGTTACAAGGGCCGTCTCAATTGCAGTTACAAGGGCCGTCTCAATTGCACGGGCTGGACATTGACCTGAATGGTATGTCTGACATGGTGCCAACTTTAGCGGCGATTGCGCCCTTCGCCGACTCACCTGTGACTATTCGTAATGTGGAGCATATTCGCTGGAAAGAGACGGAACGTATTAAGGCCGTCGTAACGGAATTGGAACGCATGGGCGCGCAGGTAGAGGAATTTCGCGACGGGCTGACGGTTTATCCGAGCGCGCTGCATGGGGCAGAGATTGAGACATATAACGACCACCGTATGGCGATGGCCTTTGCGGTGACGGGTTTGCGGGTGTCTGGTGTGGTGATTAAAGAGCCTGAGTGTACGGGCAAAACCTTCCCCGATTATTTTGAGCGATTTTTCCAAATGATAAAAGCCTAAGCAACGAATAACCCGAATTTTACGAATTGGTTTAAGCCTTTATAAGGTTCAAAACCTTATAAAGGCTGGCCTTATATTTACAGAGATAAAATTCGGGTAATTCGTTGCTGTATTACGTATGAACAATATTATCTTAACGGGCTTTATGGGAACAGGTAAATCTACCGTAGGCCGATTGTTAGCGCGGCGATTGGAACGGGAATGGGTGGACATGGACACGCTGATTGAGGAACGGCAGCGCATGTCTATTAACCAGATTTTTGCGCGGTATGGTGAACCTTATTTTCGGCAATTGGAGGCAGAGTTGTGCCGCGAGTTGGCGCAGGCGCAGGGCTTGGTGATTGCGACAGGGGGCGGGGCGTTGGTGCCAGAGGCTAATTTGCAGGCTCTCAGGCAGTCGGGCTTGGTGATTTGTTTCGATTGTGACCCTGAAACTGTCTGGCAACGGATACAATTGAGTGATAATCGTCCATTGTTGCAACAGGCGCAGGACGAGGAACGCTTTACTCGTTTAGCCAATTTGTTACAGCAACGTCACGCGGCTTATCAGCGTGTGCCATATCATATTGAAGTGACGCACCGTTCACCTGAAGAAGTGGCAGAAATAGTGATAGGAATGTTAGATGATTTTTCTGCACAGAGGAGTGCAAACCTTTAGGTTTGCCCCATTATAAAATGAGCAAAGCTGAAGCGTTGCACTCCAAGATATGATTATGAAAATAGACACAAAGTTGATTTTGGGCGATTGTCGTGACGAATTAAAGCAGTTAGCCGATAATTCCATTGATTTAATTATGACCTCGCCACCGTATGCCGATAGCCGCGCCAATAGTTACGGTGGGGTTAAGCCTGATGAGTATGTGGCCTGGTTTTTGCCGATTGGTCAAGAATTATTACGGGTATTGAAGCCCGATGGCACGTTTATTTTGAATATTAAAGAGAAAGTGGTCAATGGTGAACGACATACTTACGTGTTGGAATTGATTATGGCGTTGCGAAAACAGGGCTGGCTTTGGACGGAGGAGTTTATGTGGCATAAGAAAAACTCCTATCCAGGCAAATGGCCGAATCGCTTTCGGGATTCATGGGAACGATTATTGCAATTTAATAAGCAACGTAAGTTTAACATGTACCAAGAGGAAGTCATGGTGCCGATGGGTGATTGGGCGGGTAATCGGCTGAAAAATTTGAGTGAGACCGATAAAATCCGAGATACTTCTAAAGTGGGCAGTGGTTTTGGTAAAAATGTCTCTAATTGGCTGACGCGAGATAAAGCCTATCCAACCAATGTATTACACATGGCAACGGAATGTAATAATAAAAACCATAGTGCGGCTTTTCCTGAAACCTTGCCTGAATGGTTTAT
>JAIFLK010000026.1 GCA_020049115.1 Chloroflexota bacterium | reverse complement strand
AAGATAAAGCCACGTTAACTCGTGATGAACAATCCCAAATTTTGGGTCAAATCACTACCAACTGGGATTTCAACACCGCCAAGAACCTCAGCGAAGCCAACTTAACCTCGGCTACCGCCGCCGATAAAGGCGATGTATTTATCCTGGCTCCCAATGACGGCACGGCTCGCGCCATTGCTGACTCCTTTGGGGCTGATAAAGATGTAACCACCTTTTTGGTTACAGGTCAAGATGCTGAAATGGCTTCCGTTCAATACATCATTGATGGTAAACAAGCCATGACCGTCTTCAAAGATGTGCGAACATTGGTTAATGATGCCATTGGCGCGGCTGTAGCTTTGTTACAAGACAAAACTCCTGAAGCTACAGGTTCTTACAACAATGGTAAAATTGATGTGCCTGCGATTCAATCTCCGGTGGTTTCTGTTGACAGTGTTAATGTCAAAGCAACCTTAATTGACAGTGGTTACTATCCCGCCGCCGATTTCACAGGCTTAAAATAAGCATTTGTAGTTAATGGGGCAGGAATAGTGATGGCTTTAGCTGTCATTGTTCCTGCCTTTTTTGGAGGCAAAATTGTTATGAATACTCCGATTGTAAATAAATCAGGTACAACTTCAAATACTCCCATCCTGGAGATGAGGAGCATTACGAAAACGTTCCCTGGCGTAAAAGCGTTAAGTGACGTTACGTTTCAAGTAGCTCAGGGTGAGATTCATTGCCTTTGCGGTGAAAACGGCGCAGGTAAATCAACCTTAATGAAGGTGTTGAGTGGGGTTTATCCCCATGGTGAATATACCGGCGATATTGTTTTCGGCGGAGCAGTCCAAAAATTTGCCACCATTAGCGACAGTGAAAAGGTGGGCATTGCCATTATCTATCAAGAACTTGCGCTTATTCCCGAAATGACGATTTATGAAAATATCTTCCTCGGCAATGAGATTAAGAAAAATAGCTTCATGATAGATTGGAATGAGACCATTAAACAGGCGAATGAAGCCATCAAAAAGGTCAAACTGAGCGTCAATCCTGAGGCTAAAGTCAAAGAATTAGGCGTAGGCAAACAACAGTTGGTTGAAATTGCCAAGGCTTTGAGCAAGAATGTGAAGTTGCTGATTTTAGATGAGCCTACCGCCGCTTTGAATGAAGATGATAGTAAAAATTTATTGCAGTTAATGCGCGACCTTAAAGGTCATGGCGTGACCTGTATCTTAATTTCCCATAAGTTAAAAGAAGTCGTAGAGATTGCGGATTCCGTCACTATCTTACGTGATGGGCAGACTATTTGTACTTTGAGTGCCAAAAAAGGTGAAATCTCTGAACCTGCGTTAATTAAGCACATGGTCGGGCGGGAAATTGATAACATCTATCCCAAACGAGCGCATAAACGTTCTGACGAAGTGGTACTAGAAGTTAAAAAATGGAACGCTTACGACCCCAATTTGGGGCGGGACATTCTCAAAGATGTCAATTTCAACATCAAAAAGGGTGAAATCATCGGTTTCGCGGGCTTGATGGGGTCAGGACGAACGGAATTGGCAAAAAGTATTTTTGGTAATCCTGGGGGGTATCACCTTAAGGGGCAAATCTTCATCAAGAGTAAGGAAGCCCATTTATCTCATCCCCATGAGGCCATTAGCGCGGGGTTGGCGTATGTGACAGAGGATAGAAAGGGTGATGGCCTGATTTTGATGCAGGATATTAAGCAAAATATCACTCTGGCTAATTTATGGGAAATTGCTGACCGAGGGATAGTTAACGGTAATGCGGAGATTAAAATTGCCACGGAGTATCGGAGTTCCATTAACATTAAAACGCCGACTGTAGAGCAAAGGGTTTCTAATCTTAGTGGTGGCAATCAACAAAAGGTCTCTGTCGCCAAATGGCTATTCACCAAACCCAATGTTTTAATCCTCGATGAGCCTACTCGCGGGATTGATGTGGGGGCTAAGTTTGAAATTTATACTCTCATGAACAAATTGGTGGAGCAAGGAATGAGTATTATTATGATTTCTTCCGAGTTACCCGAAGTTCTAGGCATGAGTGACCGTATTTACGTGGTAAACGCAGGCCGCATTACGGGCGAATTGCCCATTGAAAAAGCAACCCAAGAAAATATCATGGAACTCGCAACAAGTTAAGGAGATTAACGATGTCGTTTACTCAAAACCTTCAGAAAGTATTAAAAGAAAATATCCGTGAATACGGAATGTATATCGCCTTATTTGTGATTATGGCGATTTTTGCTGTAACTACGAAAGGTACCTTTATTTCATCCCGAAATATCGCCAACCTGTTAAATCAAACCGGCTATATTGCCGTATTGGCAGTTGGCATGACGCTAGTTATTGTCATCCGACATATTGACCTATCGGTGGGTTTTTTGGCGGGCTTTTTGGGCGCAGTTGCAGCCATAGCCATGAAGACCTGGGGTGTACCTGCTATCATTATCATCCCAGTGGTGTTGGCATTGGGAGCTTTAGCGGGGTTAATCATTGCTTACCCCGTGGCACATTTGGGCGTGCCTTCGTTTGTGACCTCACTGGCGGGTTGGCTCATTTATCGTGGCGCAATTTTGTGGGTGACGGCGGGAACAGGCACGATTATTATTACTGACCCTGTTTTTACGGCCATTGGTAACGGTTTTATTCCCGATATTCCCCTTGGCATTTTACCAGGCGTGCATAAAGTAACGCTGCTACTCGGCCTCATTGGCATTGGGCTGTTCATTTATAGTGAATTTAGCTCCCGTAAACAGAAAGAAGCGTACAATTTTGAAGTATTACCGCAAAATATATTTTTCCTCAAACTAGCGTTTGTCTCCGCCTTAATTGCCGCCGTAACTTGGGTGCTGGCGGGTTACAACGGCCTTTCATGGACGGTGGTGATTGTGTTGATAGTGGTGGCTATCTATCACTTTGTTACCACTCAAACCGTACTGGGGCGGCATATTTATGCGGTGGGTGGTAATCCCGAAGCGGCTAAGTTAAGCGGTATTAACGTTAATCGGATTATTTTTATCGTCTTTGGCTCAATGGGCATGTTATCCGCGTTGTCAGGAATTTTATTTGCGGCTCGTTTGAAGTCAGCCACGACAACGGCGGGAACACTCTTTGAGTTAGACGCGATTGCGGCAGCGTATGTCGGTGGTGTGTCGGCGGCGGGTGGTGTGGGTAAAGTCACGGGGTCAATTATTGGGGCTTTGGTGATGTTATCGCTCACTAGCGGCATGAACTTGATGTCCATTGACATTTCCGCCCAATACATGGTGCGCGGCGTGGTCTTGGCAGCAGCCGTTATCTTTGACGTGATGACCCGTACTAGCGGTAAATAAGCTAGAATAGCAGATGAGATGACCCAACCAAAAAGCGTTTCCTATGATGAATTTTATCAAAGGAAACGCTTTTTGGTTTTGGGCAAATCTAAAGATTTGGACTCCGCAACTAAACTACCCCTTGACCGCGCCATCGGTGAGGCCGCCAATGAGCCGTTCTTGGAAAATGAGGGCTAGGATGACGGGGGGAAGGGCGGCTAAAAAGCCCCCTGCGGCAACGGCGGCGGGCGATTGGTAATATTGACTCGAACCCACCACAAAGACAAAATAGGGCATGGTGAAAGCGGCGGGGGTGCGGCTGAACACTAAGGCTAATAAAAATTCATCCCATGAAAGGAGGAAGGCTAATAACCCTGTGGTCACTAAGCCTGGAAAACTCAAGGGGAGAATGATGTACCAGAGAGCCTGAAGGCGAGTCGCACCGTCTACCATGGCTTGTTCTTCTAAATCACGAGGAATGGCCGTAAAAAAGCCGCGCATAATCCAAACCACTAACCCAATAATGAAAGATGAATATAAGATGATTAAGTTGTGGGGGGTATCAAACATCTTAAAAACGGGGTCAATGTAACCAACGATAATGATGTAAAACGGGACGACTAAGGCAATGGTCGGCAATAAACGGGTGGCTAACATTGCCATCACGATGATATTACGGGCGGGGAACACAAAACGAGAGAGAGAATATGCGGCTGGCACACCAAAAAGAAGGCAAATGAAGGTGGTGGTGGTGGCAACGAGAATTGAATTTCGCATGGCCGCAATAAATAACAGGCTGGTTTCATTATTTACGTCAAACATGGCAACGTAATGTTCAAAAGTGGGCGGATTGGGTAGCCATTGAATGGGGATGGCATTTAATTTGGCTTGAGTTGAAATACTGGTTATAAATAGCCAGGTGAACGGGGCTAACGTCCAAATTAAAATCAGGGCAACCAGAAAATAAAGGCCAACTCGTGATAGTCGGTATTGCCAGAGACGCATGGTATCTTGGTTTTTCATAAACCTTACTCATCCTCCAAACTAATTAGATTAATATAGACCAGGGCAATCAGCAAAATAAATAAGCCAATCAAGAAGGCAATGGCTGAACCACGACCAAATAAGCCAAAAACAAAGGTTTCTTGAAAAGTGCGTATGCCCACGACGGGAATCGTGTAGGCCATTAAAATGTATAAGATGTCAAAGACGCGGAACAGCTCCATGGTGCGAAAAACCAAAATAACGAGTAATATTGGGCGCAACATGGGTAAGGTGATTGACCAAAAGAGTTGCCAATTATTTGCCCCATCTACTTTGGCGGCTTCGTATAGGTCAAGCGGAATACTTTGTAAGCCTGCGAGTACGAGTAAGGCTACCACGGGAATAACTTTCCAGGTGTCAGCCAGAATAATCCAGTTAATGGCACTAGTGCTGCCAATCCAACCCATGAGTTGGCCTAAAATCGGTACATCTTGAAAGATGGGGACGGGGGTCAAGAAATTGATGGCGTTGTCAGGCGTGGTTAACCCCAGGAGTTGAAATAAACCGTTCATCGCGCCGTAACTTTGCGGTTCATAGATTAAGCCCCATAAGCGGGCATTCACCACCGTTGGGACAGCCCAGGGCAAAATAAGCAATGCTCGGACAAGACCGCGCCCAAAAAATTCTTGGTTAAGCACCAAGGCCACGATAATTCCTAGCGTCAATTCTACGGCCAAAGAAACCATAGTGAAATAAGTTGTTACGCGTACCCCTTGCCAAAAAGCCTTATCTTGCAAAAAATAAAAATAATTACTAAGGCCAATCCATTCCGTTTGTACCCCCCCTTTACCACCAATGACAACGACTTCTGCATTGTTAAAGCTCAGGTAAAGCGCGTAAAATAAGGGTAAAAAAACGACCACCATGGTAATTAAAATGGACGGAGCAAGCGATAAAAAGACAAAAAGACGGTCACTCCGATTAACTCGAAATTCTATTTGGGTTAATGGGTGTACAAAATAATCGTATAACCGTTTTAACACAGTTAATCTCCTAGATATATAGTAATTTAGTCATCAGATGACTTCAAGTCATCTGATGACTAACCCGCAAATACAATGGCCTGAGCCATTATAACGTTTCAACCGTTATAATGGCTGAACTTTTTGGAAATGTTTATTATCCATTCAGCGCGCTGACGCGACTCACCATGTTACTAGTGGCTTCTTCGGGCTTCGTTTGTTTTAATAAACAGTTATGAACTTCTTCTTGAATAATCGCGGACACTTGTTGATAATTGGCGACGCGGGGGCGGTGATGGACATTTGCCAACGTGGTCGCATATAAGTCGGCATCAGGATTGATTTTCTTGGCCTGGCTTGATTGTTGCACCGAAGTCCAAACGGGAAATTCTGATTGGAGGTTTTCACTTTGAATCGTGGGGTCAGTCGCAAATTTAATAAAATCCCATGATTGCGCCACATTTTTCGAGTTTGCCATGACCGCCAACCCTTGAAAACCACTCACCGACCCCGTTGGGGCAGGGTTATCTTTTGACGGCGGCAGCAAGCCCGTGCGAGCAGAGGCCGAAATTTTAGATAATTTGGGGTCAAGCATATTGCCCCGCACAAAAGTCCAGTTGGTATTGAAGGAGACTGCGCCAGAAACAAAAGCATTCATGGCCCCAGGCTCATCGGTATTGGTGGCAGCAGGGTCAGCCAACCCATCATCAATCAATTGACGCATAAATTGGAGGGCTTGTAACCCTGCGCCTGTGTCCATCGCGGGTTTGCCATCCGCATCAAATAAATCGCCCCCACATTGACCTGTGGTACGAACATAATCACAGACCAACCCTTCCTTTTGATTCCAAGAATCAATGTAAGGAAACTTAACAATATTTTTTGATTTAAGGGCGACCATCTGGTCATACCACTCTTCCAACGTTTTAGGCGCAGCCGAAAAACCCGCTTTATCCAAATGGTCAGCGTTATAGAAGAAACATTGAAAATTAGCTAAAAAGGGAAAAGCCCAAGTCTGCTTATTATAGACAAAAGCCGAAAAAATCGCGGGGGTAATATCACTTTTTATTTCAGGGGTTATACGGTCATCTAGTGGAATAACGTAACCTTTCTTACCAAATTCGGCTGTCCAGATAAGGTCAAGCAAAATTACGTCAAAGGTGGCGGTGGTAGCCGCCGCAGAAGTCACAATTTTATCATGGAGTTCATCATATTTCACAAAAGTAAAACTAATATCAACGGGGGTGGCTGAGGCTTTAGCATAACGAGCCGCAATATCCTTCAAAACCTTTTCGGAATATCCCGCCTGATTCATGTAAAGTGCATTTAATGTTACAATTTCGTTCCCCTTGGGCGTAGGGGTGGTAACTGTAGGTGGCTGACTATTACAACCAGTTAACACATAGCTGCTCGTGAAAGCTCCTCCGACTAAACTGGCCGCCTTCAAAAAATCCCGTCGCGATATACTGCGGTTAGTTGGGTGAATTTTTTCGTTACTCAAAGCTATATCCTCCTTGATAATATTACGATTATGTTGTCAGTTATGTTGAAACCAGCACTTTATAGGGTCATAAGGTACTGATTATGTTATGAAAATGGAGATTGATTATAACTCACTATTGAAGTTTTGACAACCATTTAAAAAAGCACTGCCATTAGGTTAAGATTTTTGTGGATTGAAAGAATAACACCATAACCCGTTAACCAACCAAAACCAATTTGGTTTCAACGTGAGCAAGTTATGGTATAATATGCCCCTATCTTACCCGATAAACCTAAATTAACCATGAAAACCCTATCACGCTCGTATTGGCTACTCCTAACGATAATCCTTAGCGGCTTTGCTTTACGCCTAACCCAACTAGGCGGGCAAAGCCTGTGGTATGATGAAGGAGTCACTTGGATGTTAGCCCAAAAATCCCTCCCCGACCTCGTGCAATGGACGGCTCAAGACATCCAACCACCCTTCTATTATCTCCTGCTTTGGCTGACCAGCCGCTTATTTGGTCAATCCGAATATGCTCTGCGCCTCCCCTCCGCCCTCGCCAACACCCTCACCATGCCCGTTATTTATTTGTTAGCTAAACGACTCTTTCGCGCCCGCGCCCCTCAAGTTGGGCTGGTCGCGGCCCTCATTCTCGCCACCTCTCCCGTGATGGTGTATTACAGTCAAGAGAGCCGCATGTACACTCTATTGGTGCTAGAGGCCACCTTGAGCAGCTATTTATTGCTTAAAATTACACATGCCCCCCCCTCAGTCCCCCCCAAAGGGAGGGAAGTTTTGCTCCCTCGCCCTGTGTCCCCATTCGAGGATAAAGGAGAGGGGCGGGGTGAGGGTTTTGTGAAAGTCCTGTCCTACATTGCCATCACCACCCTAGCTTTATACACTCACTATTTCGCCTTTTTCCTCTGGCTGGCACAAGCCATTTACATATTACTCTATCTATCACTCACGCCCAAAACTAACAAAACGCCTCTCACCTCTCATTTCTCATCTCTTACTTCTCACTTCTCACCTCTCACCTCTCACTTCTTATTACTCATTCTTACCCCCATCCTCCTCTTTATCCCCTGGTTGCCCATCCTCCTGGCTCGCCTCGGCGACGACCCCAGTTATTGGCCTGGCGCGCTCAAATTAAATGAAGCCCTGCGTAAATTACTCATCAGCTTCACCCTCGGCGAAACCGTCTTTGAGGACATCGGTTTCTGGCTCGCCCTTGCCTACTTAGTTTTACTTTTGCTGCCACATGTAAGCCTTTATAAGGTTTCAAACCTTATAAAGGTTGTTACTCATGTTTTTCTTACAACTCAAATAGCCCGCCATGTAAGCCTTTATAAGGTTTCAAACCTTATAAAGGCTAATAATAAATTCTCACCTCTCACCTCTCAGCTCTCATTTCTTACCCTTTGGCTCTGCCTCCCGCCCAGCCTCATTCTTGCGCTTTCTTACCAATCGCCCAAATTTAACCCCCGTTACATGCTATTATCATGGCCGCCCTTTGCCCTCATCGTTGCCGCCATGATAACGCCTATTAACTCTAAACAACGCCGTTGGCCTTTCATTATCAGCCTCACTTTTATCCTCATAACTGCCGCCTTTAGCCTCACCAATTGGTTCACTGACCCCCGTTTTGCCAAAACCGATTTCCGCGCGGTCGCCCAATTTATTAAGGAACGTAAATCGGCTGATGAAACGGTTTTGCTCAGTTCAGGCCATTTCTTTCCCGTTTGGGCTTATTATTACGGTTGGCAAGGTTGGACGGCTCTGCCCGCCGACATGCCGAGTTTGGATGTCAACCGCGTCATCAATTTGAATATTGCCGCACCAATGGCCGTTGCCTTGCAAAATCAACAGGGCGCATGGCTGGTCAATTGGCAAGATGAAGTCATTGACCCTAACGGAGTCGTGCCATTTTGGTTAGATTGGGTGGGCGAGCGTCCCCATGACGCGGGCGATTTTTGGGGCTTGCGGCTAGAACATTGGCGGCTAACGCACCCTGAACGCCTCACCGAATCGCCCATCAAAACTCCCTTAAACTTAAATTTCAGTCACTATCTTAAACTCATCGGCCTGACCCAACTCAATGACCATGAATTAGGGTTATTTTGGCAAGCGCAACAACCTCTGCCGCCTGAGCTAACCCTAACGCTCAACCTCAGCGACAGTGACGAGCAAAATTGGGCGCGCGCCACCTCAGTCGGGCAACTTGGCTCATTTTCCTATCCGCCCAACCGTTGGCCGCTAGGTCAAACCATCATCACCCGCCATGCGTTGCCCTGGCAACTCGGCACGCCGCCTGGCCTTTATCGGGCTGAGATTGGCTTGGGTGTAACAAATAACGGAATATATCAAGGGTGGGATGTGTTAGATGAACAAGGCCGCCCCCAACGGCGTAATGCTTTGTTAGAACCAATCAATTTAAGTCAACTCATTAAGCCCGCAACGGGTTGGCAACCGTTGTCTGGTCAACCCGTGATTGACTTTTCGCCCATCATCATATTACGCAAACTTATGCTGCCCCACACGCAAGCCGAGCCAGGTGATAGACTCCTCTTAGCAAGCCGAGCCAGGTGATAGACTCCTCTTAGCGGCGTTATGGCAGGCGGGGGACTATAATTTAGATGATATATCGCTCAAATTTGAGGTGGTGGATAGTCAAAATCAGCTTTATTTAGTCGGTGAATCTGCCACGCCGAGCCGTCATTACAACTTATATCGTTGGCGACCTGGCGAGGTGGTTTTGGGGCAATATTGGCTTAATATTCCGCCATTGGCCGCGCCTGGCCCCGCCCAATTACAACTGCATTTACTGAATAGCTCTGGCTTTGTTTATGATGAAATGTTTCATTTGGCTGACCTAGAAATTTTACCCACTCAGCGTAATTTCACCGTCCCCGCGCAGTTTGATAAGCCCCTCGCGGCTAATTTTGCCGACCAAGCCGAGTTGCTGGGCCTAGATTGTGCTAATGATTGCCAAGCAAAATCAGGGCAAACGCTCACCCTCACCCTCACCTGGCGTGGCGGGGGCAACATGGCAATCAATTATACCATTTTCGCCCACCTCTTAGATGAACATGACACCATGCTCCTCGCCGCCGACCATGCCCCGCCAAAACCGACACGCGGTTGGGTTAAAGGTGAAATCATCCGCGATGAAATCAGCCTCACCCTGCCCACCGATTTACCGCCTGGCGATTATCCTTTTGAAGTTGGCCTATACAATGCGGCTGACCCTGCGTTTACCCGCCTGACGCTACCTAACGGTGAGACCAGGCTGCTGTTGCCACAATTAATTAAGGTGGTGAAATAATCAAATAAAAAGCCCCTGATTTTAGGTCAGGGGCTTGGTTTTATAACTCTATATTTCAAAATTATTACTTATTTCAACTCAGTCAAATCCAATTCAAAGCCTGGCAATACATTCTCACCCGAAGCCACCCCATTAAATGACTCCAACACACTCATGCTGCCATCCGCCCGATAGATATATAATTTCTCATTCTTACGGTCAATCAACCACCCCAACCGACAGCCATTGTCCATCCACTCCTGCATTTTTTCCTGCGTCTTCTTTAATCTATCGGAAGGTGACATCAATTCAATGACAAAATCGGGGCAAATGGGCGCAAAGCCCTCTTGTTCCTCCTCCGTCAACTGCGCCCAACGTTCAGCCGTTATCCAAGACGAATCAGGTGAACGCACCGCGCTATTTGGCAAAGTGAAGCCCGTTGAAGAATCAAAAGCCACCCCAAGATTGCTTTTTTGATTCCAATTATCTAACCTCGCGCTGATACGAATATTTTTCCTGCCAGTTCCACCTCCTGCGGGGGCCATAATGACTAAATCTCCTTTGCATGTGCGTTCAATTTGGACATCTTTGTTCATTTGGCATAGTTGATATAACTTTTCGTTAGTCAACTCACCTAAGATTGATAAATTAAGGGTTATTGCTTCCATGCTGATTATCCTCCTTAGCGTTGCCGCAAAATTATACCATGACTCTCCTGCAAAAAGAAGGGCAAACCTAATGGAGCTAAAGGCCATGGCCGCTGCCGCCGCTTGTTATGTTCTCACTCTTCATCAAACACGTCTTCGCTCACAAGTCCCCGAACGAATATTTCGAAATTTTCTGCCAAAAACGTAATCTTATAATCATCTTCTTGATCTACATGAACGACTTGGGGATATCCGTCCTTTCCACAATTTCGATAATCAAGGCAAATCATGTCGTGGCCTGCTGATGGACAATCGCCGAAATAGACCCCGATATCTGGATAGCCCCACTCTTCTATCATGAATTGACTACCAAGCTCACCACATAATGAATGTGTCTTTTCTCTACCAATACCCAAAAATCCGTGTATAGCTACATGATTTTCAGCCCATGAGGTTCTCTCGCTTGTAGGAAAGCAGGTGTTTACGGGAATGCCCCCATTTTGATTTAGCATTAGTTCGATATAAAAACCAGGAAGTTTGTACCCAAGCTCATTTTCTATTTCTTTTATAAGCTCTTCGTTTGGCTTCTCCTCAACGTATTCTTTTCGAGCATAGTCACTATCTTTCCAAAAAGATGAAATATCAAAATCTTTAAAATATTTACTCATAACTCCCCTACATTGGTTACTCAGAAAGCATAACGATTGAATTCACTTGACTAAAAACGGCTCAGAACTATTTCAAAATTGTGGCCTTTAGATTTCCGATGCCTTAAAGACATCGGAAATCTAACCACTCAAAGTCAACTTTGTATTACAGGTACATAACGGTATCTCTACTCCAACCGCGCCCCCCGCAACCGTAAACTATTGCTCACCACCGTAACAGAGCTAAAGGCCATCGCCGCCGCCGCCGCCACAGGGTGTAATTCTCGTAAATAAATTGGCAACGTGGGGAAGGCCGATAACGCGCCCGCCGCGACGGGAATTAAAATCACGTTATAAGCAAACGCCCAAAACATATTTTGCTTAATGGTTTGCATGGTAATACGGCTTAAGGTAATTGCCTTCGCCACGCCCCGCAAATCGCCACTCATCAGCGTAATCCCCGCCGCTTCCATCGCCACATCTGCGCCCGTACCAATGGCAATCCCCACATCGGCTTTGGCGAGGGCGGGAGCATCATTAATCCCGTCACCGACCATAGCCACATGGCGGCCTGATTGCTGTAATTTCGCGACATTGGCCGCTTTATCGCCAGGCAACACCTCCGCCAAAACCTCATCAACCTGGGCTTGACGAGCAATCGCCTCAGCCGTCGCTTTGTTATCTCCCGTCATCATAACCACATGCAGCCCCATCGCTCGCAAATGGGCAATGGCCTCCACCGAACCCTCTTTAATCGTATCCGCCACGCCAATGACCGCCGCCGCTTGACCATCAACCGCTAACCACATGGCCGTTTTCGCCTCATTTTGTAAGGCTTGTGCTTTTTCGGTCAACCCATTCAGATGGATTTTTTCCTGCTCCATCAGCCGCAGATTGCCCAATAAAATGGCGTGATTATCCACGTTAGCCCGAATGCCATGCCCCGCAATAGATTGAAAGGCCGTCGGTTCAGCCAACGTTAAACCCTGAGCCTGCGCCGCTTGCACAATCGCCTCACCCAACGGATGCTCCGAACCCCGTTCCGCCGAAGCCGCTAATCGTAATAAATCGTTTCTTGACTGACTGCTGATAGCTGACTGCTGACCGCTAATTACATCCGTCAACGCAGGTTTACCTTTCGTAATTGTCCCCGTTTTATCTAACACAATCGTATCAATTTTATGCGCCAACTCTAAAGCCGCACTATTTTTGAACAAAATCCCCTGACTTGCACCTCTGCCCATGCCCGTCACAATCGCCGTAGGTGTTGCCAATCCTAACGCACATGGACAAGCAATCACCAACACCGCCACCATGCGAACCATCGCCGTCGTAAAATCCGCGCCCATTGCCAGCCAGATAAAGAAAGTCGCAACGGCAATGAGAATGACTATCGGCACGAAAATGGAGGCCACTTTATCAGCCAGAGCCTGAATGGGAGCTTTAGAACCTTGCGCCTCCTCCACCAAGCGGACGATTTGCGCCAAAGCCGTTTCCCGCCCGACTTTGGTGGCCTCCACCTTGAGCATGCCCTGTTTATTAAGCGTTGCGCCAATGACCGCATCGCCCACTTTTTTATCAACGGGCAAACTTTCGCCCGTCAACAGCGACTCATCTACCGCCGATTTACCGCCAATGACCACGCCATCAACGGGAATTTTCTCGCCAGGGCGCACCAAAACCACATCCCCATGCGTCACTTGGTCAATCGGAATATCAATTTCTTGGCCGTCCCGTTCAAGGCGCGCCGTCTTCGCTTGCAACCCCATGAGAGCCTTAATCGCCTCACTCGTTTTACCTTTGGCGCGCGCCTCTAACAATTTGCCCAGCTTAATTAAGACGATAATCACCGCCGCCGTCTCAAAATAAGTGTGTTGATGATGACCACCGCTGAAACCTAGCGTTATCCACAGCGAATAAAAGTAAGCAATGGTCGTAGATAAGGCAACTAAAACATCCATGTTCGCGGCTTTATTGCGTAAACTTTTGTAAGCCCCAATGTAATAATCTGAACCGACATAAAATTGGACGGGCGTGGCAAGCAGCCCTAACAAAATGTTTGTGGGAACGTCATAAATGACATCTGTCGTTACTAAATTAATGCCATACGCCATCATGAAGGTCATCAATTTGCTATGCTCAATCCACACAATCACCAGGGCGAGAAATGTCCCTAACCAAAACTTACGTTTTTGAGTACGAATGTCCAGGTCACGCGCCACTTTTTCGGCATCAACCAACTCCTCCGCCGAGTTAGCCTGGACGACACCATAACCTGCTTTTTCAATCGCCGCCACCATCTCGGCGCGGCTGACCGCACCAGGGATATATTTCACGGTGGCGCGTTCAGTCGCGAAATTAACCGTAGCCTCTAAAATGCCAGGCACTTTTTTGTTAAGGGTTCGTTCAACGGTATTAACACAATTGGCACAGGTCATGCCGAGAATGGGCAATTCAATCGTGGCAATGGGGACGTGATAGCCCGCTTTTTCAATGCGGTCAATTACGGGTTGTAAGCTGGTTTGGGTCGGGTCGTAGGTAACATTGGCTTTCTCGGTGCCGAAATTGACCACCGTATCCACCACCCCCGCCACTTTTTTGGCACTGCGCTCTACCGTAGCCACGCAGTTCGCACAGGTCATACCGATAATGGGTAAACCACCACCCCCGCCACTTTTTTGGCACTGCGCTCTACCGTAGCCACGCAGTTCGCACAGGTCATACCGATAATGGGTAAATTTATTTGTTGAGTCATGTTTATCAATTAGGAATTAGGAATTATCAATTAGGAATTAGGAATTAGGAATTAGAAATTTCTCACTTCTCATTTCTCATTTCTCACTTCTCATTTCTCATTTCTCACTTCTCACTTCTCACTTCTAATTTCTCACTTCTCACTTCTCACTTCGCATTTCTAATTCCTAATTCCTAATTCCTAATTTATCACTTTAATCATCATCATCAAACCGCCATCATCTGCGCCATTATTGGTTGTATGGTGTAAGATATGACAATGAATCATCCAATCGCCTAACTCGGTGGCGACAAATTCCACATCATAACGCTCGCCTGGCGCAACGGCAA
>JAIFLK010000030.1 GCA_020049115.1 Chloroflexota bacterium | reverse complement strand
AGGGCTTGTCCCTGCCCACAATGGGGGCAAGCACAAGGCATTGCCCCTACAAAATGTCAACGATTTTTTAATCGGTATAAACTCTAATAAACAATCCACTAACTTAAAATTTACTTTTATGGTAAATTGCGATTATGCTTTGTTTGTGCTAATATTGGGGCTATCAAGGTAATATTTCGAGGGAGAAATGGCAAAGAAAACTACCACAATAACAACAACAACTAAATGGTTAACGGACTATGATAGACACCTCTTTAGTGAAGGCACTAATGAGCGTGTTTATCAACGGATGGGCGCACATCTTATCAAACAAGATGGCGTGTCAGGGGTTCATTTTGCAGTCTGGGCACCCAATGCTGAACGTGTTGAAATTCTCGGCGATTTTAACAATTGGAATGGTGAAACCCATCTCATGGAAGGTAGCGACAATGGTATTTGGACTTTATTTGTCCCTAATTTAGCCGAATTTACTTTATACAAATATCGGGTGGTCGTTCCTGGCGGGGGTAGTTTTGATAAGTCAGACCCATATGGCTTTTGTATGGAGCAACGCCCTAAAACTGGCTCAGTGGTCGTTAATTTGGATAGTTATCAATGGCAAGATGACGAATGGGTTAAAAATCGGGTCACAAACCAAGCCTTTGATAAACCGATGTCCATTTATGAAATCCATGTGGGTTCATGGAAATCACACTCTGACCCCGTTTGGAGCAATCGCTACTTAACTTACCGTGAGTTAGCCGATGAACTTATTCCTTATGTCGTTAAAATGGGCTACACCCACATTGAAATGATGCCCATTTCTGAGTATCCCTTTGATGCCTCCTGGGGCTATCAAGTGTTGGGCTTTTATGCGCCGACCAGCCGCTACGGTACGCCGCAATGTCACCAAAATGGCATTGGCGTATTCCTAGACTGGGTGCCTGGTCACTTTCCGAAAGATGGTTCAGGTTTGAACTATTTTGATGGCACACATCTCTACTCCCACTCTGACCCTCGCCAAGGTGAACACCCTGATTGGGGAACAATGATTTTCAACTATGAGCGCCATGAAGTGCAAACCTTCTTGATATCCAATGCCGTTTTCTGGGTTGACAAATATCACTTTGATGGCTTACGAGTTGATGCCGTGGCCTCCATGTTATATCTGGATTATTCGCGTGAAGGCGGCAGCTGGATTCCTAACCAATATGGCGGGCGGGAAAATCTAGGGGCGATTTATTTGTTACGTAAGACCAATGAAGTTTTGCATGGCCTTTACCCTGGTGTTGTGACCACCGCGGAAGAATCAACGGCTTGGCCGATGGTTTCTCGCCCCACTTATTTAGGTGGTTTGGGCTTTAGCTTAAAGTGGAACATGGGTTGGATGCACGACACATTACGCTATATTAGCAAAGACCCCATTTATCGGCGGTATCATCATAACGATATGACCTTTAGTTTGCTTTATGCCTTTAATGAAAATTTCGTGCTACCCATCTCGCATGATGAAGTGGTGCATGGCAAAGGCTCACTTATTAACAAAATGCCTGGCGATGAATGGCAAAAATTTGCTAATCTACGGGCCTATTTTGGCTACATGTGGGGACATCCTGGCAAGAAATTACTCTTCATGGGTTGCGAGTTTGGGCAATGGCAAGAATGGAATTTCTCTAAAGGCTTAGAGTGGGGCGCGTTAGATTCGCCGAATCATGCGGGCTTGCAACGCTTTGTCTCTGACTTAAATCACCTTTATCGCCGCGAACCTGCGCTCTATGAAGATGATTTTGAATGGACGGGCTTTGAATGGATTGATGCCAATGACAGCGACGGCAGCGCGTTTTCCTTCTTGCGTAAAGCTAAACATAGCGATGAAACGGTTGTTGTTTTGTGTAACTTTACTCCTGTCGTGCGTGAACCCTACTACGTGGGCGTGCCGAAACCAGGTTTTTATAGTGAAATTCTCAACAGCGATTCCGAACATTATTGGGGTGGTAATGTGGGCAATACGGGCGGACAATATACCCAACCCGTTCCCATGCATGGCTATGACCAATCATTGGCCTTACGCTTACCGCCCTTAGCCACGATTATGCTCAAATTACGAGCCGAAGAAAAGAGCGAAGCGGCTTAATAAATTACAATTTTATAGGCCCGCCTTTATAAGGTTTGAAACCTTATAAAGGCTTACGCAAAAAGGCAAACTTCCCCCCCTCAGTCCCCCCCAAAGGGAGGGAAGTTTTACTCCCTCGCCCTGCGGAAGAGGGTCGGGGTGAGGGTTCTGCGTAAGTCCTACTTATAAAGGCTTAAGTGTAACAAAAAGTGGAGTGCAGGCCCAATTGAGGCTCTGCACTCCACTTTATTTCTATTAGGACTTACGCAGGAGTCCGCAATCCTTTGCGGACTCCTTTTATTACATTTCTATTTACTCGTCATATTGCAACAACGAAAAAATATCATAACCCGTCAATAGGTCACGCCCATGCAAAAAATTCAGTTCAATCGCAAAGGCCAAGCCCGCGACCTGCCCACCTAACTTTTCGACGAGATTACACGCGGCCCGCGCCGTGCCACCTGTCGCCAATAAATCATCCACAATCAGTACCCGTTGCCCCGCCGAAATCGCATCTACATGCAGCTCAATGGCATTATGACCATATTCCAAAGCGTAACTTTCGGCCACCGTCGCCGCAGGCAGCTTGCCTGGCTTACGGATGGGTATAAAACCCAACCCCAATTGATAGGCCAACGGCAGACCAAAAATAAAGCCGCGTGACTCAATGCCCGCAATCAGGTCAATCGGCTGCTTGGCGTAATGTTGGGTTAATTGGTCAACCGTCTCTTTTAAGGCCAACGGATTTTTAAGTAAAGTGGTAATATCGTAAAATAAAATACCTGGCTTGGGAAAATCGGGGACATGGCGAATCGTACTTTTTAAATCCATCGTAATAACTCCTTGAACTTTTGATAGGCCCCATTTTAATGAAACCCAAGCAAATCAGCAAGTCATTCATGGCGAAGTTATGGTATAATAAAGGCCATTCAACTTAAGAGGATAATAATGTTAAAATCCACATCCCAACTAGCCTGGTACAACTTTAATTATGTAATAATCTTATTTTTATTAAGCCTTATAGCTCTCATTCTGGGTTGCCAAGCCACCACGCCCATAACCCAACTTTTGCCTAATACGCCGACCTTAGCCATTACGCCCACCTTACTACCGCCCACCACGACACCAAGCCCCACACCCACTCCTGAAGCGGTCAAAACTTTAACCTTATGGACGGTGGAGGAAGTTTCAGCGCAAGCGGAGGGAGATACGGGGAATTTATTTCGCGCCATATTACGTAACTTTGAGTACCAATATAAAGATGTTAAAGTTGACGTTATTCTAAAAAAACCGAGTGGCAAGGGCGGCATGCTTGATTTCTTACGGACTGCGAAAGAGGTTGCCCCAACGACTCTGCCCGATATTGCGATTATTAACGCCGTTGATTTGGAACAAGCGCACCTAAATGGCTCAATTGTGCCGCTAGATGGTCGTTTAGACCGCGCCATTGCCCAAGATTTACTCCCCGCAGCCCGTAAAATTGGCACGATTGACGGACAATTATTGGGCGTGCCGTTAGGTTTGGAAATGCAACATTTGATTTATAATACGAAAACCCTGACCACCCCCCCATTATTATGGAGCGATATTTTAACCGATAAAGTTAAATTTGCCTTTCAAGCCAAAGGCATTAATGGCTTAGTCAACAGCGCAACACTGTCGCAATATTTTTCAGCGGGTGGCCGTTTAGTCAATGAACAAGGTCTGCCCAAAATTGACGGAGCAGTATTACAAACTGTTTTGAAAATTTATCAACAGGCTTTAGATAAAAAAGTCATTGATAATGCCTTATTAGAGGCCAATTTACTGGAAGATGTTTGGCCGTTATATGTTGATGGTCAAGTGAACGTCGCTCAGGTCAGCGTAGGACAATATTTAACCAACATCATCACCTTATCAAATACCTCCTTTACTCGCCTACCGACCCAAACCCCCAATGACATTCCCATTGCCATTACACGAGGCTGGGTTGTCGTTTTGGTCACGGAGGATGTTAATCGGCAGAAAATCGCCCTCAATTTATTAGAGTGGTTTCTCGCAACAAACAATAATACCAACTGGAATAAAACGAATTATTCCATTCCCACCACCACCTCAGCCTATCAACAAATTTCGGTTGATAACCCCGCTTATTGGCAATTTCTTAATGAGCAACTTAATACGGCGATACCACAACCCAGTTTTTCAGGCTATGACCAAATTGGGCGTATCTTACAACAAGCCGTTCAAGAGGTATTAACGGGAGAATCCACCCCTGAAAAAGCGGCAGCCGCCGCCGTCGATGCCTTAACAAAATGATACAATTACGCCCCCAAGTTTGGCCTATCATGCAAGCCGCCCTCCAAGCCGTTGACCCCGAAAGAGCCGTCAGCCATTATTTTACGCAACACCCCGACATATTAACCCCCTTACAGCAAACTCAAGGCCGCTTATTCGTCATCGGCGCGGGCAAAGCCAGCGCACCCATGGCTAAAGCCGTCCAGCAATTATTAGCGGATAAAATCAGCGCGGGCATTATTATTGTTAAATATGGTTACAGTCAACCCCTGCCGACTGGTTCACCCATAAAAATTATTGAGGCGGGTCATCCCGTGCCAGATGACGCGGGCTTACAGGCCACGCGGGAATTAGTCGCTTTATTACAACAAACGACGGCGGCGGATACCGTCCTCTGCCTCATATCAGGCGGCGGCTCGGCCTTGCTCACCCTGCCCGCCGAGGGGTTGACGCTGGCCGATTTGCAAGCGACGAACCAAGTTTTATTAGCCGTCGGCGCGACCATTAACCAAATTAACACTATTCGCAAACATGTATCAGCGGTCAAAGGCGGACGTTTAGCCGAATTAGCCATGCCCGCGTCGGTTATCAGCCTCATTCTATCGGATGTCGTCGGCGACCCATTAGAGGTGATTGCCTCTGGCCCCACAGTCGCCGATCCAACCACCTTTGCCGAAGCCGAAACAATTATCAATCAATTTAATTTAGCCGCTAAATTACCCCGCGCGATTATTCAACATTTGCAAGCAGGCAGCTTAGGGCAACATGCCGAAACACCCAAACCCCATGACCCCATATTTCAGCAAGTGACAAATTTTATTATTGGCAGCAATCGCGTGGCGGCGCAAGCGGCAATGTCGGCCGCGCAAACGGCAGGCTGGCAGGCGCAACTTTTGACCACCTTTATCGAAGGCGAAGCGCGCGAAGTCGGGCGCGTCATGGCCGCGTTAGCCAAAGGATTACAACGGGGTGAAGGAAATTTACCGTTACCCATGTGCCTGGTTTTGGGCGGCGAAACCACCGTCACCTTACATGAACCTCACGGGCATGGCGGACGCAATCAAGAAATGGCCTTAGCAGCGGCCATCGCCCTAGAGGGTTGGCCGCGCATTTTGATAGCCTGCCTGGGGACGGATGGCAATGACGGGCCGACGGATGCGGCGGGGGCGTGGGCAGATGGCGAAACCGTAGGCCGAGCGCGGGCTTTGGGTTTAGAGGCCGTAGCACACTTAAACCATCATGAAGCGTATAATTTGTTTAAGGCTTTAGATGACCTTATCATGACGGGGCCAACGCATACGAATGTCAACGATTTAATTTTAATTTTTGTCTGGTAGCGTTCAGCTTGTCAGCAAGTCAGCTTGTCAGCGTTCAGCAAGTCGGCGTTCAGCAAGTCAGTCTGTCAGCGTTCGGCTAATCAGCAATCAGCTTTTAGCTGACTCGCTGACAGACTGACTCGCTAATAATCTATGTATCATTCTATTTTTCGTGAGGAAGGGCAGGCGCAACTCAAACAAATCGGTCAGGCTGATTTGGTGATTGGCTTGCCGAGTTATAAAAATGCCCCCCATGCCGCGCATGTGGCGCAGGTGGCTTTATTAGGCGCGCAGCAACATTACCCTCAATGGCGCACCGTTTTGGTTAATGCCGATGCGGGTTTTGACCCCGCCACGCGTCACGCTATCGTTACCCAAGCCACGCAACATCGCTTTCCCGTGGTCAGTGGGCGATATACGGGCGCGCTCGGACGTGGCAACGCCATTGCCGCGACGCTGGATGCAGCATTGGCCTTAGATGCGAAAGCGATTGTTATTTTGGATAGTAATAACCAAACCATTACGCCTCATTGGACGGCGGGCTTGGCTGACCTCATTTTTAATGACCAAGCCGATTTAGTCATGCCGCGTTATCAATGGCTCTTGCCTGACGGAGCATTAAGCGACCTCATCATTTATCCCATGTTTCGGGCGTTATGGAAACAGAACATTCGCCACCCCGCCGCGCCCGATTTTGCCCTCTCGCCGCAATTGGCGGGGGCTATGTTAGATGAAGATATTTGGGAAACGGAGGTCGCGCTGTGGGGGCTGCCCTTATGGTTGACCGCCTATAGCGTTCTGCGTGACTGGCGAGTGGCACAATCCGCCCTCGGCGAAAAATATAGCTCCACCCCGATAGAACCCTTTCAAGCAATATGGCCTACGCCCCACCTCACTCATGGAAATGAAGTCACACGGCTGCCCCATTTAATCCCCACCATTCCCGCCGCCGAGATTACGGCGCAACAAATTACCCAAAGAATATTACAATCGCAACCGCAATTTCAACACACCATGAGCGTTATGTTTTCGCTGGTCAATAGCTACCGCCGCCACTGGCATATTGAAAGAAAGCGTCATTCTATTTCCACCCTCACTCGCTTTGCCTCGCCCACGCTCCATGCGACCACGCCCGAACTTGACCCGACCTTATTGTTAGATAACTTAGCGTTAGGCTGGCTTAATTATCGCGCCCTGTGGCAGAAAATTCTCACCACCAATAACCTAGCCCATTTAGAATCATTGGCCGCGTTACCGCCCGACCAATTTTATTTCCCCACCCATCTCTGGACGCGTATCATCTATGA
>JAIFLK010000360.1 GCA_020049115.1 Chloroflexota bacterium | reverse complement strand
GGCAGGTCATGGTTGCCAATCTCCGTCTTAAAAACCACCTCCGCGCCCTCACTGCGCCCAATCCAATTGGTCTGCATAATTTGCACCCGTTCAGGCCAATTCATTTCGGAATAGTTCAATAATTGTTCGGCATAATCGGTAATTTTGAAGAACCATTGATTTAACTCTTTCTTAATAACGGGCGTACCGCAGCGTTCACAATGGCGGTCATCACCCCACACCTGCTCACGAGCTAACGTGGTATTACAGGTTGGGCAGAAATCTACAGGGGATAATTTTTTGTAAGCCAAGCCCAAATCATACAATTTACGGAAAAACCATTGCGTCCATTTGTAATAACTAGGGTCAGCCGTCACCACCTCGCGTGACCAATCGAACATCGCGCCCATCGAGCGCAACTGGCCGCGCATCCGTTCAATATTTTTATACGTCCACTCTTTAGGGTGAATCCCCCGTTTTATGGCCGCGTTCTCGGCGGGCAAGCCGAAGGCATCAAAGCCCATCGGAAATAAAACGTTATATCCCTTCATCCGCATCCAGCGCGCCCGCGCATCACTGGGACACATGGCGTACCAATGCCCCATGTGCAGGTCGCCGCTAGGGTAGGGGTACATGGTCAGGGCGTAATGTTTGGGCTTGGCGGGGTCTATCACCGCCCGATACAACTCGGTGGCCTGCCACTCGGCTTGCCACTTGGCTTCAATTTCTTGGGGATTATATTTGTCGGTCATTTTTTTCTCCTGGGCAATAAAAATAAAAAAAGCCAGTCTATCCGACTGGCTGGCTTTTGAGACAATAACAAGGCCATTCCTAACTAAGGGCAGTAGTCGGAAGCAACGGAAAGATGAAACTAAGGCTAAGTAACCCTAGTTGTTGACCTGCGATTTTAGCGTTTTTTGCCAAAACTGCCAATTTCATCACCGTGTCCTCCGTAAATTGCTGACATTGTAGCATGGAATGGGGGGGAAAGTCAACCCCTTTACATGCCCCACACTTGAATGACCTGCTTCTGATGCGTCCGTTTCTTCTTAAACAGCTTCTCCGACCAGGGCTTATCGGGAGTGCGGTCAAATATTACCAAATGCCCCTCTACCGCCCCGCACTTATCCATGTAACTCCAGGTCTGCTTAATCCCCTCTGCAATGGTGGTCTCCAGCTTGCCATGTAATATTTTTAACTCTATCACAACATATTGGATTTGTGTTTGTTCGCTTATTCGCCCAGGCCAAATAATTAACAAATCTGTCCGTTGATGGCCGAGTCCATACTCTCGTTCTATCCGCCCGCCCCCATTCACAATCCGTTGCAAAAACGCCTGTAATAATAATTGCGGCCCCGCCTCTTTATAATCAAACCGTTCCAGCCAATGTTCCGAATGTTGACGAAAAAACTGCTGAAATGCGGCCATGAGTTTCTTCATATCTAGTAACCCATCCGCCGTCACATACCAAGCCGTTTCATGCGTAATGGTCATTTGCGTGGTATTTGTTAAGCAACGGGGCAACACCTCCTGATAAATCCGATTGGCTATTTCCAAAGGTTTCGTGGGCTTAATCAGCCCCAAATCTATTACATATTGTACGTCATCTTCATTCAGATTCTCAGGCTCAGACTCTGAGGTCAAAATCGGCTCAATCACCTGCCGCACCCGTTCCTCCCGCAATTTATCCACCAATTGGTCAAGGTGCGTCTCCCGCCGTAATATCAAGTTCTCTTTCGCTTCATTAATCATCTCCAATGTAATTGGCTGAGTGCGGTCACGCCCCGCCACCATCTCAAAACAAACCTCATACGCCAGCGCATTGACCAACCAGGGTTGTCCCCCCGTCAATTCCCACACGTAAGGCAACACCCCCTCCGCAAAAGGTTGCCCTGTATTAAGGGTATGTTCATGGTACAAAGTAACAATATCTTGCGCCGTAAAATTACCTAAACGTAATGATTTGACCTTCACATTAAAGGCACTCCCGCCCGTAATAATTGTTTTCTCGGCGGCAGAGTGTATCCGATAATCGCGCACATCTCGCACCCCACACAAAATGATGGTCTGGGGAAAATGAGTAGGGCGTTTATCGTAACCAGAACGTAATTGGCGTAACACCGAAATCAGCGTATCTCCAATCAGGGCATCAACCTCATCAATTAACAATACTATCGGCTTGGGGCTAGACTCTGCCCAGATCGTCAAAGCCTCATTTAACATGACATCAGGGCTAGATTGGGTAAACAACTCAGTTCTGTGTTCAATTAAAAATTTATCATGTAAAAAATCACGGGCGCGCGAGGAAATTTCACCCAGAATCGCCTTAATGCCCCGTTCTACATTTTCCCGCGCCGATTGCGCGGCTTCAATATTACAATAGAGACAACGATATTGCCCTTGTTCATTGAGATATTTCATTAAGGCCAATAACGCGGAGGTCTTTCCCGTCTGGCGCGGCGCATGGAGTACAAAATATTTCTCTTGGTCAATAAGCGATTGTATCTCAGCTAAATTTAGTCGCGTTAAGGAAGGTAAACTATAATGTATATTTTCTTTGATTGGCCCTGCGGTGTTAAAAAATCGTTTGTTTTGAATCATGGGTTAGCTTAATAGTGGAGTCCAAATCTTTAGATTTGACCGTCAAATCTAAAGATTTGGACTCCACGCGAATGTTCTAATATATTATAGCCTCAAGGGATTAAAAAAGTCAATCTAGTTTAGCAATTGACCCTTCATCTATTACCATGATGAGCAGAAATTGAGTGAACATTTAGGAGGCATTATGACAGTAGCATTAATTACCCCCACCGTGACTAACCGACAGAAAGTTTGGACATATAACGATTATTTGGCCTTGCCTGATGACGGAAAACGGTACGAAATTATCAAAGGAGTTTTATTTGTGGGCAACGCACCAAGTTATGACCATCAATATATTTGTGGAGAAATTTTTGCAGAAATGCGAAATTTCGTCAAGAAGAATCATCTGGGGGTGGTAATTACAGCCCCATTTGAGGTTCATTTATCGCAAGATACGCGACCTGTTCAGCCTGATGTCTTATTTATTCGGGCTGAACGACAACCTATATCAGGAGCAAAATTTTTTAACGACGCGCCCGATTTGGTGGTGGAGGTGATTTTGCCAAGCAGTGTGCGCGTTGACCGTCATGATAAATTTGATGTCTATGAACAATCGGGCATAACGGAATATTGGCTCGTTGACCCGAAAGCGCGCATGGTTGAGGTTTATATTTTGTCAGGCGGAGAGTATGCCTTGTTAGGGCAATATCTCGGTGAAGAAATCATTGAGTCACAAGTGTTGGCAGGCATTGGTGTGGTGGCGCAAAGTTTATTTGCTTAAATTGTAAATTATTAGGGTTTGGCGCGCCGTTTCAGTCCAACTAAATTTTTTCACTTGAGCCAGCCCGCGTGCATGGAGGTCAGAATTTTTTCACTTGAGCCAGCCCGCGTGCATGGAGGTCAGCACGTAAGGTTGGCTCATTACATAAGCGTTGCATGGCCGCAGCAAGTTGCGTAGAGTTGGTGGGGTCTATGAGTAAAGCGGCCTTCCCCGCCAATTCAGGCAGAGAGGAAGTATTACTGGTAATAACGGGTGTGCCACAGGCCATGGCTTCCAAAATGGGCAGGCCGAAACCCTCGTAATGGGACGGGTAGACAAAAACGGTGGCCGCGCTATAGAGTGCAGGCAAATCCTCCTCCGCTACCCAACCCGTAGAATGAACCGTAATGCCTAATTGATGTGCCATGACCATTGGGTTAGGAAAAAAGGGCGTGTCTATTTTGCGGATGCCGCCCGCAATCACTAAGGGGTAATTTTGGCACGTGGATTCGGGCAATTGCGCGTAGGCATGGAGCAAGCCTGTAACATTTTTCCGCACATCAAAGCCGCCCAAATATAAGATGAAGTTGTCAGGCAAATGATATTTTTGGCGTAATGCGGCGAGGTCACTTTGAGGTTGATAATGGGGCGCGGGCGCGAGATAAACAGTGCGGACTAGGTCTGGGGATATGGCTAAATGTTGCAAAATATCGCGCCGACTGGCCTCCGAGTCGGCCATGATGAGGTCAGCATGGCGGGCGGCGCGGGCAACTACGGCAGTATAAAGGCGCACTAACAGGCCGCCACGATAGGCGGGTAAAATGAGGGGAATAAGGTCATGAATGGTAACAACAGTGGGGCAGGTGGGATATAAAGGTGAGCCAAAATAGGGGACATGGGCGACTTCAGCCTTAATATGGCGACATACGCGGGGAAAGGCGATTTGCTCAAACCACACTTTGGCGAGATTACTCGTAGGATTACGAAATGGCGTGGGCGCGACTAGCCCATGCAGCCGTTCATGTGCTAACAATCCGCTTAAGGGTTTGGGCGCGATTAAAGTGATGTGTAATGAGCTATCTAGCTCTAAGAGCGCAGGCAATAAATACTTAAGATATTGCCCACTTCCCACGTTAGGGTTGTCGGCAAACCAAGCGTTGAGGGCGAGATGCAAGGGAATTAGGAATTAGGAATTAGGAATTAGGAATTTTTTAATTCCTAATTCCTAATTATCAAACGCCTGCCTCAAAAATTGTTTCGGCGTAACGAAATAATTCGATTTGATGTTCTTCGGACATGTTTTTGGTGGAGAAGTAGAGTTTGAGTGCTTCAGGCGGGGTCAATCCTTCGGTGGGAATATTAAAGCGGTGGCGTTGCGGGCGGTCAATATCGCGCACAATGCTGGCAATATAGTTTGCTTTTTGTAAGATTTCGCGAATAGGCTTGTCATCAAGCAAGGATTCTTGTTCGGCGGTGGCTTTAATAATCAAACGGACAATGGCGGTATCTAACGGATGTTCGGCTAATTCGGCCAAAATCATCTGCATAGGGTCAATGGCTTTGGTGGCATCAATACGAATAGTTAAGAAAGGGCGGGAGTCAACGGGGATAAATTCCCACGTCGTTTGCTCCTTGACCACCTCTGCCATTACAAAACCCTTACGTTCGCCCTCTTCGCCAAAATCAATGCGCTCCAAACTACCAGGGTAAATAATCGGTGGATATTGCCCTTGATTAACATCTTGATGTTTATGAATATGTCCTAATGCGACATAATCCCAAATGGAGTCAGTCATGACACTTTTTAAGATGACCACATCTCGCCCAATCATCACGCTTTGTTCACTGCCCTGGGTCGCCCCACCAACGGATAAATGCGCCGCTAAAATGGCGGGAATACCAGGGCGTTCTCGCGCCTCTGCCGCTAAATCGGCGATATTCGTTGCGACAATGTTGCCCAATTCGGTATCTAATTCTTCTATCGAAAGGTTACGATATTTATCTTGGGTCAATAAGCGGCTTGGCTGTGGATAAGGAATGGTTGCCACTTGTAACGGTTGGCCGCGCCGACATGTAATTTGAAAGAGTTGTTCACGATTCGCCACAAAGGTATTTGGCACATCTAACACGCCAAAAATGTCCAAACTACTGGCGGCGCGGTCAGCCGTTGCCATGTCATGATTGCCAACTAATAAGATAGTGGGAATCCCCGCATCGGCCAGTTTTTTGACGCGACGGGCAAATTCACGCTGAAAGGTGGGCGTAGGGCGTTGATTTTTGTAGGCATCGCCCGCAAAAATACAGACATCGGCCTCTTGCTCAATGGCAAGGTCAATGGCTTGGCTAAATCGGCGCAAAAAATCCAGCACGCGGCTATTCAGCCCCGACGCGGCATCTAATCTGCCGTAATTTTCCATACCAATGTGAATGTCAGCAATATGAAATAAGTTAATCGGTTCAGTCATTGAGGTTTTAGCTTAAAATTTGCAACGAATTACACGAATTTTACGAATTAGAAACAAGCCAATTCGTAAAATTCGTGTAATTCGTTGCAAAAGCAGTTCATAACTTACGGTGTAGGGCTACCGACATAAAGCTGAATAATGGTATGCCACATGCCTAAAATTTCTCTTAAATCGGTATATATTTTGTTATCAAGGTAAAAAATGTTATTTTCAAAGCGCATAAATCGCCACTCTATGCCATCAGTAGCACAACCGTAAAGTATCGGAATATTTTGACCTTCCATTTCATTAAAAAGTTTCGTGCCATAGAGTTGCGCGGCGCATTGCGCTATGCCCCATTCCATGTCCTCATCTTTGGCTTCAGCTAACGAAATAATCGGGGCTTCCAGATAGGCACTGTGAGGTTGTCGCGTAAAAACAAAGTCACACTCGCCCGCTAAGTTATCTTTGGGCTTAACATTAATGGCCTCGCCTGAAAAAAACGAGATTTTATCGTAATATGACTTTGCTACCTCAATCAAAATGGGCGAGATAATCCGTTCAGCTTTAGATTTTTCGTTGGTCAAGGGTAAAAAACGCGCCAATTGGAGCGTTTCTTGCAGCCACTGACTTGGCTCAACGGGAGTCACATTGGCAAAAAGTGACACCACTTGGGCTGCTAAATTAAATTTTTTGACTACAGTTTTGATATTTTTATATTTACTGTAACCCATTGAATTACCTCTTGATTTTTGAACGGATTAGCTCTGATAGTGTAAAATTAGCTTAAGGGGCTATTATACTGCAATTCAATCCAATCTCAAATTAGCAAGTTCGTTACAAATACGAAAAGCCGTCAACCTTACCTTGAGGCTGTTTTTCTAACTTTAAGGTTTTACCTCTCACCCAAATCATCTTCAACCAACATAACCAAAAAGAGGCCATTTCATTGAAATGACCTCTTTTAGCCATTATAAGGCTTTAAGCCTTATAATGGCTATGGTAATATCCCTACTGCCATGCCGTTAGCGGCCCTTGTTTCTTATAATTACCACTCACCAGGGCAATATCAAAAATATTGACCTTGCCATCCATGTTCAAATCAGCCGATAAATCGCTGCCGTCGTAGCGCAAACCCACGTAGGCCACGTCAAAAATATCAATCACGCCATCTTGGTTCATGTCGCCCGCAGGCAGGGTTATCGTGCCGAGGTTGCCCCCCGTTTGGCTATTTTGCCCCAAGATAAAGCCCGCCTTGACCACATATAAACAATTGTAACCATGATTAGGCGTTACAGTAAATTGCCCTGAACCATTGGTCGTGACCAAAATTGTGCCGTTATAATTGTTACTACACGCGCTATCACTGCCCCAAATTTGTACGCCACTGTAATCATTGCGCCCTTGCAATTTGATTACACCTGAAATTGCTCCGCCTGGTGTGGCTGTAACGGTGGTGCCAGGGTCAACCGTCGGGCGGATAACGGGTGTACTGGTGGCGGTGCCAGGGTCAATCGTGGGGCGGATAACGGGCGTACTCGTGGCGGTAGGGGTGCCGCCACTATCCACCGTCGGGCGACCTTCGGGGGTACAAGTGGGAATAGGCGTGGGGACAGGCACCATTTGGGTCAGGGTATTGTTATTTTCGTTACTTTCAGTAATTTGTGCAGATGCGTCAATAACCGCGCTCATTTCACCTCCACTCACGCCGTTAAACCAAAATGAACCACTCGCGCCCGTCGCCAGCCCACTGATGGTGGTTTGCGTGCTGTTGTTTATTTCTAATATAAACGCTGCCGCCGCCGCATTGCCTTGATTAGTGAAATTGACGCGCAAACCCAAAGGCGTTGACGCGCCACAACTGCGGTTATCGTCTAAACCGATGCTCATGCTTGTAACAATTAGGTCAGGTAAATTGCCATTAGCCGAAGTTGGAGTCATGGTTGCCGTAGGAATTGGTAAGGGTGTGGCGGTGGAGGTAGCCGTTGGGGTAGCAGTATTACTGCCACCTGTGGTCAACATAATGGTGTCACTGCTAATGGCTGATTCACTATTTCCATTACGAAGTTGTACGGATACGGTGCGCTCGCCCATGAGGTTATTGAGTGTCCATGAAATAATATCTGCGCTGAAGGGTTGCCAATTGCCCCAACCATCGGCATCATTTCGTAAGCGGATTTCCGTCCAGGTGTCGCGCCCATAGACATAAAGCGAAATATTGGGTGTATCCGTCTCCGCCGCATCGTAATCAATCACTACAGGGTAAACATTGGCGCGCCGCCCAAAATTTTGCACCCAATAGGGCGCATCATCGCCACTGCCATCATAATAGCCCACGCCGATTTCCCATGAACTGGTGTTATCAATGTTATCACGGTGGCCAGGGCTATTCAGCCAAGCGGTCATGACCTCAGTCGGCGAAAGTTGCCCTGAAGCAATGTTTTCCGCCGCGCTGATAAAATCGTAATATTTAGCGATACGCGCAAAGGTCTCACAGACTTCAACCAAATTATCGCCACTGCGGTCATAACTATTATGGTCAAAATAGTTATCCTGCCCCATGTCAAAGGCATGGTAACGAGCCGAGTCAAATAGCTCTGATTCAGCCTTGAAGGGTGGCAAACCACGACTTTTACGCCGTTCATTCACCAACCGCACCACTTCTTGCTCAAAATCGCTGCGCGTAGCGGAGATGGTTTCGTTGCCACAACCGCTAAAAGCGGCCTGAACGACGGGCTGTGTTTGGGCTACCGCCGTCCCAATTTGGCGCGGGGACTCGGCCTGAGCGTGATTAGCTCCTACCATGAATAGGGTTAAAAAACTAATTACAAAAAACAATTGGGTAAGTTTATACATCGTTATTTTCCTCATATATAAATGTTCTATACTGCGTATCAAATGAAAATTACACTTTTGGCATAGGATTCCGCAAAGAATTGCGGACTCCTGATTGTTACTATGAAAGTGTAACTCTCGAATGAAATGCAGTATAAATCAGTCGTGGACAAGGTGGAGTTCAAATCTTTAGATTTGTCCCCCATTGCTCAAATCTAAAGATTTGGACTCCACGACTCAGTTACAATAAAAAAGAGTCAGTCCACATGGGCTGACTCTGGTTAAACTGAGAGAAATAGTTTTGTTGGACAGGGGTGGTTTTTAATTTGAATGTCCTATTGAGTATAGCTTAGACACTCCAAAACTCAACCATGTTTTTACGGAACTCTCTTCCGCTAAATCACGGAGGAAAATTTCCGTATTTTTACGGAGAAGGTGATGTAGTTTTTAGTCATCGGATGAATAGTTGGAAAAGCTATTTAGTCCAGCTAATGCGCTCTTCCGCCCAACCTCGGCTGGCATATGTATCTGAACCCACAAAGCCATCTGACGGACCTTCCATCGTAAATAGCTGACTTTGACCGTCCCCTTCAGGACTCATGGCCCAAACTGCCCAGGGCCCACCACGATTACTGACAAAGGCGACGGCGTTACCATCAGGCGACCAGGTGGGCAAGCCGTCATTGGCCGCGTCGGTGGTGAGGCGTTTGAGATTGCTACCATCTACATTAATCACATACACATCCCATTGCCCTTCGCGCCGAGACATAAAGGCCACTTTCTTGCCATCAGGTGATAAGGTGGGCGCGGTATCTTCATCAACATTGGTCAGAGGTTTGACGTTATCTAACGCAATGCCGCCAATTCGTAAACCATACGCGGTATTACCCCAGCCCTTGAAAACCATCTGCCCATTCGCGGCCACGCTCGGATATTCGCCCTCGCCAATTAA
>JAIFLK010000143.1 GCA_020049115.1 Chloroflexota bacterium | reverse complement strand
TCTTCAAATCTAATGTTATATAACTCAGCTTTAGAAGTTGTTGGGCCTGCAACCCCGCCTATTTCAGCCAAATTTTGATTTGATAAACGATTAATAACTGAGGATTTTCCATGTCCACTACGTCCAAGCAAGTAAATCCTGGGACCCCTACCATTAATAATTAAGCGATCAATTTCTTTAAATGTTTCGCCTATAATTATCTCCTTTACCTTATCACTAATTTGTGGTGATATATTTGGTACCGAAGAAATTGTAATGTCAAATAAATCATTAAAACCCTCTAATAGTGCTTTTGCGTTCTGTTTATCTATCGCCATGTTAAACTCCTTTATTTTAGAAACTAAGTTTTTACAATATGGGTTAAGGGAATATGACAGACGCGGACATTTGTCCGCGTCTATTCATTACAGCATTATATAGCAAAATAACTAAATAGTAAACTTTTCGTACTCATTCTCTGACGGCAAACCCCACACCGCCCAAAGTTCACCACTGGCGGGGCGAGTGATGACCGCGCCGCAGGTTTCTATATGTAACGGGGGCGTGGCGCGCACACAAATGGCTTCAGGCTCGCGGGTTAGTTCCATGAGGTTCTCCACCGTAATGGGGCGTTGGCTTAATAATTGTTCAGCCATACTTTGGCGCGCCTCAGAACTGGCCTGGGACTCGGCGGTACGTGGGCGGGCGACCTCATTATTACGGGGAATTAAACAGTGATTCGTATGCACCAAACAGTTACGGGGAATTAAACAGTGATTCGTATGCACCAAACAGTCATCACGCAACTCGGTCACTTGATAACGGCTGGACATGGCCTCCACATTATAACCTCGTCCCGTTTTATCAAATAACATATAGTTATGTGCGCCCGCGAGTTTGGCCTCCATGATACAATTGAGCGCGTCCTCTAAGTTGGTTTGGCGTAATATTTGGCGCACCACAAACGGCCAGGTTACGCCAATTTGCCCATCTCCGCCTAACAAATTATTGATACCCACTGCAATGCCCGCATCATTCAGACCAATCATGCCGACACAGCCCGTAATGGTAAAGACCAACGAGGCGGGGCCATCTGTAGGACGGCAGCGCAATAAAATGATATATGGCGTGGCGGTGTTGTGCATGTCCCACGTTTGCCCAAAAAAGCCCTGTCCGTCAGCGGTGGCCTGGTCTGGCACAATAAACGCGGTGCAACCCCCCCCATCTCCCCCCCCTGACTCAGGGGGGGGTAGGGGGGGGGTATACCCTGACTCAGCGGGGTGGGTTTCCCCCGCGTTCAGCGGGGCGAATTGGATTAAAGGCTGATGATTCAACGGCGGTACAGCAGGCGGGGTGGCATAGACCAAATCAATAAAATCAGTAAACCCATTAGCAATAATTAACTCGGCCAGACTCAAATCGGTGGCCGCCGCCATGCCGCGCAACTCCTCCACCAATTCGGGCGCGTAACGGGTATGTTTCGCTAAACATGCCTCCGCCAAATCCAATACATGCTCACGTGACAAATTATTGCCCGTCCAATGGGGGTCGCTACACAGGCGCACCCGTTCCTCGGCAAACAGGCGAATTTCCTCGCGATAGGCTTGCCCATGCTGATAGCCCATTTCGTAAGGGCTACCGCTTAATTCTAGTACACGTAATCGGCTCATGGTTTAAGCAGCTAGTCAGTCGGTCAGCAATCAGCTTTTTAGCTGACAAGCTGACCGACTGACTAGCTATTTTTTCCTAACGGAATTTGTTGCGTAATACAATGAATATTACCACCGCCTAACAAAATATCACGGGCGAGGGGAATCCCCACAATTTTATGTTGCGGGAACAATACCCGTAAGGTTTCTAGGGCCTTTTGGTCACGGTGGTCATTAAATTGCGGCGCAATAATGCCCCCATTGGCAATGTAAAAATTGATATATGACCCCGCTAACGGTTTGCTGGCATTACGTAAACTTGAGGTTGGCATAATGTCAATACCCCGCGCCTCCTTATCCGTAATGAACATCGGGTCGGGTTGGTGAATTTTATGAATCGCTAATTTGCGCCCCTTAGCGTCCACCGCCGCCAACAAACGCTGATACGCGTCCATTGAAATCTCATGTTGTGGGTCACGTTCATCATCTGTCCAGGTTAAAGCCACCTCACCAGGGCGGATAAAACAACACAAATTATCCACATGCCCATTGGTTTCATCGTTATGAACGCCTTCCCCTAGCCAAATCACGACCTCAACATTAAGATAATCTTTCAGATACGCCTCAATATCGGCTTGACGTAACTTTGGATTACGGTTTGGGTGTAATAAACATTGCTCCGTCACCAATAATGTCCCCTCGCCGTCAACGTGAATCGAACCCCCTTCCAAAATCAACGGGGCGCGATAACGGTCAAAACGTTCCATTTCTAACAGTTTCTGCGCCACCAACTCATCTTTATCCCAGGGAAAATATTGCCCACTATGTAAGCCACCCCACGCATTAAAATACCAATCCACCCCGCGCACCTCACCCTGGGCATTAATCACCATTGTTGGCCCGACATCACGCAGCCACGCATCATCGTAAGAAATCTCAACAATACGAATAGACTCTGGCAACATGTGGCGGGCATGTTCATATTGCGTCGCCGATACGCCCATCGTCACAGGTTCAAATTCAGCAATCGCCATTGCCACTTGCGCGTAGGCACGTTGCGCGGGTTTGCCCCCATTGCGCCACACATCGGGGCGTTCAGGCCATAACATCCAACAACCTGCATGGGGTTCAAACTCACCTGGCATCCAAAAACCATCTGCTTTAGGGGTTGTATTGAGTGTTTGCATGTTATTTTGAGCTAGTCAGTCTGTCAGTCTGTCAGCAATCAGCTAGTCAGCTAGTCAGTCGGTCAGCTAAAAACTGTAAGCTGACTAGCTGAACGCTGACAGACTGACACGCTGACAGACTGATAGACTAGCTAACCCCTCCAATAAAGGTCGTTTTCGTTTCCATATAATCCGCCAACCCTTCCAAGCCACACTCCCGCCCGACGCCGCTTTGCTTCACCCCGCCAAACGGGGCTTCCGCCGTTGCGGGCAGCCAATCGTTAATGCAAATCATGCCATATTCTAACGCCTCAGACATCAAAATGCTGGTGTTCAGGTCATTGGTTTGCACAAAGGCCGTTAAGCCATATTCTGTATCATTCGCCATAGTTAAAACTTCTTCCGTTTCCGTAAAGGGAATAATCGGCATGACGGGGCCGAAAATCTCCTCCTGATAAACGGGCATGGTTGATTTCACTTGGCTCATGACAGTCGGCTCATAAAAATAACCTTTCGCTAAATGACTAGGCCGCGCCCCACCCGTTAGCAATTGCGCTCCTTGTGTTACGGTTTCTTTCACTAAACCCTCCACCCGTTCTCGTTGCTGCGCATTGATTAACGGGCCAAGCATGGTTGCACTTTCCAACCCATTGCCGATAACGATTTGTTTCGTGAAGGCAAGCGCGTGTTCGGTAAATTCTTCGACAATATTGGCATGGACAAAAAAGCGTTGCGGCGCGACACAGACTTGCCCACAATTACGAAATTTCCACTCCACCGATTTTTGCGCCACAGCCTTAACATCCATTACGTCAGGAAAGATAATCAACGGGGCATTGCCGCCTAACTCTAACGATAGGCGCGTTACCGTTTTAGCCGCGCCCGCCATGAGCAATTTGCCCACGCGGGTACTGCCCGTGAAGCTGATTTTGCGGCAGCGCGGGTCATCTAACATGGCCTGCCCCATGCTGGCCGCGTCGCCGTTAATCACATTGACCACGCCGCGCGGCACACCCGCCGCCACAAACGCATTGGCTAACAACATGGCCGTGCGCGGCGTATATTCCGAAGGTCGCCCCACAACGGTACAACCTGCGGCCACCGCCGCGCCCCATGCCCGCACGACATTATATATCGGAAAATTCCAAGCCGTAATTGTGCCAACCACGCCCAACGGTTGTTGCGTCACGCTGATACGGCGGGAGGCCACGCGGGCGGGAATGGTGCGCCCGTAGGCACGTTTGGCCTCCTCCGCAAACCAGATGAGATAATTGGCCGCGCTGCGCCACTCGGCCAAAGATTCGCCGTAAGGTTTGCCCGACTCCTCTGTTGTAATACGAGCGCAATTTTCGGCCTGTTGCAACACCCAATCGGCGGCCTTCATTAAAACCTCCGCCCGTTGATAGGGCGTGGTGCGCGACCATGTTTTGAAGGCCACATGCGCCGCGTCAATTGCCGCTGCCGCGTCCGTCGCGTTGCCAAAGGGCATGGCCGCAATCACCTCCTCTGTGGCGGGATTGATTAAATCCCATGTCCCACCGTTATGAGCCGAAACCCATTCTCCGTTAATCAATTGTTTGAATTGATACATATTAAGTTATGGAGTGATGAGTGATGTAATGTAGAGACAAGGCATGCCTTGTCTCTACATTACATCATTCATAATTGTTTTAACGCCTCGCCGACAATGCCCATGCCCTCATCAATTTCCGCATCGGTGAGATTTAACGGTGGTAAGAAACGGACACAATTGCTGTATAAACCTGCTCGTAAGGTAATGAGACCTCGTTTGAGGGTTTCTTGGGTTAATTTGTTGGTCTCTTCCATCGCAGGTGTTTTCTTCACACGGTCACGCACCAACTCCATCGCCAACATGGGGCCGAGGCCGCGCACGTCGCCAATAATGTCATATTTCGTTTGGAACGACTCCAAATGGCCGCGCATCCGCTGCCCGATTTCCGTCGCTCGCGCTAAAAAGGCGGGTTGGCGCATCATCTGAATCGCCTCTACCGCCGCGACACAGGCCAACGGATTACCGCTATATGTCCCGCCGAGTCCGCCAGGGTGTGGCCCGTCCATCACCTCGGCGCGCCCCGTAACCGCCGCGAGAGGCATCCCCGCCGCGAGTGATTTGGCGGTGGTCATCAAATCTGGCACAATGCCGTAATGTTCTGTAGCGAAAAGTTTGCCCGTACGGGCAAAGCCGCATTGAATTTCGTCAGCAATCATCATCATGCCATGTTGGGTGCAAAGTTCCCGAATCCGTTGCAAAAATCGCGGCGGCGTGGGGATAAATCCGCCTTCGCCCTGCACGGGTTCAATCACAATTGCGGCCACCATGCTAGGGTCAACTTGAGCAATCATGGCATTTTCCAATTGGCTAATGCTATAATCCACAAATTCCTCTTCGGTCAGCCCTGCGGGACGGCGGTAAATATTGGGGAAGGGCAAGCGGTACACTTCGGGGGCGAAGGGGCCAAACCCTTTTTTGAACAGCGCATATTTGCTGGTCATGGCGAGGGTCAAATTGGTGCGGCCATGATAGCCGCCCTCAAAGACAATCACCGCGCCCCGTCCCGTGTAGCTACGGGCAATTTTCACCGCCGTCTCCACCGCCTCCGCGCCACTGTTGAGCATGACCGTTTTTTTGGCATGAGTGCCAGGGGCAACTTCATTTAATAGCTCGGCGGTTTGGACATAAGACTCATACGTGCCGACAATCGCGCTGAGATGAATCAATCGTTCGGCTTGCGCTTTGAGTGCCTCGACGATATTTGGCGGGCAATGTCCCACCGCTAACACGCCAATGCCGCCCGCAAAATCAAGCAGGGTATTGCCGTCCACATCAGTGACGGTTGCGCCCTGCGCCGACACGACGGCGAGTTGGGTTAATTTGGCCGCGCCACGCGCGGTTGCGGCTTCACGTCTCGCCACGAGTTCTAGGCTTTTAGGGCCGGGGATATTGGTGATTAAGTTAATGATTGACATCGTTGTAAGTATCCTTTGAAAAAGTCTTTCAGCGTTCAGCTAGTCAGTCTTTCAGCTAAAAAGCTGATGGCTGACTAGTTGACTGACTGATTGCTAAGTACGTTTCTGGGCGGCGTTGTTGGAGCAGGGGGAATAACTTTCGCCATTGGGTGAGGGTTTGGGGGTCTAAATCGGCCATGATGATTTCGGTTTGATTACGGCTGGCTTGGGCTAACATGCGGCCTGTGGGGTCGCAGATGAAACTGCTGCCATAAAATGTAACGCCGTTTTCCTGGCCGATGCGATTGGCGGCGGCGATAAAAACGCCGTTGGCAATGGCATGGCCGCGCATCACCGTTTGCCAACTTTCCATGCTATCCACCTCTGGCGCAGTCGGCTCAGAGCCGATGGCGGTGGGGTAAAAAATCAACTCCGCCCCGTTGAGGGCGCAAATTCGCGCCATTTCAGGAAACCATTGGTCGTAACATGTCGGCACAGCTAACTGAATATGACCTAAATTGTGGACGGGATAGGCCGACTCGCCCATGAAAAAATGGGTTTCATTATACCCCTTGCCTGACGGAATATGAACTTTGCGGGTGTAGCCAAGCATTTGCCCATTGGGAGCATGAATCGTAGCGGTGTCGCGATAATCCGTTAGGTTGGTGCTATCGGGTGCGGCGGTGGTCAGCCGTTCATATAAACTGCCGACGACGAAAATGTTATTTTCGCGGGCTAATTCACTAAAAAATTGTTCCGATTCGCCTCCAGGCAAGGCTTCGCCCCAGGCAAAGCCGCGCGGGTCAGTCGTACCAGGAAAATAAGGCGAAATGGAAAATTCAGGCAAGCAGACCAATTGCGCGCCTGCTTGCGCGGCCTGCTGGACTAAATAACGATAAGTTGCGTTCATGGCCTGACGTTCCCCAGGCCAGTGAGTTTGAATTAAGGCTAAACGAAGAGGTTGCATGGTTGAATTTTAATCTAAGATGGTTAAAAAGGAAATAAAAACCCCCTGTATTGTACTATACTGCGTTTTAAATGAAAACTACACTTTTGGCATAGGAGTCCGCAATTATTTGCGGGCTGTCCGCAAAGGATTGCGGACTCCTCCGCAATTATTTGCGGGCTGTCCGCAAAGGATTGCGGACTCCTAATGGTCATCATAAAAGTGTAAGTCTCAAACGAAATGCAGTATAGCACAGGGGGTTGGGTGGCAAAGACTTTAGGTTGAATAAACATGGGCAAAGTCAAACCAGTATTTCAAGCCCTTTTTGTTCCACTAAATTTAACAACTTGAGAGAAGCTCCTTTGGGTTCTAGCAAACCACTCTCCCATTTTTGAATCGTAGATGGGCTAATATTTAGATATGTGGCAAAAACTATTTGATTTAAGTTATACTTAATTCTCAGCCGTTTGATTTGTTCAGGGGTTATGAACTATAAACATAAAAATTAGTCAAATCATATCATTTGTTGTGGTATCCATCACGCCTGCTTCATGTAATCCCTTGGCTGTTTCATAGACCACTTCTAAAATTGACTCTTCCATGTTCACACCTCTATTAATTCACCTACATTAATGGCTTGTAGTAATTTCTGGTTATTATAACTTAATAGTTCTTGGGCTAACCGTTTCAAAGCTTTTAGCTCCTGAACCTCAATATTATACTGCCTTTCATTCGAGACTTACACTTTTTCATGTCATTCTGAACGGAGCGAAGCGCAGTGAAGAATCCCCTCACTTTTAAGTCAAAGTTGCAGGGACTCTTCGCTTCGCTCAGAGTGACATGGGGAAAGTGTAATTCTCATTTAAAATCCAGTATAGGACAAATGGTATGAGGTAAATATAACGGTGTTTGACAACGAAGACATTTCATGGCAATGTGACCTCAAGATGGTAAACCCACAAGAATTTATATTTCTTTGGGCTTACCATGAGTTGCTTAACTTTTATTTTGTTAGTACTACTATACCACATCTAACCAGTGCTTGTCACTTTACTTTAGGTAGGTAGGGCAAACACTAACCAGAACCTCAAAGAACCTAATTTTACAGGTAAAATATTTGCTATAAATTGCCTCTTGACAAACCAGAATTTCTATGTTATAATTTTGCAAACGCTTGCAGAAAACAATGATGATTTTAGCTGATTGAATCGTCTCAAAATAAAACGGTCAAAGCTGTAGCGTCTCGTCAAGCGTAAAATGATGGAATTGATGTTTGTATCTTAGGCATGCAATGTCTTTAAGACCTCGAATATCTAGAACATAAATCCCTTCCATCACGTTTGACGAGACAGTAGTAACATATAAAGCCACCTATTCAGTCAAGTCTAATGTTATTTTTTGGTCAAAAACCGCAAACGCTTGCAAAAAATACAGCCATATAAAATGGTGATAACTAAATTTTATTTTATTGAAAAGGAATTATTAAGGTTAATCTCATGACTCAACCCATTTACAAAAATCCGCAACAACCCACAGAAAATCGCGTCAGTGACTTACTTTCTCGCATGACGCTCGCCGAAAAAATTGCCCAACTTGGTAGTTGTTGGGTGTTCGAATTGTTAGATAATTTAACCTTTTCGCCCGAAAAAGCCGCCCCAATTATGTCACATGGTCTTGGTCAAATCACCCGTGTGGCTGGGGCGAGTAGCCTAGACCCCAATGACGGGGCCAAAGTTGCCAATGCTATCCAAAAATATCTGGTTGAAAATACCCGTTTAGGCATCCCCGTGCTGGTGCATGAGGAATGTTGCAGTGGCTATATGGCCCGTAAAGCTACCTGTTTTCCGCAGATTATCGGCCTCGCCAGCACCTGGCAACCTGAACTGACCGAGGCCATGGCCGATGTGGTGCGCCTGCAAATGCGGGCGGGCGGGGCGCAACAAGGGCTTTCTCCCGTCATTGACATTACCCGTGACCCGCGTTGGGGGCGGGTGGAGGAAACTTTTGGCGAAGATACCTATTTAGTTTCCACGATGGGCGTGTCTTTTGTGAAGGGCTTACAGGGCAAAAATTGGTCTGAGGGTGTTATCGCCACCGCCAAACACCTCGTGGCGTATGGCTTGCCCGAAGGCGGCATGAATTGGGCTCCCGTTCATTTGCCCAAACGTGAACTCCATGAAATGTTCCTGACACCCTTTGAGGCCGCCGTTAAGGAAGCCAACCTCATGTCCGTTATGAACGCCTATCATGAATTGGATGGCGTACCATGTGCCATTTCTAAAGAACTATTAACCGATATTTTACGGAATGAATGGGGCTTTAAGGGCATTGTCGTTTCAGATTATTTTGCGATTAAGCAGGTGCAAGATACCCACAAAATTACGGATAATCGCCAAGACGCGGCCATTTTAGCCCTAGACGCGGGCATTGATGTGGAGCTACCGAGTACCGATTGTTACGGTTCGCCGTTGCATGAGGCCGTGACCAAAGGCTTAATCAGCGAGTCCCTGATTGACCGCAGCGTGAGCCGAGTGTTAGAAATGAAGTTCATGGTCGGGCTATTTGAAAATCCGTATGTGAATGAGGCGACTGCCCAAGATGTTTTTGATACGCCTGTTCAACGCCAATTGGCCTTAGACATTGCCCGAAAATCGATTGTGTTGCTCAAAAATGAGGGGCAAACGTTGCCTCTTAAGAAAAATATCGGTTCGATTGCTGTCATTGGCCCCAATGCTCATACCGTCCGTCATCTCATTGGCGATTATACCTATCCTAGTCATATCGAAACATTGCAGGAAATGCTGGAGGGGGATCATAATGTTTTTAACATGCCGATTCCTGATAACATGGCCTTAGAAGATAATTTTGTGGCGATTAAATCTCTCTTTGAAGGCTTGCAAGCCAAAGTTTCCCCCGAAACCGTCTTACGTTATGTTCAAGGTTGCGAGGTCAATAGTCAGGATACCTCTGGTTTTGCGGAGGCGATTGCTCTAGCGAAACAATCCGAAATTGCCATTGTGATGGTGGGCGAAAAATCAGGCTTGACCGACTCGGCCACTTGCGGCGAGGCGCGTGACCGTTCTGATTTGGAATTGCCTGGCGTGCAACAAGCCTTAATTCAGGCGATTTATGAAACGGGGACTCCCGTTATTGCGGTGTTGGTGAATGGTCGCCCGCTTTCCGTCACCTGGATGGAGGAGCATCTGCCCGCCATTTTAGAAGTGTGGTTGCCTGGTGAAGAGGGCGCGGCGGCAGTGGCGGAGGTGCTATTTGGGGAGTATAATCCTGGCGGCAAGTTGCCCATCACCTTCCCCCGTGCGGTCGGGCAAATTCCCGTTTATTACAACCACAAGCCATCAGGTGGACGTTCTCATTGGAAAGGGGAATATGTCGCCTTAAGCAATAAACCTTTATACCCCTTCGGTTATGGCCTAAGTTACACCACCTTTCAATTTAGCAATTTACGCTTAAGCCAAACTGAGGTTAACATTGGGGATGCGGTGGAAATTAGCCTAGATGTGACCAACACGGGCCATTATGCGGGTGACGAAGTCGTACAACTTTACCTGCGGGACGTTTTAGCGGGCGTAACCCGTCCCGTTAAGGAATTGAAAGGTTTTAAGCGTATTACCCTAGAGCCGCAAGAAACCCAAACCATTACCTTCAAACTCTTTACCCAACAACTCGGCTTTTACAATCAAGCCATGCAATTTGTGGTTGAGCCAGGTACCATTCAATTGATGTTAGGCAGTTCATCCGAAGACATTCAATTACAAGCTGATATTGAACTCATCGGTGCAGTCACGGATATTAGTCAAACTAAACGATTTTTTAGCGAAGTAACCCTAAATTAGTTATGAGTGTTGAGTGATTGGGGATTTAGTCATCAGGTGACTTCAAGTCACCTGATGACTAGACGCTATCACTCGAAAATTTACGAGTGTCGTTTTTCACTCATCATTCATCATTCATAACTCATCATTCATCATGTATCAACCAAAAGCTGAACACAAATTTACCTTTGGCCTGTGGACTGTCGGCAATCCTGGCGGCGACCCCTTTGGCTATCCTGTCCGTCGGGCGATTTCGCCCCTTGAAGTTGTTGAAATGTTAGGCGAAATTGGCGCATGGGGCGTGAATTTCCATGATAACGATTTAGTGCCGATTGATGCCACGCCCGCCCAAAAAGCGCAAATCATCAGCGATTTTAAGAAAGCGTTAGCTGATAATAATGTGGTTGTGCCGATGGCGACCACCGATTTATTCCGTGAACCGATTTTCCGTGACGGCGCATTTACCAGCAATGACCCGAAAGTGCGTGCTTTTGCCATTCAAAAAACCATGAACGCCATGGATTTGGGGGCAGAATTTGGGGCGAAAACCTATGTCTTTTGGGGCGGACGTGAAGGCACGGAAACCGACGCGGGTAAGAGTGCATTAGATGCGGGCAAGTGGTTTCGTGATGCGCTGAACTTTTTGTGCGAATATAATATGGAGCAAGGTTACGGTTATCGTTTTGCTCTTGAGCCGAAACCCAATGAGCCACGCGGCGATATTTATCTGCCCACCGTTGGTTCGGCCCTCGGCTTCATCGCTACGCTTGACCACCCCGAAATGGTCGGCGTTAATCCCGAAGTGGCGCATGAACAAATGGCGGGGCTGAATTTCATGCACGCCATCGCGCAGGCGTGGGATGCGGGTAAATTATTCCACATTGACCTCAATGACCAAAGGGGCGGGCGTTATGACCAAGATTTCCGTTTTGGTTCAGAGTCAATTAAGCAAGCCTTCTATATTGTTAAGTTCTTAGAAGATGTGGGTTATGACGGCAGTCGTCATTTTGATGCCCATGCCTATCGTTCCTCCGATTTGGCCGATGTGAAGGAATTTGCGAAGGGTTGTATTAAAACTTACTTAATCTTAAAAGAAAAGGTCGCGAAATTTAACGCTGATAGCGAGATTCAAGCCCTATTAGCCCAAATTACGGCGGATGACGGCTCGATGACGCAATACATTGGCGGCAAATATTCCAGCGAGAAGGCCAAAGCCCTCAAAGCCCATTCATTTAATCGGGCGGAAATTGCGGCCAAAGGTCAACCTTACGAAAAATTAGACCAACTCGTTTTTGAACTGCTCATGGGAGTACGTTAGTAATTATGAGTGATGAGTTTACTACACAGAACCCTCACCCCGACCCTCTCCCATAGGGCGAGGGAGCAAAACTTCCCTCCCTTTGGGGGGGACTGAGGGGGGGCTTTGTTTTTTCACTCATCACTCATCACTCAAATTATGGCTAAATTTTTAGGAATTGACTCCTCAACCACCAGCGTGAAGGCTTTGTTAGCCGATGAACAAGGTCAGGTGATTGGCACGACCTTAACTGAATTGTCACTATCCACCCCCAAACCGTTGTGGAGTGAGCAAAATCCGCATGATTGGTGGGACGCGACGGTGAGTAGTATTCGCCAACTGTTGGCGCAGACTAATACGAAAGGTGACGAAATTGCGGCGATTGGCCTGACGGGGCAGATGCATGGCCTGACCATGTTGGATAAAAATGGTGAAGTATTACGCCCCGCAATTTTATGGAATGACCAACGCACGGCCTCGCAATGTGATGAAATTCGTTGGTTTATCGGGCGGGAACGATTGATTCAATTAACGGGCAATGATGCGCTGACGGGCTTTACCGCCCCCAAAATTTTGTGGGTGCGGGAGCATGAGCCAGAAGTTTTTACTAAAACGCATCATGTTCTTTTGCCCAAAGATTACGTTCGCTACCGTTTAACGGGTGATTATGCCACCGATTTATCGGATGCGTCAGGCACATTATTACTTGATGTTAAAAATCGCCAGTGGTCAACGGAGGTCTTGAAGGCGTTAGAAATTCCGTTAGCGTGGATGCCTAAAGTCTACGAAGGTACGGCAGTTACAGGAAGCGTTTCTGCACTCGCGGCGGCGGCGACGGGTCTTAAGGCAGGTACGCCCGTTGTCGGTGGCGGCGGCGACCAAGCAGCGCAGGCCGTTGGCGTGGGTGCAGTCGAGTCGGGCATTATCGCCTTAACGTTGGGAACATCGGGCGTAATTTTTGCCAGTACCGATAAGCCCTTTATCGAAGCCGAAGGACGGATGCACGCCTTTTGCCACGCCATGCCCAATCGGTGGCACATGATGGGCGTGATGCTCTCGGCGGCGGGCAGTTTGCGCTGGTATCGGGACACGATAGCCCCGCAGATAGATTTTGACACATTGGTTAATGCGGCGGCAACTGTTCCCGTTGGCAGCGAAGGGCTATTATTCTTACCCTATCTAACGGGAGAGCGCACTCCACACCCTGACTCATTGGCGCGCGGCGGTTTCATTGGCTTAACGTTGCGTCATACGCAAGCCCACCTGACCCGCGCGGTGTTGGAAGGGGTGGCCTTTGGTTTGCGAGATGGTTTTGAATTAATGAAGGGCGCGGGCTTAACGGATATTAAGCAGGTGCGCGTCTCTGGTGGCGGGGCGAAAAGCCCGTTATGGCGGCAAATTCTGGCCGATGTGTTAGGCGTGGAATTGGTGACGGTGAACACGACTGAGGGCGCGGCTTATGGTGCGGCGTTGTTGGCGAGTGTGGGCGCGGGCGTTTATCCTGATGTGGATGCGGCCTGTCGGCAAACGGTGAAGTTGACGGGGCAAACCAGGCCGAGCGCGGCGGTTGCAATGTATAACGATTATTATCCCCGTTATCGGGCGTTATATCCCGCCTTAGCCAGTGAGTTTGCGGCCATGGCGAAGGTGGTGGGGTAAGGCCATTCCAAGATTTAAATCGTCCCAAATCTTGAGGAGTGATACACGCCCTCGTGTATCACGAGTTAGCACGAGGGCGTGCTAACTCCT
>JAIFLK010000317.1 GCA_020049115.1 Chloroflexota bacterium | reverse complement strand
TGCTTGCCCCGTTTTGGGCAGGGACAAGCCCTGCCCCTACGAAAATCATTAAATCGGTATAATGCCGCAGAATTTTTGCTCACCTACTTACGACGAGAGTCTTAAAACTCGCTGAGGAATTTTCCTCAGCGAGTTTTGTTTTGGGCTGTTCCAAAAAATACCCCCCAAAGAGGAGTTAGCACGCCCTCGCGCAGTATAGCACGAGGGTATGAATTAAACTTTTCAGGAGTGCAAACCTTCAGGTTTGCGCTATAATTCGTTAGGCAAACCTGAAGGTTTGCACTCCAACGTGTCCCCTCGTGCAGTATAACTCGTGATACACGAGGGCGTGTATCACTCCTCAAGATTTGGGACGATTTAAATCTTGGAACGGCCTTAGCATGTCATGTTCCTATCAACTTGCTTTAGTTTCAAATTGGATTACAATTTTAAGACTTGAAAAACTCTATTATCATTTATTTATCTTAATTTTAGGCGGTCACAAAGTTGGTATACAACGCGAGGGCATAAATTGGAGTGTAACCCTTTAGGTTTGCCCCACGATAAACGGGCAAACCTAAAGGGTTACACTCCAGAAAAGTTTAATTTTCGCGCAGTATAGAGCCAACCGTGTGATTTTGTGGAGTGTCTGATGCCCATGTTAACTTTGCCCAAGTTGGCAACCCAATTTCAAACTATTCATGACCAATTGGCTAAATTAGCCCATTTGGACTCGCAGGCCGAAGTTGAGGCGAGCTTGAGCCAACTTTTTGCCACCATGCCCGACCATATCAGGCCCGATTCAACGGATTATTACGGTGCGCTCAATGCTCAACTTTATCGTTATATTCTAAAATCATATAAGCAACAAGAATCAGGCATGTGCATCTGGCGATATATTAAAAACCTCTCACCCGACCAACTCAATTATCAACCGCAAACGAACCCCACGTTAGATCTGCTAGATGCATTGCTGCGTGTTTATTTTTATTCCGACCCGTTAGATGATTTAACATGTGTTTTTATCCCCATTAATGACGGCCTACTTATCAAAAAATATCTTCATTGGATTAAGAACTATTTCTACAATGCGGATTACCCCACCAGTTTATTATGGCTTTATGCCCTAGATAGCTCACTGGCAAGCCTCTTTCCTGATGAGGTTATCTACTTAGGCAAACGGTTAGAGGATGATGGTAATAATATTTTATTACCAGATTTAGATTATAAGGATGCTGTTTTATTCAAGCGATATTCGCCTCAGCCAAACCATTTTGTTAAATTAGAGGGGGTGCAAGCAAATAATGAATTTCGGCAGATATTCACCTTTTTACAGCGAGAATATAAAGACCGTTGCTTAAGTCGCTCGGTGAAACAAAGCGATTATCATGATGAAGTGACCTGGCAATCTGGCTGGGAAAAGTTTGAAGATGTATTACGTTTTGGGGTATCCGATAAAAATGAGAGTGGTTGTATTAGCTTTTCCGACCTGCGCTCTAGCACTGAATTTTTGAATGGCTTTGGTAAGTCTATTTATCTTAATAAAATTCAACAACCTTTCTTTGAACAAACCCAAATCATTAGCCAACATTACAATGGGCGCATTGATAAATTTATGGGCGATAATGTCATGTGTGTATTTCTGGATAATAACATGGCAGGTGAAACAGAGCATGAACAAGCCATTGATGCTATTTTAAATAATTTCTTTGCCTTATTTGCCTTATGCAAAGTGTTATATGAGATTTTACTGCAATATGGTTTTGAGACCTCCAAACTAGGGTTACGTAGCGGCGTGGCGTATGGCAATCAAATTTTACGTTCTAATCTCGGCAATGAATTTGTGCGAGATTTTACCGTGACGGGCGAGAAAGTGAATTTGGCGGCTCGCCTAGAACACATTTCAATTTCTGAACTGATTATTCATAACCAAACCTATTTCGCCAAAGCTATTGAACGTTTCCCGCAAATCAATGATCTTATCTCCATTGGTAAAAATTACCCCAACCTCAACCCCGAAACCAAAGCGGTGGTGCGCGAATATACGCTCTACCAAAACATTATCTCAAATTTAGAAAAACTCAATCTAGCCAAATTTGATATTCGCATGAATGAAGATTTTTATCTAAAACTGCGTCAACATTTACTAGATAAAGGCTATATTTGGCTCAATCCCGATACCGCGACCATTTATGGTTATGAAGCATTTCAAGTAGGTAACTTTGAATTGCAATTTTACATGTCCTATTACAATCCTAAAGGGTTTAGCGGCTATCAAACCATCTGGCTGCTGCCGCTGGAAATTAAATTATTAGTTGATTTGGATATTGAGCAGATTCGTTAATAAGAAATGCTCCATTAAGAGTAGGTGCGCCGACTTCTAGTCGGCTCGATTCTAGCCAGCCAGAGGCTGGCGCACCCACAAAAAGCCCTCTCGGTGGAGAGGGCTTTTTGTGTTATTTCTTAATTAGCGGCAAATAAATTTTGCGCGGCGGTAACGGACTCCCAATCGGCGCGAGGGCTAAATTAAGGTTAGTAACATGCGGTGGCACGCCCACCAAGGGGCTACTTTTCGCCACATAACCATTAGCCTCAGCGTAAATATACCAACACCCTTGCACCACCTCCCACGCAAATCGCCCTTCATCTCCCGTAATTTCTGGGTTCATGGTTGGGCTAATGATGGGCGACCCGTTGACCAACGTATTTGGGTCAACCCGTTGACTGGCGTTCACGGTGGCCGCAGGCTCACTTTGCCACGCTCCACCAACCCGACATGCCCCGTCGCGCGTGGTTGCGCTGCTATCAGGCAGCGCATTAGGTACGCGATACAGCGTCACGGTTGCGCCGCTAATCGCCTGCCCCGTCACGGCATCGGTTATCTGCCCATTCGGGTCAAAGAGATACAAATTGAGTTGCCCAAAGGCTTTGCTGTGGGTAAAGCCATCACATTGCCATGTGGCAGTTAAATCATGTTGCCCCTCCGTGACGAACTGTGTCGGTATAGCAAGTGTGGTGGAAAACTGACCCGTCTGAATGGCGGTCATGGTCAAAGCGGGCGCACTGCCCACAACGAGTTGGGCATTCGTTGGCACCACCCCACTATCACAACTCACCTTCAAATCCACGCTCAAGCTGCTCCCTTGCCAAGCGACCACGTTAACGCTCCCGTCATTCAGACCATCGGTTGCCACATTGCCACTCACCGTAATGTTTGGACTTTGGGCAAGCGGCAACACCATGTTGACACTCGGTGTAATTTGATTGGCCGCGACGGTGACGGGCGTAGCCGCGTCAGGGTTGCTCGTATTAAAATAATACAAACTGGCATATTTACCGTTCACATCCACAAAATGCAGCCGATATGTCCCTGTCGTTAGATTGCTTAATTGATATTGCCCTGCCGAGTTGGTGGTGGTTTGCGCCACAAACAAATCCCACGTTGAGCCATTCAAGCGGTCAACCAAAACGTTAATGTTGTTTAATAAAGTATTATCCGTCCCACGCACCAACCCAGTGATACCGCCTGAGCCAGGCGTAATCGTAACGGTAGTTGTAATCGTTGGAGTCACCGTTACCGTCGGGGTAATAGTTGGCGTAACGGTAGGCGTAATACCCTGCACGGTCAGCACAAAATTATCCGCCACCGACAAACTACCGTCACTGGCCGTCACTTGAATAACATACGCCACCGTAGGCGAGTTGGTGGGCGGATTACCCGTGAATAAACCTGTTGTGGCATTAAAAATCAGCCAACTCGGCAAGGGGAAACCATCCAATCGTTTCGCCGTATAACTCAGCAGGTCAGCGTCAGGGTCGCTAAAATTGGGCGACACCTTGAAGCTGAGAGCTTGCCCCACCGCCACCGTAGCATCAGGTAAGGAGGTTAACAAAACGGGGGCGCGATTGGCAGGAACAATCAGCATGAAGGTATCGCTGACGTTGTTTACGCCGTCATTGACCGTAACTTCAATATTCCAAGTGCCACTCATGGTGATGGTGCCGCTAAAAGTGCGGTTCGCGGGATTGAAACTCAACCCAGTTGGCAAAGGCGAACCATCTGCCAAACGTGCCGTATAGCTTAAGACCGCGTTATCAATATCGGTAAAGGTGGTTAGGGGAATGGTGTAATTAAAAGGTTGATTGAGCCGCGCCGTTTGGTCGGGAATCGGCGTGGTTAGGGTGGGCGGGTCATTAAACGGTGTTACGGCAATAAAGACGATGGCCGTATTGGAAGCCGCGCCCTTATTATCGCTGACCCGATAAGTGAAGCTATCGCTGCCGCTAAATTGCGCCGTCGGGAGATAATTCACGCTACCGTCAGCATTAAACGTGAGCGTGCCATGCGTCGGATAACTGGTTATTAAGACACTGGTCGGGTTCAATGTCCCGTCACTATCTGTATCGTTGCCCAAAATGGCAATCGTGACGGTGGTATCTTCGGGGGTGTTCATGGTGTTATTATTGGCAACAGGCGGTTGATTATTCGGTGTAACCGTAAGGATAATGAAAGCCGAACTCGCGCCGCCGTCGGTATCGGCCACCTGCATTTGTACCACCACCGTACCCGATTGACTCATGGCGGGGGTCAGCGTTAAGGTACGATTCGCCCCACTACCACCTAACACGATATTACCATTTGGCAGCAATGTTGGGTTGGTGGAGGTCAGCGTAATGACCAAACTGCCGACTGGCGTACTATCATCGGCTAAGGTGAAGGGAATCGCGGGCGTGGCGGTGTTCTCGGTGGTGGTGATGGTGGTGGTGGTCAGGGTAATCGTGGGCGGCAAATTGCTGATGAGTTCGTCATCAATATTCGTAATAGTCGCAATCGCGCCTGGCGTGAGGTTGGCATATTGCACGTCCAAACTCGTAATACTCGCCACATTCAGAGTATACGTAATGTTCCCATCAAACAGCACATCATCCACGCCCGTCATGGTCACAACTTGCGGAATATTCCAATTAAGCGCGGTAAAAGTGAGGCTGGCGGGAGCTAATGTACCTTCAGTGGTATCAGAACTGATTAAATTAAGTGTAACAGTATTAGTGGGTTGACTGGTCAGGACAATGGGGAAGTTAGTTAAGTTGCCATTTTCGTAGGTATTACCCGTAATTTGCAAAGCCGTCACGCCCGCCGTGTCATCATCAATAATCGTCGTCATGGTATAATCGTAAGTGCTGATAATCATTTGAATGACCTCATCCGTTTCGTCTATCAAATCGCCGATGATGTCCATTGTTACTAAAGCGGTGCTAATGCCTGGCATGAATGTTATCGTGCCTTGCGTTGGCGCGGCCACACCATCAATCGCTAAATTTTGATAATCTAGCCCTGGCGTAGCGTTTGAGCCAATATGAAGGGTGTAAGAAACGGTACTTGTTGAACCAATTTGGGTCACAGTAAAGGTTATTGGGGTCGTGCCAACATTACCCTCCGTTACGCTAACATGGCTGCGCGCGACGGTAAAACCGTCTTCATTGTCAATCACATTGACCGTAACCGTTGTTTTCGTAATCCCATCAACCACAAAAATGGCACTGCCGCCATTAAAACGGGGGTCGGTGCTGACGGCGGTATGGGCAATGCTACTCGTATGATTACCCTCAATCAGCGCATCATCCACCGCCGTAATGATGACCGTTTGGACGATATTCCAATTACTATTGTTAAAGGTTATCATGGTTGGTGCAACCATGGTTTGCGCGTCAGGACTCATCGTAATGACAACGTTACCCGTTGGCGCGCCATTTAACACCATATCGTAATCATCGGTTATGCCGCCTTCCGTGACATCACTACTGCCCGCACTTTGGCTCATAAGAATTTTTGCGGGGTCATTATCCGTAATGGTCAACATGGCGGTGGTTATCGGCCCCAACATGGCATAACTAGGGCTGCTCAGAGTCAAGGTGAGAGTTTCAGGCAATTCGGCAATGGTATCCTCAATAATTGGCACGCTAAAAGTGAGGCTGGTTTGGCCTGGATTAAAGGTCAAAGTTCCCATGCTAGTGGTGTAATCCATTGGCTGCACCGCCGAGCCATCACTCGTCGCGTAATTAACCGTTATGTAGGCTTGCGGCGTGCGGTTGAGATTAACCGTCACACTAAGCACGCCCGCCCCCTCAGTGGTATTATACGTAGCACTGCTTAATGAAACTAACGGTA
>JAIFLK010000368.1 GCA_020049115.1 Chloroflexota bacterium | reverse complement strand
TGGCAAAATCACCCCACCTTAGAGGTGCTGGCGGATTTTAACACCGTGCCACCAAGCGGGATTGGCGGGCTGAAAATGGCGGATAATAATGAAGTGCGGCATGGGAAACATTGTTTTGGTGGGCTGGGCATTGGCGGGTTAAAGTTGAGAACGCACCGCGCGGCCATTAGCCAACTTTTTGCGGCGAATGACCAGGTGTTTGATGTGGAGGCGATTTACGCCTTAGCCAAAACATTAGTCGAATAGTTAATTTTAGACCTCACAGGTTTCAAAAACCTGTGAGGTCTGTCATCTAGGAGGTGTTATGAGCATATTAACGCTAGAAATGGCTGAAACCATGAACTTAACGGAACAGCCCACCGACCCATACCTGTATGGGTGGCGATATGTAACGCGCTTTGCGCCTGATGGGGAGATGATGTTTGTGCTTCAGCCCTTAACTTTAGAGGATATTTTACACCCGCAAGAGGATGACCACCGTATGCACGCGCATTATCATGAACGAATATGTCAGTATTTAGGGGATGTTTTTGCCAGTTATTTAGCCCATGACCCCACCGCAAAGGTGTTGGCTGATGTACGGATTGGTTGGGATAATCGCACGATAAAGCCACACACGCCTGATATTTCAGTGGCGTTTGGGGTGAGCCATGAGGAAAATTGGACGACTTTTTATGAAGCAAAAGAGGGCGTGCGCCCGACGTTGGTGGTGGAGGTGACTTCGCCCTCGACTCGTTTGTTAGATTTGGTCAATAAATTTGATGAATATGAAGTAGTTGGGTTAGAGTATTACATCATTGTAGACCAACATCAGCAAGCGGGCGAGGAACAACGGCGAGTGTTGGGCTATCGTCTTAATTCGCAAGGTCGCTATGTGATGCTTGAGCCGAATGAGCAGGGGTGGTTATGGCTTGAGCCGATTGGCGTTTGGTTGGCCTGGCAGGGGGAAACGCTCGTGTGTTATGATAAGGCAGGCCAGCTTATTCCCAATTACACCACCTTGCGCGAAGTTCAGGCGGAAACTGAGGCTAAAGTAGAGGTTGCAGAGGCTAGGGCGCAGGCAGCAGAGGCCAAAGCAGAGGCAGCGGAGGCTCAAGCTCAAGCAGAGGCTACGGCGCGGGCGGAACTTGAAACCCGATTGCAACAACTTGAAGCGGAGTTACGCCGTTTACAAGGTAAGTAAGTAGGTGAGCGTAAGTTCTGCGGCAGCCCTTATAGGGTTTCAAACCCTATAAGAGCTAAAATAGGCCGCAAAACTTTTAGGTACTTAAGTAGTAAGTAGTCGTATTGTTGTTAAATAATGCAGTAAAAATTGATAAGGTCTAACGTAATTCAAAGGAGAATATAATGTCAAATTATCAACCGCTTAATGCTTTACCCGCAGACATTGCCGCCGATTGGACGGCAGTATTACATCAGGCTACGCCCACCAACAAAGGGGTTTTTCGCTTAGTGGCCGCGCGGCGGACTCCGCCCAAAAGTTTTGAGGAACAACGGGTGATTGTCCTCGTAGTAGATGAGAATGGCTTTCCCATGCCGAATATTCCCGTTGCGTTTTCTTACAGTACGGCGAATGGCTACACCGTCACGCCTGACTTTTTATGGAATCCGCCTAGTCCGCACCAAGCCTTCATTGTGGCAACACAAGGCAGTGGGCAGATTGACCAAATTCAAGGTGGCGGCGTTAAAAAAGGCGAGCCTGGCGGCATTACGGCCTATTTACTTCACCCTGAATTTTCTAGCGACTATGTTTCGGGTGCGGGCATGTTGTCTGACCACACGGGCTTACATTTAACCTTTCAACTCCGTCGCGTAGGCGTGCGCCCCATTGCGGAACGGTTAGATGAATTGGAAGCGCGCATCAGTGCCTTAGAAGGCGGGAACCGCGCAACAGGTACTCCAGCAGGTAATAATGATTTGGAAGCGCGCGTGAGCGCATTAGAAGTTTCTCGTTTGGCTGCGGCGATGGGTAAAGCGAGTTAAATAAGTCCAAGCAAAAGTTTTGCGGACAATTTTAGCCTTTATAGGGTTTGAAACCCTATAAAGGCTTCCTATACTGCATTTCATTCGAGAGTTACACTTTCATAGTAACAATCAGGAGTCCGCAATTCTTTGCGGACTCCTATGCCAAAAGTGTAATTTTCATTTGATACGCAGTATAAGTAGGACAGGCTTAAGCCTGTCCTACGAATGATAATTATTTAGAAACAATAAAACTTCCAAAGTCAGCTGACTTTGGAAGTTTTTAAGCCATAAAATAATATGTCCTATCTAAAAAATAGCCTTATTTTTGCCAGCAAAATTTTACTTACGATGGTTCTTAGCTTTTTAGCCTTAGAATTTTTGCTGCTTGTATTTAATGAAACTGTTTTTCGCAATAGTTTTTTTATGTATGATTATGACCTGGGCTTTAAGGTCAGACCCTATACCACGTGGGGGGCTTTTAAGACCAATGAATTTGGTTTTAATGACCGTGATTATCCTCATGAACGCAGGCCTGGCACATATCGGATTTTGATTTTAGGCGATTCATTTAATTGGGTCGGCGGGCAAGATGGCAATTACACGGCGATTTTGGAGCGCAAGTTTGCGGCCGAGTTTGGCGATGAACAGGTTGAGGTGATTAATATTGGCTATCCTCAAACCCATACGGGTGAGGAGTTGGTTGCTCTCAAAAAATATGGGCTGCAATATAATCCCGATTTGCTGGTCTTGGGCTTTTTTGTGGGCAATGATTTTTTTGATGCGAAACGAGAACGTAAACGGATTGTGGTGGGCAGTGGTTTGACGGATATTGACGTGAGCAACGGCCCAGAATGGACGTTTATGGGGCAGCCGTTGGTTTTGCATAGCCGTTTGTGGCTATTTTTACAGGAACAATGGGTCACATATAAAGCTCTGCGACTGGCTCATGCCGCGCCACCAACACCTACGCCAATGGCACAATCAGTCTCAATGCCTACTGAGGATTATCTCCAATTAGAAGTGCATCGAATGCAGGTTACGAATTGGGATTACGCGGCGCGGCTACAACCTAATGTAGATTACATTTATGAACAGTTAGCCGACATGCAACAGGTTTTAGCAGCGCGGCAAATAGAGTTCATTGTGGCAGCTTATCCCGATGAGTTTCAAGTGGATGAGGCTTTGCGGCAGGCGATAGCGAAGCAATATAATATTGATTACAACCAGGGCTATCAATTAGACCGCCCGCAGGGGTTGGTGTGGCAATTTTGCACCGACCATCAAATTGAATTTTACGATTTATTACCAACTTTCCAACAAGCCCATCAAGCGGGACAACAGCTTTATCTACCCAATGATTCCCATTGGAATCAGGACGGCAATGAATTGGCGGCACAATATTTATTTGATAAATTAATTTGGAAGGTTCGAAAACATTACGATAAACAAAGTAATTAGTATTGATAAAAATGGTCTAGCTGTAAATAATAGTCATCAGGTAACTTGAAGTCACCTGATGACTAAACTATCATGCCCTATCTAAAACGTAGCGTTATCTTTGCCAGCAAAATTTTACTCACCATTATGGTGAGTTTTGTCGCCTTAGAATTTTTGCTGCTCGTGTTCAATGAAACTGTTTTTCGCAATAGTTTTTTTATGTATGATTATGACCTGGGCTTTAAGGTCAGACCATATGCGACGTGGGGCGCATTTAAGGCGAATGAGTTTGGCTTCAATGACCGTGATTATCCTCATGAACGCAAGCCTGGCACCTATCGCATTCTCATTTTGAGCGATTCATTCAATTGGGCAGGTGGGCAAGATGGGAATTATACGGCGATATTAAGGCGAAAATTCATGGCTGAGTTTGGCGATGAACGGGTTGAGGTCATTAACATTGGTTACCCGCGCACCCATACGGGCGAGGAGTTGGTTGCCCTCAAAAAATATGGGCTGCAATATAATCCTGATTTATTGGTGTTAGGCTTTTTTGTGGGCAATGATATTATTGATGCCACCCCGGGGCGTAAGCGGATTGCTTTTGGGAGTGGCATTACGAATATTGATGTCAGCCGTGGCCCAGAGTGGACGTTTTTGGGGCAGCCAGTCGTTTTGCATAGTCGTTTATGGCTCTTTTTAGAGGAACAATGGGCGACTTACAAAGCCTTGCAAAACGCCCATGCCGCGCCACCCACCCCCGCGGCGCAATCGGTTTCCATGTCTACGGATGATTATCTTGAACTCGAAAAAAATCGGATGCAGATAACCAATTGGGACTATGCCATCACCTATCAGCCCAATATTGATTATGTTTATCAACAATTGGCCGAGATGCAACAGGTTTTGGCGGAGCGTCACAGTGATTTCATGGTAGTGGCTTATCCCGATGAGTTTCAGGTGGATGAGGCTTTGCGACAAGCAGTGGCGGCGCGCTACAATCTTGATTACAGCAAAGGGTATCAATTAGACCGCCCGCAAGGGTTGATCTGGCAATTTTGCACCAACTACAAGATTGAATTTTACGATTTATTACCAGTTTTTCAGCAACATCATCAAGCGGGACAACGACTTTATTTGCCCAATGATTCCCACTGGAATCAGGACGGCAATGAATTAACGGCCCAGTATTTATTTGATACATTAATTTGGAAGGTTAGAGAACATTATGCCCAGTAAAAGAATTTTAGAATATCCACGCGAAGAAGCGTTATTACGGAAAAAAAGCCAGCCTGTTAGGGCGTTCAATCGTTACATTAAAAATATCATTCGTGACCTGAAAGATACGCTCAAAGAACGACCTGAAGGCGTGGGCTTGGCGGCGGTGCAAATCAATGTCCACATGCAAATTTTTGTGGTGCAGCTAGGGGCGAAGCCTGAAAGCGAAGAAAAAACGGGGCCAGTAATTACCATTATTAACCCTGAAGTTATTGAAGAGCGAGCTGAAGATAAGGGCTTTGATGGCTGTTTGAGCCTGCCAGGGCTATTTGGCGATACGGTGCGTCCGCATTATTTGCATATTAAAGGGTTGAATGAGTGGGGCAAACCATTTGAGCAAGTCTTTGAGGGCTTTGATGCGGTGGTCATTCACCATGAAATTGACCATTTGAATGGGGTTTTATTTATTGACCGTATTACCGACCCTGCTGATTTATTCACCGTTAAAGAAGATGACGACGGGAAGTTAATTCGTGTACCAGTGACGATTAAAAAATAGCAAACCAGCCATTATAAGGTTTGAAACCTTATAATGGCTGACTGAAAGTTTATCACAAAAAAGAGCCAAAGGAAAATAAATCCTTTGGCTCTTTTTCATGGTGCGCCCTATTCGCGGGTGCTACGGCGGGGCATTTCGCTTTCTTTGCCGTAGATAACTTTCATTTCGTCATAAACCCGACTCACCCCGGCGCGAATCCGTTTCTCAATGAGTGATTTTTTACCTTGCCGATAGGGAAAGAAATCTAACATTTGGCTGATGACGACGGCGGCTTCGGCCTTGCTACGACTCGATTTGTATTGGCTACGGACTTTGGCGCGCATAGTGCGGATGTATTCCGACAACGGCTCGCTGGCTTCAACATTACACATTGGCCCATGACCTGGCACCACCAAATCATATTTTTGTTTACGTAACCAGCGCAATTCACGCAGCCATTCTTCGCTATCACATTGCCCTAAGGAGGGGTGTTCATTCACCACTAACAAATCACCCGTAAAGAGTAACTTTTCTTGCGGCATGTAAAGCCCACTGGTGGCGGGGGTATGTCCACCCATGTGCATGAAAACGAACTCCCGCCCGCCTTTTTGCATCATCATTTTGCCTGTAAAACATAACTCTGGCCTAACCACAATAATTTCATCAAATTGGCGTTGTACCTCTGGACGTTTTTTGAACAGGTTTTTGGTGCGCTCAATAAACGTTTCTTTATAACTGGTCACTTCGCGCCAAGCTAATTCATGGGCAATGACGCGGGCATCGAAATATTGGTTGCCCATCACATGATTACGGTGGTGGTCGGTGTTGAAGACATATAGCACTTTTTTGGTGAGGTTATGCACCGTTTCCGCCCAATGACGACCTTCGGCGGGAATCATGGGCGTGTCAATCACAATGGCTCCTTCGCTGGTCAAAATGCACGCAACGTTGGCCCCTTCATAATCTAAATCTACAAAAACTTGGTCAGCAA